>NZ_JAJQJF010000017.1:0-115807 GCF_021213615.1 Cupriavidus sp. UGS-1 | reverse complement strand
CGTTGCCCGCCGCCGTACCCGCACCGCCGCCGAGCGCGCCGCCCAGGATGGCGCCGGTACGCTCGCGGCGATTCGAGCTGATCGCGCCGCCTGCGCCGCCGCCCACCGCGCCGCCGATCACGGCACCGGTGGAGCCGCCCAGCGCGCCTCCGACGGCTGCACCGGCGACGCCGCCGAGGGCGCCACCCAGTGCGTTATTCATGTCGCTCGCGAATGCAGGCAGCGTCGTCGATGCCGCCAGGGCGAGGGCCACGGTCATATTGCGAACGAGTCGGCGAGACATAGTGTTTTTCCTCTGGTTGCCAAACTGTGATGCAAGTGTAGATTTTGGGCACGGACATTGCTGTAACCGCCTGTAAGCCTTTATTAATGCTGCAGAAACACAACAAAGGCTGCCCGTGGGCAGCCTTTCAGACCATTGACAACCCTGTCGTCCCGGCGGATGCGGGGACCCAGTGGCTTTCAACGGCGCCGGGTTCCCGCTTTCGCGGGAAGGACCGGTGGATTCAGCAGCACTTGCCCTGCCCGCCGCCGTAACGCGCCTCCTGCCGCTCGCGGAAGAACTCCTCGTAGCTCATCGGCTCGCGGTCCGGATGCGTGCTTTCCATATGGGCCACATAGGTCTGGTAGTCGGGCAGCCCGACCATCAGGCGCAGCGACTGACCCAGGTAGCGGCCCATCTGGCCCATCTTGTTCAGCGGATCCAGCATGGCGTTCCTTCCTCTGCGTGGGGTTTGACGTTACGGCGTTCGGCTCGGCACCAGGCTCAGCGCTGCGCCGAGGCGGCGGCCGGCAGCGGCTCGAACGGCGTCTCCAGCGCGGTCGGCCGTGCCTGCGCGCCCGCGCGCAGGCCGGTACGCAGGCCGTAGTAGACGATCGACAGCACCACCGCCATGAACAGCGCGCACAGGCCCGCGTCCAGGTAGTCGTTGAAGACGATGCGGTGCATCTGCTCCATCGTCTTGGCCGGCGCGAGCACCGTGCCCTGGGCGATCGCGTCGCTGAACTTGCGGGCGTGCGACAGGAAGCCGATCTTCGGGTCGGCGTGGAACAGCTTCTGCCAGCCCGCGGTCAGCGTGCAGATCAGCAGCCAGACGGTCGGCAGCAGCGTGACCCAGGCGTAGCGGCCGCGCTTCATCTTGACCAGCACGCAGGTGCCCAGCACCAGCGCCACCGCGGCCAGCATCTGGTTCGAGATGCCGAACAGCGGCCACAGCGTGTTGATGCCGCCCAGCGGATCGACCACGCCCTGGTACAGGAAGTAGCCCCAGGCGCCGACGCACAGCGCCGTCGCGATCAGGTTGGCCGGCAGCGAGTCGGTACGGCGCATCGACGGCACGAAGCTGCCCAGCAGGTCCTGCAGCATGAAGCGGCCGGCGCGGGTGCCCGCGTCGACGGCGGTCAGGATGAACAGCGCCTCGAACAGGATCGCGAAGTGGTACCAGAACGCCATCATCGCCTGGCCGCCGACCACCTGGTGCAGGATGTGGGCGATGCCGACGGCCAGCGTCGGCGCGCCGCCGGCGCGCGAGATGATGGTGTTTTCGCCGACATCCCTGGCGGTCTGCACCAGCACGTCGGGCGTGATCACGAAGCCCCAGTTCGACACCGCGGCCGCGACCGCTTCCGGCGTGGTGCCGATCGCCGCGGCCGGGCTGTTCATCGCGAAGTAGACGCCGGGCTCGATCACCGAGGCGGCCACCAGCGCCATGATGGCGACGAAGGACTCGGCCAGCATCGCGCCATAGCCGATGAAGCGCGCGTGGGTTTCGTTCTCCAGCAGCTTGGGCGTGGTGCCCGACGAGATCAGCGCGTGGAAGCCCGACACCGCGCCGCAGGCGATGGTGATGAACAGGAACGGGAACAGGTTGCCCGACCACACCGGACCGCCGCCTTCGGCGAACTGCGTGAACGCCGGCATCTTCAGTTCCGGCGCGACGATCAGGATGCCGATCGCCAGCGCGATGATGGTGCCGATCTTCAGGAAGGTCGACAGGTAGTCGCGCGGGGCCAGCAGCAGCCACACCGGCAGCACGGCGGCGACGAAGCCGTAGCCGATCAGCATCCAGGTCAGCGCCTTGCCGTCGAAGGTGAACAGCGGCGCCAGCGTGGCGCTCTCGTGCACGTACTGGCCGCCGACGATCGCGAGCATCAGCAGCACGAAGCCGATCACCGACACCTCGCCGATGCGGCCCGGGCGGATGTAGCGGGTATAGACGCCCATGAACAGCGCGATCGGAATCGTCACCGCCACGGTGAAGGTGCCCCACGGCGAATCGGCCAGCGCCTTGACCACGATCAGCGCCAGCACCGCCAGGATGATGATCATGATCATGAAGCAGCCGAACAGCGCGATCATGCCCGGCACCGTGCCCATCTCGGCCTTGACCAGGTCGCCGAGCGAGCGGCCGTCGCGGCGGGTCGAGATGAACAGCACCATGAAGTCCTGCACCGCGCCGGCGAACACCACGCCGGCCAGGATCCACAGCATGCCGGGCATATAGCCCATCTGCGCGGCCAGCACCGGGCCGACCAGCGGTCCGGCGCCGGCGATCGCGGCGAAGTGGTGGCCGAACAGCACCGCCTTGTTGGTCGGCACGTAGTCGAGGCCGTCGTTATGGCGCCAGGCCGGCGTCATCCGTTTGGGGTCCAGCTGCATCACCTTGTCGGCGATGAAGCGGCTGTAGTAGCGGTAAGCGATCAGATAGATGCAGATCGCGGCGACCACGATCCACAAGGCACTGACGGCTTCGCCGCGCGACAGTGCAACGGTGGCGAAGGCAAACGCGCCGAGCACGGCGACGGCCAGCCACATCAGGTGTTGCCCGATGCGATTCATAGTGAAGGTCTCCTCAGACCACATGGAACAAAGCCCGCGAAGGAACAAGGGCCGGTGGACGGTGGGCACGCACGTTGAGCGCGCGCGGTGGTACGCGCGCCGGCGGGCGACGCATGGCGGGTGATCGGGGGCAAGCTGTCTCCAGAGCGCAGATAGCAGCGGCGCCCGGTCCCTCGACTTCCGGTCCGGATCTTGTCTGGCAGGCGGGGTGATACGCCGGTGGTGGCACTGGCGCATCCCGTTGCGAATGACGCCGCGGCTGGCCCAGGGCCCGGTCGCGCGTCGGCGTGTAGTATTGACACCCGCCAATCGAGGCACAAGCGCGTAACTACGCAGCGATCCTGCGTAGTACTACGCAACGGGACGGTAAAAGGCCGCTTCCCAGGCATCCGTGTTTACCCTGGTCACGATGAAACTCCGCCAGAAGATCCTGCTGCTCGCGGTCGCACCGCTGGCGATCGCCATGCTCGGCATCGCGCTGGCCGTGCACTATCAGGCCACCGCGCTGGTCCGCCACGAGCGCGCGCTGGTCGAGGCCGCCTACCTGCAAAGCAAGGAAACCGAGCTGCGCCACTACGTACAGCTGGCGCAGAGCGCGATCGCGCCGCTGGTCAAGTCGGGCCGCAACGACGAGGCGACGCGCCAGGCCGCGATGCAGGCGCTGGCGGGGCTCGACTACGGCCCGGACGGCTACTTCTTCCTGTACGACCTGCGCGGGCGCAACCTGATGCATCCGCGCCAGCCCGATCTGATCGGACGCGACCTGTGGGACCTGCGCGATCCCGAGGGCGCGCTGACGATCCAGCAGCTGATCGCGGCGGCGCGCTCGGGCGGTGGCGCGGTGCGCTATCGCTGGGAAAAGCCGTCGACGCGCCAGATGGCGCCCAAGCTCGGCTACGTGGTGGCGGTGCCGGAATGGGGCTGGATGCTCGGTACCGGCATCTATCTGGACGATGTCGAGGCGACGCTGCGCGAGCTCGACAAGCGTGCGGAGACCGATATCCGCGCCACGCTGGCGTGGATCGGCGCGATCGCCGCGATCAGCATCCTGCTGGTCGGCGCTGGCGGGCTGGCGCTGAACATCAGCGAGCATCGCGAGGCCGACGCCAAGCTGCGCCAGCTGGCGCAGCGCGTGGTGCGCTCGCAGGAGGATGAGCGCGCGCGGCTGTCGCGCGAGCTGCATGACGGCGTCAGCCAGCTGCTGGTGTCGGTCAAGCTGGTGCTCGAGACCGCGCTGAACCGGCTCGCGCAGGCGCCGGCCGACGGCGGTGCGGTGGCGCCGGTGCTCGGCATGGCCTTGAACCGGCTGGAGACGGTGTTCAACGAGGTGCGGCGCGTGGCCCGCAACCTGCGCCCGGCGCTGCTCGACGATCTGGGCCTGCAGGCCGCGCTGCAGCATCTGGCGCGCGAGATGCAGGACGCCAGCGGGCTGCGCATCGATATCGACTGCCGTGGTGTGCCGCGGCCGCTGTCGGACGAGGCGGCCACCGCGCTGTACCGCATCGCGCAGGAGGCGCTGACCAATGTCGAGCGCCACGCCAATGCGCGGCGGGTGGAGCTGACGCTGTCGTATGCCGAGTCCGGCGTCGCGCTGGTGGTGCAGGACGACGGCAGCGGCTTCGATCTGGAGCGCGTGCAGCGCGACCCGCGCGGCGGCATCGGGCTGCGCAACCTGCGCGAGCGCATCGCCAGCCTCGGCGGCGAATTCGATATCGACTCCGCGCCCGGCGGCACGCGCATCCGTGCCTACCTGCCGGCATCGGCGTTCATGCCGGAGACGCCAGAGACGCTGGCGCTCGCCGGCACGATGGACGCGCCGCCCGCGGCCCCGTCCCACTCTTCCCCGCTGTCCCGATGAGCTCCTATTCCGAACCGTACCGTCCGGCGCGCGTGCTGCTGGTCGACGACCACACGCTGGTGCGCGACGGCATGCGCATGCATCTGGCCTTGCAGCCGAGCCTGACCGTGGTTGGCGAGGCGGACGACGGCGAAGCGGCGCTGGCCTGGCTGGCGCGCCGCCAGCCCGATGCGCTGCCGGACCTGCTGATCACCGATATCGGCATGCGCGGCATGGGCGGCATCGCGCTGGCCGACGCGCTGCACCAGCGTCATCCCGAGATCGCGGTGCTGATGCTGTCGATGCATGACAACCTCGAATACGTCCGCCAGGCGATGCGCGCCGGCGCGCGCGGCTACGTGCTGAAGGACGCCCCGGCCGACGAACTGCTGGCCGCGATCGACGCGGTGCTGGCCGGCCGGGTCTTCTACAGCGCCCGCATCGCCCGCCGCATGATCGAGGAAGGCCCCGCCTCGCATCCGCTCGATGCGCTGACCCCGCGCGAACGCGACATCCTGAACGGCATCGGCCGGGGCCTGGCCAACAAGGAAATCGCCGCGTCCCTGGGCGTGTCGGTGCGCACGGTGGAGACGCATCGGCTGAACCTCAAGCGCAAGCTGGGCATCGAGGGGCGAGCGGGGTTGGTCAAGTATGCGGTGGAGCAGTTGGGGGGCGACGCGGCAGGAGGTTGAATAGCGGGCCGCGTGACAGACGGCAGAGCGCAACGTGATAGTCGGGCGACATTGCCGATAGCTCTCCGGAAGGTCGGGCCGTACGCTCCGATCCGTCGCGGAGGCCGACCAGGAGGCGGCGTCGCGAGGACTCGGCGCGCAGATATTTGTGTAGGCAAAAAATCGTTGCGCCGGTTATTTTTTGCCCATACAATAAATTCGCCCCGATGGAGTTCGAATTCGACCCCGCAAAGGACGTTCTCAACCGGGCCAAACATGGCATATCGCTGCGCTTCGCCGAATGGTTCGATATGGAGTCCGCCATTCTGAAGGAGGACACCCGGCGTCAATACAACGAACGACGTGTGATCGCACGGGGAATGCAAAGCCAACCGTCGAGAGGTACTCGAATATGTCGACGAAACGCAAAATCCACATACCGACTGACGCCGAGGATGAAGCGCTCACGCGTGCCGCGCTTTCCGATCCGGACAATCCCCCGCTGACCGACGACGAAATGGCCAGCATGCGACCGGCCAAGGAAGTGCTTCCGAGCCTGGTTGGCGAAAAGGCCGCGCAGGCCTTGCTGAAACCGCGCGGAAGGCCGCCTCTGCCGGCGGACGAGCGCAAGGTCACACTAAATATGCGGGCCGACCGAGATGTCATCGAGGCCTTTAGAGCGACTGGTGAAGGCTGGCAGAGCCGGATCAATGATGTCCTACGCGCTTATGCCCGGTCGCACCGCATGTTGCCGCGCGGATGACGGCAGCTACGGAACACGGCAGCTTTCGATAAAAAAAAGCCCTCGCGAACCAAATCGCGAGGGCTTCTTTTTTGCCGAGGCGCTCGCCTGGGGCAAGCGCAAAGTCAGGCGACTACCGCATCAAGCCGCCAGCCGCTTGGCCAGCGCATCCTTGGTTTCGGACAGCGCCTGCGGCAGATGGTGCTTGAGCTGGGTGAACAACTCTTCGTGCAGCGCCAGTTCCTGTTCCCAGGCGGCGCGGTCGATCGAGGTCACCTTCTGGAATTGCTCGGGCGAGAAGTCCAGGCCTTCCCAGCGCAGGTCCTCGTAGCGCGGCGAGGTGCCGAACACGTGCTCGGTGCCCTGGCCGCGGCCTTCGACGCGGTCGATCATCCACGACAGCACGCGCATGTTCTCGCCGAAGCCCGGCCACACGAAGTTGCCGGCCTCGTCCTTGCGGAACCAGTTGACGCAGTAGATCTTCGGCAGCTTGGCGCCCGACGCTTCCAGCTTGTTGCCCAGCTCCAGCCAGTGGCCGAAGTAGTCGCTCATGTTGTAGCCGCAGAACGGCAGCATCGCGAACGGGTCGCGGCGCACCACGCCCTGCTGGCCGGCGGCCGCGGCGGTGGTTTCCGAACCCATGGTGGCGGCCATGTAGACGCCTTCGGTCCAGTTGCGGGCCTCGGTCACCAGCGGCACCGTGGTCGAGCGGCGGCCGCCGAAGATGAACGCGTCGATCGGCACGCCGGCCGGGTTGTCCCAGTTCGCGTCGATCGACGGGCATTGCGACGCCGGCGCGGTGAAGCGCGCGTTCGGGTGGGCGGCCTTGGCGCCGGTCTGCTTCGCGATCTCCTGCGTCCAGTCCTTGCCCTGCCAGTCGATCAGATGGGCCGGCGCTTCCTTCGTCATGCCTTCCCACCAGACGTCGCCGTCATCGGTCAGCGCGACGTTGGTGAAGATCACGTTCTCCTTCAGCGTCGCCATCGCGTTGAAGTTGGTCTTCTCGCTGGTGCCCGGGGCCACGCCGAAGTAGCCGGCTTCCGGGTTGATCGCGTACAGGCGGCCGTCCTTGCCCGGCTTGATCCAGGCGATGTCGTCGCCGATGGTGGTGACCTTCCAGCCTTCGAAGCCCTTGGGCGGAATCAGCATCGCGAAGTTGGTCTTGCCGCAGGCCGACGGGAAGGCCGCCGCGACGTGGTACTTCTTGCCCTCGGGCGAGGTCACGCCGAGGATCAGCATGTGTTCGGCCAGCCAGCCCTCGTCGCGGCCCATGGTCGAGGCGATCCGCAGCGCGAAGCACTTCTTGCCCAGCAGCGCGTTGCCGCCGTAGCCGGAGCCGAACGACCAGATCTCGCGTGTCTCGGGGAAATGGACGATGTACTTGGTCGGGTTGCACGGCCACGGCACGTCCTTCTCGCCGGCGGCCAGCGGCTTGCCCACGGTATGCACGCACGGCACGAACTCGCCGTCGGCGCCCAGCACGTCATACACGGCGCGGCCCATGCGGGTCATGATCCGCATGTTGACGGCGACGTACGGGCTGTCGGACAGCTCCACGCCGATGTGGGCGATCGGCGAACCGAGCGGCCCCATCGAGAACGGCACCACGTACAGCGTGCGGCCGCGCATGCAGCCATCGAACAGCCCGCTCAGGGTCTGGCGCATCTCGGCCGGCGGCATCCAGTTGTTGGTGGGGCCGGCGTCTTCCTGCTGCTGCGAGCAGATGAAGGTACGGTCCTCGACGCGCGCGACGTCGGAGGGGTCGGAGATGGCGAGGAAGGAGTTCTTGCGCTTGGCGGGGTTCAGCCGCTTCATCGTGCCCGCGGCGACCATCTGCTCGCACAGGCGGTCGTATTCCTCCTGCGAGCCGTCGCACCAGTAGATGCTGTCGGGCTTGGTCAGCGCCGCGATCTCGGCGACCCAGGCGACCAGCTTCTGGTGCTTGACCCAGGCCGGAACGTTCAGCGCCGGTGTGCCTTGCATGGTGGGGTGGTTCATGGTGGTACTCCAAAGCAAAAAAGAAATCTTTGGCAAAGCCTTGGCCCGGGGCCGCGCTCTGAAAATCGTCAAACAGCCGGGTCAAACACGGGGTCAAACGCGGAGTCGACGAGAGCGCCTGCCATGGCCGCATGCATGAGGGACCACTTCTTGTGGAAGCGGTTCCGCGTGCGGGGCGGGCGTTCTGCCCGCATGGCGGCCGCATGGTGGTCGGTCTTCGACCACGCTCGCCCGGGACCGTCACATCCCGTTACAAGTCCGGCGCGATCCTGTCGGCAATGGATCGCGGGGGACCTTGCGGCTGCGCTACAGTGGCGGTTTTCCCGCGGACGTGTCGCAGCGGGTGCCAGTCAAGCTTTGTCCGGCGACAACCCGGCTGCGGGAGCGAAGCTCGACCGACAATCCGGGACGTCACCGAAGGCGGCAAGGATACCACCGCTGTCGTCCTCCGTTTTTTGCTCTGCAGCAAGCGGACGGCGCGAAAATCGGTCGGAACGCCGTGTCGCCATGGCTTTTCGCAGCACTTTGGTGGCCCACCTTACTGGCCGCCGGCATGCCGGTCTGTGGGCACGCGTACCAACCGGGTTGCGGCGTCAATGGGCTCAACGGGCTGCAATGGGCGCCAATGGCACCGCCGTAGTCGAACGCACCGCCTCAACGAACTCGCCTCAACGAACCGCCTCACCGAATCCGACGATGAAAATTGCCGTTCTCGACGACTACCAGGATGCCGTGCGCAAGCTGGCCAGCTTCCAGCTGTTGCAGGGGCATGACGTCAAGGTGTTCAACAACACCGTCAAGGGCGTCGGCCAGCTGGCGGCGCGCCTGGCCGACGTCGAAGCCGTGGTGCTGATCCGGGAACGCACCCGCATCACGCGCCAGCTGCTGGAGAAGCTGCCGAAGCTGAAGATCATCAGCCAGACCGGCCGGGTCGGCGGCGTCGGCGGCCATATCGACGTCGATGCCTGCACCGACCGCGGCGTGGTGGTGCTCGAAGGGGTCGGTTCGCCGGTGGCCCCGGCCGAACTGACGTGGGCGCTGATCATGGCGGCGCAGCGGCGGATCCCGCAGTACGTCGCCAGCCTGAAGCACGGCGCCTGGCAGCAGTCGGGTTTGAAGTCGACCACGATGCCGCCGAACTTCGGCCTGGGCCAAGTGCTGAAGGGCCAGACGCTCGGCATCTGGGGCTACGGCAAGATCGGCCGCCTGGTGGCCGGCTATGGCCGCGCCTTCGGCATGAGCGTGCTGGTCTGGGGCCGCGAGGGCTCGCAGACGGCCGCGCGCGAGGACGGTTTCGCGGTGGCCGAGTCCAGGGAGCAGCTGTTCGCCGACAGCGACGTGCTGTCGCTGCATCTGCGGCTGAACGACGAGACGCGCCACATCGTCAAGCTGGCCGACCTGACCTCGATGAAGCCGACCGCGCTGTTCGTCAACACCAGCCGCGCCGAGCTGGTCGAGGAAAACGCGCTGGTGGCCGCGCTGAACCGCGGCCGGCCGGGCATGGCGGCGGTCGACGTGTTCGAGTCCGAGCCGATCCTGCAGGGCCATGCGCTGCTGCGGATGGAAAACTGCATCTGCACGCCGCACCTGGGCTATGTCGAGCGCGACAGCTACGAGCTCTATTTCCGCACGGCGTTCCAGAACATCCTCGACGTGCTGGCCGGCGAGCACGGCAGCGTCGTCAATCCGAAGGCGCTGACGCCCGCGCTGGCGCGCTGACGGACCGCCCCGCCGCGGCGGACCGGATGGTCCCCGCGGCCGCGGCGGCGCCGGACCCGATCGGCGCAAAACCGCTACACTGCCGGGATTCGCGGGCGGCCCCTCTGCGCCATCTCCCCCTCGCATCCCCATCATGGATCCCAGGCTTCTGACGCTTTGCGTCGGCAATTTCGTCATCGGCACCGGCGCGATGATCGTCACCGGCATGCTGAACGACATCGCCGGCGATTTCCATTTGAGCGCCGCCACCGCCGGCCAGCTGGTCTCGGCCTTCGCGCTGGCCTGCTGCGTCGGCGCGCCGCTGTTCGCCACGCTCGGTTCGCGGATCGACCGCCGGCTGCTGCTGGTCGGCGCCCTCGCGCTCTACGGCGTCCTGCATCTGGCCTCGGCGCTGGCGCCGAACTTCGGCGCGCTGGTGGTGCTGCGCTTCGTCACGGCGATCGGCGCCGCGATCTATACCCCGCAGGCCGCGGCGACGCTGCCGCTGCTGGTCGACGCGAAGCTGCGCGGCCGGGCGATCAGCTTCGTCTTCCTCGGCTGGAGCGTGGCCAGCGTGGTCGGCGTGCCGATGGGCACCTGGATCAGCACCACGTTGGGCTGGCGCGTCAGCATGGGTGTGGTCGGCGTGATGGCGCTGGCCGTCGCGATCGCGCTGTGGCGGGTGCTGCCGCGCGGGCTGATGGTGGCGCCGGTGGGCCGCGCGGCCTGGGGCGCGGTGCTGCGCCATACGCCGCTGCTGATGGTGGTCGGCGTGACGATGGTGTCGTCGGCCGGCATGTTCACGATGTTTACCTATATCGCGCCGATGCTGCGCGACGTCCATGGCGTCAGCGGCGGCGCGCTGAGCCTGATGTTCCTGGCCTATGGCGCCTGCGGCGTGCTCGGCAACGTGGTCGCGGCCGCGCGCATGGATCGCGCCACGCCGGCCCGCGTGGTCCACGTGGCGCTGGGCACCTCGCTGGCGGCGATGCTGCTGTGGCCGCTGACCGGCGTCGGGCCGATCGCGCTGGTGCTGATCTTCATGCTGTGGGGCGTGGGCGGCTTCGCCACCAACAGCGCCCAGCAGGCGCGGCTCGTGGCCTTGGCGCCGGAGCGGGCGGCGGTGTCGATCTCGCTCAATTCCTCGTCGATCTATCTGGGCCAGGCGATCGGCGCGATGGCCGGCGCGGCGATCTACGCCACCGCCGGCGCGCAGGCGCTGCACTGGGGTGCGGCCGCGCTGATGCTCGGCGCCCTGCTGCTGTCCGCCCGTGCCCGCGCGCTCGGCTGCCGCTGGTTGCGGCGCCAGGCGCCGCAACAGGCCTGAGCGCGCCGGCCGGCCCCCCAGGTCCGTTTTCTGCTAATGTTTGATCCCTGATACAAAGACGGCCCCTCTCCTGTAATCGTTTGTAATACAGACGCGTCTGCCAACGCTTGCCAGAGATGGCGCCATGGCGGTACCACTGGGGGCGGCCGGCCGCCCACCGGTTCACAGAAGCCGGCGGTGGCCGTCCGGGCGGGCACGGCGACAAAAGGGAGCGAACACGCGCAATCACAGCGCGGCGCAGCAGAGGGTCCTCGCATGAAATCGAAGGGTATCGACCAGGCCAAAGGCTTTGTCGAAAGCAATTGGAGCCAGGCCATGGGTACCGGCAGAAGTCGTGTGTCGCCCTGGCTGGCGCTGGCATTGGTCGTGCTGCTGGCGGGGGCCGGCTGGTACGTCTGGAAGACATGGTTCGCGGCCAGGCCGCAGGCGCAGGGACCGGCCCCGGTGGCGGTGACGACCGCGCTGGCGCGCCAGGGCGACGTGCCGCTGCAGGTCAGCGTCAACGGCAACGTGACGGCGCTGTCCACCGTCGAGGTCCGCCCGCAGGTCTCCAGCACCGTCCGCACCGTCCATATCCGCGAAGGCCAGACCGTCAAGCCTGGCGATCTGCTGTTCTCGCTCGATACCCGGATGGACGAGGCCAATCTGGCCCGGGCCCGCGCGCAATTGCTGCGCGACCAGGCCGACCTGGCCGACGCCCGCCGCTCGCTGGCGCGCAGCGAGGAACTGGTCGCACGCAACTTCATCTCGCGCAGCGCGGTCGACACCGCGCGCGCCAAGGTCGATGCGCTGGAGGCCACGGTACGGGCGGACCAGGCCGCGATCGAGGCCAGCCGCGTCGCGGTCAGCTACGGCGCAATCCGCGCCACGATCGGCGGCCGCACCGGCGTGATCAACGTCTTCCCCGGCTCGCTGGTGCTGCCGACCGCGGCCCAGCCGATGGTGACGATCGCGCAGATCCAGCCGATCGCCGTCACCTTCACGCTGCCCGAACGCCAGCTCGCCGCGCTGCGCGACGCGCTGCGCGGCGGCCCGGTGCCGGTGACCGCGCAGCCGAACGACGGCAATCCCGAGCCGGTGCAAGGCCGCATCACCTTCGTCGACAACACCGTCGATCCGCAATACGGCACGATCCGCGTCAAGGCGCAGTTCGACAACGAGGCCCAGCGCCTGTGGCCGGGGACCTATGCGCGCGTCGAAGCGGTGGTGCAGACGCTGACCGGCGTGGTCTCGGTGCCGCCGCAGTCGGTGGTGACCGGACCGGAAGGCCGCTTCGTCTATGCGGTGCAGGCCGACGGCAAGGTCAGGTCGATGCCGGTCAAGATGCTGGCTGCGACCGCTGCCGCGGCAGTCGTCGAAGGCGTGCCGGCCGGCACGCGCGTGGTGGTCGAGGGCGTGCAGAACCTGCGCCCGGGCAGTGCGGTGCGCGAGGCCAGCGCACCGGCTGCGGCGCCCGCCCCCGGGAAGCACTGACGCCATGACGCTGTCCGAACTCTGCATCCGCCGTCCCGTGATGACGGTGCTGCTGGCGATCGCGATCGTCGTCACCGGCATCGTGCTGTACCCGACCATCCCGATCGCCGCGCTGCCCAGCTTCAACTCGCCGGTGATCCAGGTCACCGCGCGGCTGCCCGGGGCGAGCCCCGAGACGATGGCCGCGTCGGTCGCCACGCCGCTGGAAAAGCAGTTCGCCACGATCCCCGGCGTGTCGGTGATCAGCTCGGCCAACACGCTGGGCAATTCCAGCATCACGATCGAGTTCAACAACGACCGCGACATCGATGCCGCGGCGGTCGACGTGCAATCGGCGCTGTTCCGCGCCCAGCGCTCGCTGCCGACCGAGATGAACGAGCCGCCGTCGTACCGCAAGGTCAATCCGGCGGACGCGGCGGTGATCCTGCTGGCGATCAATTCGCCGGCGATGAGCCTGGCCGAGCTGAACGCCTTCGGCGACAACCTGATCGCGCCGACGCTGTCGACGCTGCCCGGCGTCGCGCAGGTGCTGGTCTACGGCCAGAAGCGCTTCGCGGTGCGGGTACGCGCGCGTCCCGATGCGCTGGCTGCGCGAGGCATGACGCTCGACGAGCTGGCCGGCGCGATCTCGCGCGCCAACGCCAACACACCGGTCGGCACGCTCGACGGCGCGCGCCAGATGCTGACGATCCAGGCCAACCGCCAGCTGGCCGACGCCGACGCCTTCCGCAACATCATCGTCGCCAGCCAGCCCAATGGCGCGCTGGTGCGGCTCTCCGACGTGGCCGAGGTCGAGGACAGCGTCGAGACGCTGAAGACCGGCAGCTGGCTGAACAACGAACGCTCCATCGTGCTGGCGGTGCAACGCCAGCCGGACGCCAACACGGTGGCCGTGGTCGACGCGATCCGCGCCGCGCTGCCGCGGCTGGTGCAGCAGATGCCGGCCTCGGTCAACGTCAATGTGGTCAACGACCGTTCGCGTTCGGTGCGCGAGTCGATCCACGACGTGCAGTTCACGCTGGCGCTGACCGCGGCGCTGGTGGTGATGGTGATCTTCCTGTTCCTGCGCCGCGCCGCCGCCACGCTGATCCCGACGGTGTCGCTGCCGATCTCGCTGATCGGCACCGTCGCGCTGATGAAGGCGTTCGGCTACAGCCTCGACAACGTGTCGCTGCTGGCGATCACGCTGGCGGTCGGCCTGGTGGTGGACGATGCCATCGTGATGCTGGAGAACATCGTCCGCCATATCGAGGAAGGCATGGCGCCGTTGAAGGCGGCGCTGGTCGGCTCGCGCGAGATGGGCTTCACCATCGTGTCGATCTCGGTGTCGCTGGTGGCGGTGTTCATCCCGATCTTCTTCATGCCGGGTGTGATCGGCCTGCTGTTCCACGAGTTCGCCGCGGTGGTGTCGCTGTCGATCCTGGTATCGGCGCTGGTGTCGCTGACGCTGATCCCGATGCTGTGCGCGCGCTTCCTGTCGGCCGAGAACGTGCCGGTCGACGAATCGCAGCATGCCTATGGCGATGCGCCGGCGCACGCTGCGCGTCCGCAGAAGCAGAGCTTCGGCCTGCGCGCGACGCAGTGGTTCGAGAACCTGTTCGAATTCACGCTGCACCGCTATGCGCGCGGGCTCGACTGGTGCCTGGCCCATCGCAAGACCGTGCTGGCCGCGGCCGGCATGACGTTCGTGCTGACCGCGGTGCTGTTCGTGCTGATCCCCAAGGGCTTCTTCCCCGAAGAGGACATCGGCCAGATCCAGGTCAACGCCGACGGCCCGCAGGACATCTCCTTCGATGCGATGTCGACGCTGATGCGCGACGCGGCCGAGCGGATGCGCGCCAATCCCGCGGTCAAGAGCATCGTGGTGGCGATCGGCGGCGGTCCCTCGCCCGCGATCAACACCGGCCGCATGTTCATCGAGCTGAAGCCCGGCGGCGAGCGGCCGAAGATGCCGCAGGTGGTCGAGTCGCTGCGCCGCGACGTCGCCGGCATTCCGGGCCTGAACGTCTATTTCCGGCCGGTGCAGAACCTGCAGCTGGGCGGCCGCGTCAGCAAGGCGCGCTACCAATACACGCTGCAGAGCGTGCAGTCGGGCAATCTGCAGACCGCGGCCGACAAGCTGATGGCCCGCATGCGCGCCGATCCGCTGTTCCGCGACGTCACCAGCGATTCGCAGCAGGCCGGCCTCGAGGCGCAGCTGGCGATCGACCGCGACAAGGCGAACTCGCTGGGCGTGCAGATGCAGGATGTGCGCACCGCGCTCTATACCGCGTTCGGCGAGCGCCAGGTGTCGACGATCTATACGTCGATCGACAGCTATTACGTGATCCTGCAGGCCGCGGATGTCGACCGCATCGACGAGACCGCGTTCTCGAAGATCTATGTGCGCAGCACCAGCGGCACGCTGGTGCCGCTGTCGGCGTTCGCGACCACCGAGCGCCGCGTCGGTCCGATCGCGGTCAATCACCAGGGCCAGCTGCCGTCGGTCACGGTGTCGTTCAACCTGGCCCCGGGCGCAGCGCTCGGCGACGCGTCGGCGCGCATCGACCGCTTCAAGCAGGAAACCGCGATGCCGCAGGAGATCTTCACCAGCTGGGGCGGCGATGCGGCGGTGTTCCAGTCCTCGCAGTCGACCCAGGTGATCCTGCTGATCGCGGCGATCGCGGTGATCTACGTGCTGCTCGGCGTGCTGTACGAAAGCTATATCCACCCGCTGACGATCCTGGCGGGCCTGCCGTCCGCGGCGGTCGGCGCGCTGCTGACGCTGTTCCTGTTCCGCGTGGAGCTGTCGCTGATCGCGATCATCGGCGTGCTGATGCTGATCGGCATCGTCAAGAAGAACGCGATCATGATGATCGACTTCGCGCTGGCGGCGCAGCGCGAGCAGGGCATGCCGCCGGCGCGGGCGATCCGCCAGGCCTGCCTGCTGCGTTTCCGTCCGATCATGATGACCACGCTGGCGGCGATCATGGGCGCGCTGCCGATCGCGCTCGGCCTGGGCGCCGGCGCCGAGCTGCGCCAGCCGCTGGGCCTTGCCGTGGTCGGCGGGCTGCTGTTCTCGCAGGTCATCACGCTGTTCATCACGCCGGTGATCTACCTGGCGCTGGATCGCTTCTCCGGCAGCGGCCCGCTGGAGATCGACGCGGATGGCAACCGCGTGGCCGCGACGGTGGGAGCGGATGCGGGCCGCTGACCGTGGAACGCATCGCGGCGCGAAGGTTGCGGCAACCGCCGCGCTCTCCGCGGCGCTGGCGCTGCTTGCCGGCTGCGCGGCGCCTGCCCATCCGGATGGCGACGCGCATCGGCTGGCCGCCTACCGCTATGTGCTGCTCGGCGAGGTCCACGACAACGCCGAAGGGCATCGGCGCCGGCTCGCGTCATTGACCGAGGCGATCGATGCGGGTTGGCGGCCGGCGATCGCGATGGAGCAATTCGATCGCGAGCGGCAGGCGGATCTCGACCGCGCGCGTCGGGAGCGCCCCGGCGATGTCGATCATCTGATCGCGCAGGCCGGCGCGGCCGGATGGGAGTGGCCGCTGTACCGGCCGGTCATCGCGCTGGCGTTGCGGCACGACCTGCCGCTGATTGCGGCCAATCTGTCGCGCGACGATGCGCGCGGCGTGATGCGCGGCGGTGCGGTGTTCAGCGCGGCCGAGCGTGAACGGCTGGGCCTGGAGCGGCCGCTGCCGCCCGATCTCGCGGCTGCGCAGACGGCCGTGCTCGACGACAGCCATTGCGGCCATTTCCCCCGCGCGATGTTGCCCGGCATGCTGAACGCCCAGGCGGCACGCGATGCGGTGATGGCGGCCGCGCTAAGGGAGCACGCCGCGCGCGGTGTGGTGCTGCTGGCCGGCAACGGGCATGTGCGAAGGGACATCGGCGTGCCGCGCTGGCTCGGTGGGAAGCCCGCCGACGTGCTGGCCATCGCGTATCTGGAAGCGGCGGCGCCGGACGAGGCCGGCGCCTACGACCGCGTCGTGCTGGTGCCGCCGGTGCGGCGCCCCGATCCATGCGGCGCGATGCGCCAGACGCCGCGCTAGGCGCGCGTGCCGCCGCCCCGCTCTCCGCCCCGCTCTGCGCCCCGCTCTGCGCCCCGCTCTCCGCCCCGCTCTCCGCCCCGCTCTCCGCCCCGCTCTGCGCCCTGATCGTGACGGCCGCGCGCGCCGCCGCCCATCAGGTATGGCCATGGCCCCTGTCCCGCCAGCGTATCGCCTGGATTCCGCAGCGGACAGGCTTTCAGCGACAGGCAGCCGCAGCCGATGCAGCCGTCGAGCTGGTCGCGCAGCTGGGTCAGCGTGCGGATGCGCTCGTCCAGGTCTTCGCGCCATGCCGCCGACAGCCGGCGCCAGTCGGCCACCGTCGGCGCGCGTCCTTCGGGCAGCCGCGCCATCGCCTCGGCGATCGATGCGAGCGGCAGGCCCATGCGCTGCGCCACGCGAATCACCGCGAGCTGGCGCAGCACCGCGCGCGCATAGCGGCGCTGGTTGCCGGCGCTGCGCGTACTGCGGATCAAGCCCTTGGACTCGTAGAAATGCAGCGCGGACACGGCCAGTCCGGTGCGAGCGGCAACTTCGCCGACTGACAGCATGTCGGCGGGCTTCGGGCCGCCTCGGCGCGGCGGCCGTTCGGTCGATTCGTCGTGGGAGGGCTGGCTTGGCATGGCGGCATTCCGAGGCTGTTCGCGCGAAAGTCCCAATGCTAGCAGGGTCACCGTTGACCTTAACCCAACTTGAGGTTTGATACTGGCGCCACTCCGTTTCCCTCTTCGAGACTCCCGCCATGATCGAATCGCGCCGTCCCACCTGCAGCTTGCACTTCGTCAATCCGCACGGCCTCTACGACCCCAGTCCGAATGCCTACTCGCATGTCGCGGTCGCAACCGCGCCGGGCCGCATCGTGTTTGCCAGCGGCCAGGGCGGCGAGGACCAGCACGGCACGCTGGCACCGGATTTCGCCGGACAGGTGCGGCGTGCGCTGGAGAACCTGGAGATCGCGCTGCATGCCGGCGGCGCGGACCTGCGCGACGTGGCCAAGCTGACCGTGCTGATCGTCGACCATTCGCTCGAACGGCTGCAGGAGTTCGGCGCCGAATTGCGGCGCATGTGGGGCACGCGCCCGCCGCCCGCCTGCACGCTGATTCCGGTATCGCGGCTGGCGCTCGACGGCATGCTGTTCGAGATCGAGGCGACCGCGGTGGTGTCGCGCTAGGCGCGGCCGCGCCGCAGTTCAGCCGAACAGTTCAGCCGGACCGCTCAGGCGAACCGCTCCAGGCGAACCGCTTAGCCGAACAGTTCCTCCGCGACGGTCGGGTGCAGCGGCATCGTGGTTTGCAGATGCGACAGCCGCACGCCCAGGCGCAGCGCCACCGCGATCGACTGCGCGATCTCTGGCGCGGCGTTGTCCAGCAGATGCACGCCGAGCACGCGCCCGCTGCGGGCGTTGTAAACCACCTTGATCATCGACGGCATCGGGTTGCCCGCGAAGCGGTTCTCCAGCGAGACGAAGCGCTTGATGCGTGTGCCGATGCGCTCGGGCTTGCCAGCCGCTTCGATCGCCGCCGCCTCGGTCAGCCCGACGCTGCCGATTGCGGGCTCGCAGAACACCGCGGTCGGAATCACGTCGAAGTCGGCGCGCTCGCCGCGCCGGCCAAACAGGCGGTCCGCCAGCCAGCGGCCCTGGGCGATGGCGACCGGCGTCAGCTGCGGTCCCTCGGTGACGTCGCCGATCGCATGGATGCCGCGCACGCTGGTGCGGAACTGCCGGTCCACGCGCAGGCCGCGCTGGCCGCGCGCCACGCCCAGTGCCTCGAGGCCGAGGCCTTCGACATTGGGTTCGCGTCCGATCGCTGCCAGCGCCGCCTGGGCGCGCACGCTGTGGATCCGTTCCTTGCCGCTGCTCTTTCCACCGCCCTTCCCGTCACCCTTCTCGCCACCCTTCCCGCTGCCGTTCCCGCTCGCTTCGGCCTGCCTGTAGCAGACCTCGATCGCACCGTTGGCCTGGTCGAGCAGCGTCACCTCCGTATTCAGATGCAGCCGCACACCCTTGGCGGTCAGCGCCTCGGCCAACGCCAGCGCAATGTCTTCGTCGAAGTTTTCCAGCAGCCGCGACTCGCGCACCAGCATGTCGACCTTGACGCCGTAGCGCGACAGGATCGATGCCATCTCGACCGCGATGTAGCCGCCGCCGATCACCACCAGCGAGGCCGGCACGCCGTCCCACTGGAACACGTCGTCCGAGCTGCTGGCCAGCTCGCCGCCGGGCACCGGCAGCGGCGTCGGCCGTGAACCGGTGGCGATCAGGATGCGGCGTGCCTGCAGCGTTTCGCCGCCGACGCGCACCTCGCCCGGCGCGCTGACGGTCGCCTCGCCGCGCAGCAGCTGCACGCCCGCTTCCTGCAGCCGCTGCGTATAGCTGGCATGCAGCCGCGCCATCTCGGCCTTGACGCGCACGATGGCGTCGTTCCAGTCCTCGCGTCCGCCGGTATGCGACAGGCAGCCCGACAGGATCGCGGCCCAGGTCGCGCCGTAGCTCAGCATCTTCTTGGGGACGCAGCCGCGGTTGACGCAGGTGCCGCCGATCTGCTCGCGCTCGACCAGCACCACGCTGGCGCCGTGCGAGGCGGCCCGCATCGCCGCGGCGACGCCGGCCGAGCCGCCGCCGATCACGACGAAGTCGGCCTGGCGCGCGCGCCCGGCGCCGGCGCCCTTGCCGCGCGGCACGCGCTCCATCCGGGGTTCGGCCGATACCTTGCTTGCGCGCTTGCGTTCGTTGTCGTTGCCAGCCTGCCGCTTCGTCATCTATGCCTCCTGCCGCGGCGCGCCGGCCGCGAGAATTGCAAGAACCCCGAAGGGAGCAGCCGCTGCGCCGCTCCCGCGCTACGACGCCGGCGCCAGGTCGGCTGGCGCCTCGGCCGTCCATTCGCGCAGGAAGGTTTCGCCATCGCGCCGGCCCAGGTCGTAGGCCAGCGTCATGCCTTCCGGGCGCGTGTAGTCCCAACTGGAGATCGGTACCCGCCGCGACGGCTGCAGATACAGGCGCCGCTGGCCGTTCCACTCGACCACGAAACGGCGCGGGCGCGGATACAGCCGGGTCATCAGCACCAGCACGTCGCCCGGCGTCGGGTCGAGCGCGTCGACCGGTACGTTGTCGACCAGCCCGCCGTCGAGCACCGCGCGGCCATCGCGCCGCAGCACGGGCGTGAACGGCGGCGTGCAGGAGGACTGCAGCAAAAGGTCTGCCAGCTGCTCGGGCGTCGCGCAGTCCTGGGCCCGCACGAATTCGGGATGAAAGCCCAGCCTGCGGCCCAGCCGCGGATGCAGCGTCTTGAGCAGATGCTTGTCGATGTTGTAGGCCAGCAGCCCCGCCATTACCGCCAGCCGCGGTCCGCACCAGCGCGGGATATGGGCCACGCCGACGCGGATCTCCGGCGCGGCCTGCAGCCGCGCCAGGCGGCCGTCGCCGAGGATCGACAGCAGCGCCGCCCGGTAGATGCCGTAATGCGGAAACACGCGCTGGTTGCCCAGCAGATTGCGCCAGTAGGCGTTGCGCTTGTTGCCGGCCAGCACGCCGCGGTAGTAGTCCATCACCTGCCGCGACTCGTGCGTGTAAATCATGCAGGCGGTGGCAGCGCCGGCGGAGATGCCGGCGATCACGCGGGGACGCAGTCCAAGCTCGGGGGCGACGGTGTCCCACCAGCCCGCCTGCCACCAGCAGCGATTGCCGCCGCCGGCGAATACCACCTGCTCGAACGGTCCGCCGTACTGGGGTGTGCGCGGCGCCGTGCGCGGCGCCGTGCGCGACGGCGCGGTGCGCGCGTCGGCCGCCATCTCCGGGCGGGTGGCAGACATCGTCACAGCAGCGCGTAGGTGGTGGTGGCCTGCACCGCCAGCTTGCCGTCGGGGCCGCGCAGCGCGATCTCGCCGAACACGACGGTCTTGCCCAGCCGCAGCACGGTCGCCTGCACCAGCATGTCGCCCTCGATCACGGGGCGCATGAAGTTGGTGGTCAGGCTGACGGTGGTCATCGGGCGGAAGCCGCCCAGCGCGCTGGAGATCGCGACGATCATCGCGGTATCGGCCGCGGACATCAGCACCTGGCCGCAGACCACGCCGCCGGCGTGGCGAAGGGAGGGATCGAAGGGCAGGCGCAGCGTGACGCTGTCCGCGTCGACGCGCTCGGCGCGCAGGTTCAGCTGGCGGACCCAGGGCGCCAGCACGCGCTCCAGGATGGCGTCGATGTCGGCGATGGCAAGCGTCGTCTCTGGCATGGCGGCCCGTCGGTGGTCCTCGGTTGTCCTGGCCGCCCGGCTACTCGGTCTCCTCCGGGGCGGCGCGATGTTTCAGCCAATGATACAGGGGGCCGGTACACAGCACCACGAAGGCCATCCGGATCACGTGGAAGGCCGTGACCAGCGGCACGCCGAGCTCGAGCACCTTGGCGGTGATGCACATCTCGGCGATGCCGCCCGGCGTGGTGCCCAGGATCACGGTGGCCGGATGCGCGCCCGACAGCGCGGCCAGCGCCCAGCCGAACAGCGCCGATATCACCAGCGCCACCAGCGTGTACAGCGCCACGCCGGCCAGGAAGCGCGGCGCGGTATGCAGGAACTCGCGCGAGAAACGCACGCCCAGCGAGACGCCGATCAGCAGCTGGCCGGCATGGCTCATCGAGGTCGGGATCGCCGACAGCTCGATGCCGGAGGCGGTCAGCACGGCGGCGGCGATCAGCGTGCCGATGACGAAGGGGTTGGGCAGGTTCAGCCGTTGCATCAGCAGCGCGGCGGCCACCGTGATCGCGATCAGCGCGGCCAGCCCGAGCCCGTCGACGGTGCGCGGCCCCGGGATATAGGTATCGAGGCCATGAATACCGCCATATTGAAAAAGCGCCGGCACGATTACTACCACCAATAACACGCGCAGCGAATGCGCGGCCGCGACCTGGTCGATCCGTGCGCCGTTGCGCTCGGCCAGGTTGGCCATCTCGGAGGCGCCGCCGATCGCTGTGGAAAAGAAGGCGGTCTTGAACGCGACCCCGGTGGTCCGGCGCAGCAGCAGCGCGCCGGCGGTGCCGAGCACCAGCGCGAACAGCGAGCCGGCGATCACGTAAGGCGAAAACTCGATCAGCTTGGCGACCACGTCGGGCGTGAAGTAGAGCCCCAGCGAGGTGCCGATCGCCCATTGGCCGGCGTTGCGGGCCTGCGATGGCGCGCGCAGGTCGGCGCCCATCATGCGGGCCGCGGCCACGGCCAGCAGCGGGCCGATCATCCAGGGCAGCGGCGTGCGCAGCCATTCGCACAGCAGGGCGGCGCCCAGTCCAAGCAGCAGCGTCAACAGCGTCGGACGCCAACGGGAGAGTACGGATCGCATGACGGTGGCAGGCTGGCGCAGGGCGCCGCCGCTTCTTTCTTGTGGTCGGAGGAGAGCAGGCAAACGACAAGGCCCGGGAGCCCCGGGCCTTGTGGCGTCACGCGCATTGTCGCGCATTGTGGCGCACGACGTTGCGCCGGATGTCGTTCTTCAATTCTTCAGTTCGCCGCGTCGGCCACGCCCCGCATCGACGAGCGCCGCGACAGCCAGCGCAGCAGGCGCGGAACCACGACGACGGCCACGGTCAGCGCCAGGATCGACGCCGAGATCGGATGGCGCAGGAACATGGTCCAGTCGCCCTGGCTGATCGACAGCGCGTTGCGCAGCTGCTTCTCCGCCATCGGCCCGAGGATCATGCCGACGATCACCGGCGCGGTCGGGAAGTCGAAGCGGCGCATCGCCATGCCGAGCAGGCCGATCAGGAACAGCAGCAGCAGGTCGAAGGCCGACTGGCGAATGCCGTAGGCGCCCAGCCCCGCGAAGATCAGGATGCCGCCATAGAGCAGCGGCGTCGGGATGCGCAGCATGCGGACCCACAGCCCGATCGCGGGCAGGTTCAGCACCAGCAGCATCACGTTGCCGATATAGAGCGAGGCGAGCAGGCCCCACACCAGATCGCCCGAGGTCTGGAACAGCATCGGCCCGGGCTGCAGGTTGTAGTTCTGGAACGCCGCCAGCATGATCGCCGTGGTGTTCGAGGTCGGGATGCCCAGCGTCAGCAGCGGCGCCAGCGTGGCGGTCACCGCGGCGTTGTTGGCCGCTTCCGGTCCGGCCACGCCCTCGATCGCGCCCTTGCCGAATTCCTCGGGATGCTTGCTCAGCTTTTTCTCGCTGGCATACGACAGGAAGGTCGGAATCTCGGCGCCGCCCGCCGGGATCAGGCCGAACGGAAAGCCGATGAAGGTGCCGCGCAGCCACGCGGGGATCGAGCGCTTCCAGTCCGAGCGCGACATCATCACGCGACCGACCTTGTTGAAAGTGCCCTCGCGCTGCGGGAAGAAGGCGTTGAACAGCGCCTCGCCCACCGCGAACAGGCCGACCGCGACCACGACGATGTCGATGCCGTCGTACAGCTCCTGGATGCCGAGCGTGTAGCGGGTCTGGCCCGACAGCGAATCCATGCCGACCAGGCCGATGCCCAGGCCCAGGAACAGGCTGGTCATGCCGCGCAGCAGCGAGGAACCCAGCACGGCCGACACCGTGGTGAAGGCCAGCAGCATGATCATGAAGTACTCGCCGGGGCCGAACTGCAGCGCGACGTCGGCCGCGACCGGCGCGAACAGCGACAGCAGCACGGTGGCGATGGTGCCGGCGACGAACGAGCCGATCGCGGCGGTGGCCAGCGCGGGGCCGGCCAGGCCGCGCTTGGCCATCAGGTTGCCCTCCATCGCGGTGATCATCGTTGACGATTCGCCCGGCGTGTTCATCAGGATCGAGGTGGTCGAGCCGCCGTACATCGCGCCGTAGTAGATGCCGGCGAACATGATCAGCGCCGCGGTGGGCTCGACCTTGGCGGTCAGCGGCAGCAGCATCGCTACCGTCAGCGCCGGGCCGATGCCGGGCAGCACGCCGATCGCGGTGCCCAGGAAGCAGCCGACCAGCGCCCACATCAGGTTCAGCGGCGTGATCGCGACGGCAAAGCCGTTGATCAGTTGATTGAGCGTATCCATGTTGTTTGTCTCCTGGCCTTGACCTGCGGATTACAGGCCAGCGATCGGCAGCAGCGGCAGATTGATGCCGAGCAGGAAATCGAACAGCAACCACATCGGCACCGTGATCGCCAGCCCGATCAGCGCGTCGCGGACCAGACGGCGGCTGCCGTAGCCGCGCGCGACGCAGACCATCAGCAGCGTGGACGCCAGCACGAAGCCCAGCGTGCCGATCAGCGCCATGTTCAGCAGCAGGCCGGCGGCGACCCACAGCAGGCCGCGCGGGCTGTGCGGCTGCGAGGGCAGCTCGGCGTCCTCCTCGGGCATCGCGCGAAAGCCTCCGCGCACGCCCTGCCAGGTCAGCAGCGCGCCGCAGATGGCGAGGCCGACGCCGACCAGCGTCGGGACGAAACGCGGCGACAGGCCGGCATAGCCGGATTCGCCGGAGATGTCGCCGATGCCGGCAAGGAAGCAGGCCGACAGCAACAGCACGACGATGCCGATGGCGGTGTGGGAAGGTTTCACGATGGGCTCCGGATCGAGGCCGAATGCGGGCATCGCATCGGCGGGGGCGGAAACTGAACGGGCCGCGGTCCGGGAGGCCGCGGCGCCGGTGCCGCCGTCAGGTCGCGATCGACCCTGACGGCAAGGGGCCTGGAGCGTGTCCAGGCCGGGGTTCGGCGGACTTACTTGGCCACGCCGAGTTCGCGCAGCATCGCGCCCAGCCGGGCCGATTCGGCGTCGACGAACTTGCCGAACTCGTCGCCGGTCAGCAGGAACGGCGTCCAGTCGTTCTTGGCCAGCGCCTGCTTCCACGACGGCGACTCGGTCGCCTTGACCACCGCGTCGGTCAGCGCCTTGCGCTGCTCGGGCGTGATGCCCGGCGCGCCATAGACGCCGCGCCAGTTGTAGATCTCGACGTTGATGCCCTGCTCCTTCAGCGTCGGGATATCGGCGACGCGATCCTTCGAGGTCACCGCCAGCGCGCGCATCTTGCCGCTCTTGATGAAGGGCAGGAACTCGGACACGCCGGCGACGCCGGCCGTCACGTGGCCGCCCAGCACCGAGGCCGAGGCCTCGCCGCCGCCCTGGAACGGCACGTAGTTGATGCGCTTCGGATCGACGCCGATGTCCTTGGCGATCAGCCCGGCCAGGATATGGTCGATCGAACCCTTGGAGCCGCCGCCCCAGCTGACGCTGCCCGGGTTGGCCTTGAGCTGCGCGGTCAGGTCCTTGATCGACTTGATCGGCGAGCTGGCCGGCACCGTGATCACCATCGTGTCGGTGAACAGCCGCGCGATCGGCGTGGCGTTCTTCAGCGTGACCGGGGGCTTGTTGGTCTCGATCGCGCCAACCATCACCGCGCCGGTGACCAGCAGCGCGTTGGGATTGCCCTTGTCGGTGTTGACGAACTGGGTCAGGCCGATGGTGCCGCCCGCGCCGCCGCGGTTGTCGTAGGAGGCGGACTTGGCCACGCCCGCCGACACCATCGCGGCGCCCAGCGTGCGGCCGGCCTGGTCCCAGCCGCCGCCGGGGTTGGCGCCGATCATGAACTTGGCGGTGTCGACGGCGAACGCCGGACCGGCCGCCACGGCGGCGCCGATCAAGGCAAATTGGAACAGGCGGGGAAGTCGAACGAGGTTGCGGCGCATGGCGTCTCCTGCTTGCGATATCGTGGTTTTATGGTTCCAGTGGCCGCTCGGACGGCCATGGCGGCGATTCTAGGAGCCGGAAACTGTCAATAAGCTGTCAAAACTTCAGCTTGTTGACTGGGGTTTACGCTGATCGGGTGGACTTGGGAGGAGATGCCGGCGGTGGTCGGCTGCAATCGGCGGCGATCGGCGGCGATCGAAAGGGGCGGCCCGCGGTATGGCCGGATCACGCGCCGGCGGCCAGCGGCAGTCGCAACTCGGCCCGCAGCCCCTGCCCTTGGCGGGCCTCGTGCAGCGTCACGCTGCCGCCGAAGCGCGCCGCCATTTCGCGCGAGATCGCCAGTCCCAGGCCCGAGCCGGGCTCGTCGTGACCGACGCGGCGATAGAACCGCGCGAATACCTGCTCGCGCTCCTCGGCCGGGATGCCGGGCCCGTCGTCCTCGACCGCCAGGCAGGCGCTGCCCTGCTCGCGCGCGGCCGACAGCGTGATACGGCTGCCGCGCGGCGAGTACTGGATCGCGTTGTGGACCAGGTTGGCCAGCGCCTCGCGCAGCAGCGCGGCGTCGGCGCGCACCGGCAACGGCCGCCCGCCGCCGTCCTCCCAGCCGAAGTCCTGCTGCTTGGCGCGTGCCAGCGGCAGGTAGTCGAGCGCGACCTGGCCCGCCACCGCGGCGGCGTCGATCACCGTATCGGGCACCGCCGCTTCGCCGCCCGCCTCCGCGGTCTGCGCCTCGTGCTGGCGTACCCGCGCCAGCGCCAGCAGCTGGTTGGCCAGGCGCGAGGCCTGCTCCAGCTGCGAAACGATGCCATCGACCGCCTCGCGCGCGGGAGCCGGGTCGCCGCTGCCGTCGAGCTGGCGGCGCGCGAACTCCGCCTGGGTCTTCAGGATCGCCAGCGGCGTGCGCAGCTGGTGCGCGGCGTCGGCGATGAACTGCGCCTGGGCCTGCGCCATCGCGGCCGAGCGCGACACGTGCCGGTTGACCGCATCGACCAGCGGCCGAACCTCGGCCGGCACCGGGCCGACCGCGAGCGGCGTCAGGTCGTCGGGCGGGCGCGCCTCGACGTCGTCGCGCACGCGCTTGAGCGGGCGCAGCACGAAGGTCACGCCGCCGACCAGGATCAGCGCGCTGGCCACGATCAGCAGCGCGTCGCGCGCCAGCGTGTTGCGCCACACGGCGCCGACCAGCGCCGCGCGCGGCTCGGCCGATTCGGCGACCTGGATGATCACGCGCATGTGGGCGTCCGGCCGGTAGACCGGGCGCGCCATCGCGGCGATGCGCACCGGCGCGTCCCGATAGACCGCGTCGTAATAGCGCGGCACGTTGTTGGCCAGCATGCCGCGCGGCAGCGGCAGGTCGTCGTAGCCGGTCACGGTCTCGACATCGCCCTCGCGTTCGAGCGCAATGCGATAGAACACGCGCGTCTGCGCGGCGGTCTCGAACATCTCCATGGCGGCGTCGGGCAGCGTCAGCTGCACGGTCTCGCCGGCCATGCCGATCGCGTTGTCGATCGCGCGCACCGAGCCGTACAGCGAGCGGTCGTAGGCGGTATTGGCGGCGTCGCGCAGCGTGCCGTAGGTCAGCCAGCTGTCGAGCGCCATCATCGCCGCCAGCGCGGGCAGCAGCAGCACCAGCAGCTGGCGGCGCAGGCTGCCGCGCAGCCAGCGCCGCAGTGGCCCGCCCGCGGGACGACCGGGCGGGCTCAAGCGGTGGCCTCCGCCTCGAGCAGATAGCCGAAGCCGCGCAGCGTGACGATGGTCACGCCGTGCCCGGACAGCTTCTTGCGCAGCCGGTAGATCAGCACCTCGATGGCGTCGGGATTGACGTCGGCGTCCAGCGAAAACACCTTGTCGAGCAGTTGCGCCTTGGTCAGCGGCTGGCCGCTGCGCGCCAGCAGCGCGCCCAGCAGCGTCGATTCGCGCGGGGTCAGCGCCAGCGGCGCGCCGCCGAGCGTGAAGCTGCGTGTCTCGCCATCGAACACCAGCGCGCCGCATTGCAGCCGTGGATGGGCGCGGCCGCGGCTGCGGCGGATCAGCGCCAGGATGCGCGCTTCCAGTTCGGCCAGCGCGAAGGGCTTGGGCAGGTAGTCGTCGGCACCGAGGTTCAGGCCGCGCACGCGCTCGTCCAGCGTGTCCTGCGCGGTCAGGATCAGCACCGGCGTGCGGTCGTCGCGCCCGCGCATCGCCTTGAGCACCGACAGGCCGTCCTTGCCGGGCAGGCGCAGGTCCAGCACCACGGCGTCGTATTCCTCGGCCTGCAGCCGCGTGTCGGCCAGCAGGCCGTCGGCCACGTGTTCGACCACGAAGCCGCCCTGCTCCAGCGCACGCGCCACCCAGTGCGCGAGTTCGGTTTCATCTTCGACCAGCAGAATGCGCATGCCGGCCTCCTGCCGGAGTTGGTACGCGGAATAAGGAACGCGGACAAGGAAATCGCAGCGGATCGGGATCAAGGCCAGCGCGTTCGGACGCGATGTCGCCGTGCGGGCGTGCCATGAGGGTGTGCCATGTGGGCGTGCCATGCGATCGTGACTGCGGCCCGATCCGGGCGCCTATAATACCGCTCCACCGTCGCGCCGGTTCGCCGCTTCCGCGAGCGTTGACGCGAACCTTCCCGCCTTCCTCCGCGCCCTGCCGCTTGCCTGTCCTGCCGCCTGCCATGCCTGCCGAACCGACCGCGCCAGCCGATCGCGGCGACCCGCCCTCCGCGTTGCGCCGGCGGCTGCTGGCGGGCGCCGGGGCGCTGGCGTGGCAAGGCGCATTCGCGGCGCCGGGCGCCGCGCCGAGCCCGGTGAACCCGCCGCCCGGCTATCCGGCCGACTACCCGCAGATCATCGCGCGCGCCCAGCGCGAAGGCATGGTCACGGTCTATGCGTCGACCGACGAGGACGTCGCGCGGCCGCTGCTCAATGCCTTCGAGGCGCGCTTTCCCGGCGTCAAGGTCGCCTATCGCGACCTGAACACGATCGAGCTGAACCAGCGTTTCCTCGCCGAGTCCGCGCAGCCGGTCCGCGCCGATCACGCCGACGTGCTGTGGAGCACCGCGATGGACCTGCAGATCAAGCTGGTCAACGACGGCCACGCACTGCACTACGCCTCGCCCGAGCGCGCGGGGCTGCCCGGCTGGGCGAGCTGGCGCGAGGAGGCCTGGGGCACCACCTTCGAGCCGGCGGTGATCGTCTACAACCGCCGCCATTTCGACGGCATGCCGGTGCCGCGCAGCCGCAGCGCGCTGGCGCGGCTGCTGCAGGACAACGCAGCGCGCTGGCGCGGGCGCGTGGTCACCTACGACATCGAGCGCTCGGGCGTCGGCTATCTGCTGGCCCAGCAGGATGCGCGCATGGGCGGCGAGTTCTGGTATCTGGCGCAGGCGCTGGGACGCGCCGGCGTGCGGCTGTCGGCGTCGACCGCGGACATGGTCGAATCGGTCGCCAGCGGCGAACTGGTGCTGGCCTACAATCTGCTGGGCTCGTACGCGCTGTCGCTGATGGAGCGCGGCGCGGCGATCGGCGTGGTGGCGCCGAGCGACTACACGCTGGTGATGTCGCGCGTCGCCTTTATCGCGCGCCGGGCGCCGCATCCGTGGGCCGCGCGGCTATGGCTGGATTTCCTGCTGTCGCGCGAGGGGCAGGCGTTGCTGGCGCGTTCGGCGTCGCGGCTCTATACGATCCGCACCGATACGAAGAGCGGCCATACCGCGACGGCGCTGGCCGAGCGGCTGGGCTACGCGTTCAAGCCGATCAGCGTCGGGCCGGGGCTGCTGGCGGCGCAGGACACGCTGCGCAAGCAGGCCTTCCTCGCACGCTGGCGGGAGGCGATGAAGGGATGAAGTCGGAGCAAGGAGGGCGAGGCGACACGGACGAGGGTTGTTCAGCCGGTAGCCGCGCAGCGCATCAGCCGCCCGCGCATTGCTGCTGCTGGACCTTGAGCCGCAAGGCCGCCATCTCTTCGTCCAGCTTGGCCATCGGCCGCGGCACATAGCCCTTGCGCAGCGACGGGGCGAAGCGCAACGTGTCGACGAAGACGTCGGCAAGCCGTTCGGCGTCGGCATTCAGGTCGAAGTCGCCCGGCGCGAACAGCCAATGGGCCAGCACGCCGCCGATCGCGGCATGGAAGGCGTTGACCGCCAGGTCCAGATCGAGATCCGCCGACAACTGGCCCCGTTCGATCGCCAGGCGCAGGTGCTCGCGCATCTTCAGCAAGCCCTGCTCGTGCGATTGCCGCTGGCGCTCGAGGATGGCGCCGTTGTCGTCCACCATCTCGCACTTGTGGAATACGATCTCGAACACGCGCCGCCATTGCGGATTGACCACCGTCTCGCGGAACACCAGCGCAACGATGTCGCGGATGCCGCCGAGCGGGTCCTCCTGGCTCGCGATCCGCTCCGGTTCGCACAGCGCCTCGACCGGTAGATGCACGCGATCGCACATGGCGGCAAACAGATCGCTCTTGTTCTTGAAATGCCAGTAGATCGCGCCCCGGGTCACGCCGGCGGCCTCCGCGATATCGGCCAGCGAGGGCCGCGCCACGCCACGCGCATGGAAAACGGCCTCGGCCGCGTCGAGGATGCGATGTCGCGTCTCGAGGGCTTCTTCCTTGGTACGTCTGGCCATAAGCGGTGTCTTCAGTGGGCGGTGGGGACGAATGGGACGGCTTCGCCGAGGATCGTGGCGACCGCACCCGGTCGCCGGCCAGCCACGAAAGAAACGAATCCGTCACGAAATTGCGGTACCACTGGACTCCCTGCTCTGTTTTGCTGCGGTGCGACGGGCGGCATGCTAACCGATCCCGGTTGCCCCCGCATATGCGGCCGCAGCCCGGCGGGGCAAAGAGACTGGGCATCCTTGCGGTGCAATATTTCTCTTACATACATGCTTGAATGTATATATACTACGCGCTAGCCACAATTTGGACCAGCCCTGCGCATCTTTCTACCAAGAGATCCTGACCATTCGGGTCCTGCGGGCTGCAGTTAGTGACGCATACGCGACCATCTGTCGCAATCCATACGGCACCATTGCGGTTTGTGGCTAGTATTGTTCTTTTTCTCCACGACGGTCCGTCGTGGGGTTCTGCCGCACAGGACGTCCACGCCGGCCCCTTAGCTCTGGGCCGGCGTTTGGCGTATCCGGCCGATCTCAAATTGCCATCACGGGGTTATCGATGAGGAAGTCCCAACGTTCGAGTTTGCTTGCCGTTACCGCTGCGCTGACGGTACTCACGCTGTCCGCCTGCGGCAACGACGCCCCGCAGGGCGGCGCGATGCCGCCGCCCGAGGTGGGCGTGGTGACGGTGACGCCGACGGCGGTGCCGGTCGTCAACGAGCTGCCGGGCCGTCTCGAGGGCGTGCGCACCGCCGAAGTGCGGGCGCGCGTCGAAGGTATCGTGCTGTCGCGCAACTACCGTGAGGGCGGCGAGGTCAAGGCCGGCCAGGTGATGTTCAAGATCGACCCGGCGCCGTACCAGGCCCAATTGGCGTCGGCCAAGGCCAGTCTGGCCCGGGCCGAGGCCAATGCGGTCGCCGCGCGGCAGAAGGCCGAGCGCTACAAGCCGCTGGTGGCCGTCAACGCGGTCAGCAAGCAGGAATATGACGAGGCTGTCGCGGCTGCCGGCCAGGCCGCCGCCGAGATCGCCTCGGCCAAGGCCGCCGTCACCACGGCCCAGATCAACCTGGGCTATACCACGGTCACCGCGCCGATTTCCGGCCGTGCCGGCCGTGCGCTGGTGACCGAGGGCGCGCTGGTCGGCAACGGCCAGGCGACCCAGCTGGCGCTGGTCGAGCAGGTCGATCCGATCTGGGTGACCTTCACCCAGCCCGCCACCGAGGTGATGCGGCTGCGCCGTGCCATCGAGTCGGGCGCGATCAAGGGCGTCGACGGCGGTGCCAAGGTGCGCCTGTTCCTCGAGGACGGCACCGAGTACAGCGAGACCGGCAAGCTGCTGTTCTCGGACATGACGGTCGATCCGAGCACCGGCGCGATCACGCTGCGCGCGCAGTTCCCGAATCCGCGCCGTGATCTGCTCTCGGGCACCTATGTGCGCGTGCGGGTCGAGCAGGGTGTCGACGAGAACGCGCTGACCGTGCCGCAACGCGGCCTGATCCGCAGCGGCCAGGGCGCCTCGGTGCTGGTGGTCGGCGCGGACGGCAACGTCGCCGCGGTGCCGGTCAAGGTGGGACCGGCGATCGGCGATCGCTGGGTGGTCACCGAAGGCCTGAAGGGCGGCGAGAAGGTGATCGTCGAGGGCCTGCAGAAGGTCAAGCCTGGTGCGCCGGCCAAGGCAGTGCCGTTCCAGGCGCAGGCCCCGGCCGGTGGCGCGAGCGGCGCGGCCGCGGCTGGTGGCCAGGGCGGTGCCTCGGCACCGGCGGCCGCTTCGGCGGCTGCGGCCAAGCAGGGCTGAGCACCGCGCCTAGCGGTAAGCGCAAGCAGATAGCGGAATACACAGGGAGCCAGCCTCATGGCCAAGTTTTTCATCGACCGGCCGGTGTTCGCGTGGGTGATCGCGCTGATCATCGTGCTGGGCGGGATATTGTCGATCACGCAGCTGCCGATCGCCCAATATCCCAATATCGCGCCGCCGACCATTTCCGTCACGGCGACCTACCCCGGCGCCTCCGCCAAGACGCTCGAAGACTCGGTCACTTCGGTGATCGAGCAGGAGCTCAATGGCGCGCCCGGGCTGATGTACTACCAGTCGACCAGCGAGTCGACCGGTCTGGCGACGATCACCATCGCCTTCCAGCCGGGTACCAACGTCGACCTGAACTCGGTCGAGGTGCAGAACCGCCTGAAGCGCGTCGAGGCGCGCCTGCCGGCGGAAGTGCGCCAGCAGGGCGTGCGCGTCGAGAAGGCCGGGAACAACTACATGATGTTCCTGACCGTGACGTCCAAGTCCGGTAGCGCCAGCGCGATCGAGCTGGGCAACTACGTGTCGGCCAGCGTGCTGGACTCGATCCGCCGTGTGCCCGGCGTCGGCCAGGCCGACCTGTTCGGCACCGAGTACGCGATGCGCGTGTGGCTCGATCCGGCCAAGCTGACCGGCTACAACCTGACCCCGCTGGACGTCACCGCGGCGATCTCCGAGCAGAACATCCAGGTCGCCGTCGGTGAACTGGGCGGTACGCCGTCGCCGCGCGGTACCGAGCTGAACGCCACGGTGACCACGCAGAGCCGGCTGTCGACGCCCGAGGAATTCGCCAACATCCTGTTGCGCGTGAATCCGGACGGCTCGCAGGTGCGCATCCGCGACGTCGGCCGCGTGGAACTCGGCGGCGCCGACTATTCGACCGTCGCCCGTACCAACGGCAAGCAGTCGGCCGCAATCGCCATCAAGCTCGCGCCGACCGCCAACGCGCTGGCCACCGCCACCGCGGTGCGCGCGAAGATGGAGGAGCTGTCGAAGTTCTTCCCGGCGGACTACGAGTACACCGTGCCGTACGACACCTCGGCCTTCGTCAAGATCTCGATCGAGGAAGTGGTCAAGACCCTGCTCGAAGCGATCGTGCTGGTGTTCCTGGTGATGTACCTGTTCCTGCAGAACTTCCGCGCCACGATCATCCCGACGCTGGTGGTGCCGGTCGCGCTGCTCGGTACGTTTGGCATGCTGCTGGCGTTCGGCTTCTCGATCAACGTGCTGACGATGTTCGGCATGGTGCTGGCCATCGGTATCCTGGTGGACGATGCGATCGTGGTGGTCGAGAACGTCGAGCGGATCATGAGCGAGGAAGGGCTGTCCCCGCGCGAGGCGACCCGCAAGGCGATGGGCCAGATCACCGGCGCGATCGTCGGCATCACGCTGGTGCTGACCGCGGTGTTCATCCCGATGGCGTTCTTCGCCGGTTCGGTCGGCAACATCTATCGCCAGTTCTCGCTGTCGCTGATCGCCTCGATGGCATTCTCGGCGCTGATGGCGCTGACGCTGACCCCGGCACTGTGCGCCACGCTGCTCAAGCCGGTCGAGGCGGGCCATCACCACGAGAAGAAGGGCTTCTTCGGCTGGTTCAACCGCACGTTCGCGCGGGCGGCCACCGGCTACCAGAGCATGGTGGCGAAGATCCTGGGCCGCACCGGCCGCTACCTGATCCTGTACGGGCTGATCGTCGCCGCGGTCGTGCTGCTATTCCAGCGCCTGCCGTCTTCGTTCCTGCCCGACGAGGACCAGGGCTACACCATCACCGTGGTGCAGCTGCCCAACGGCGCGACGCAGGAGCGTACCCTCGGCGTGCTCAAGCAGATCGAGGACTACTACCTGCAGAAGGAAAGCAAGATCGTCGACCAGATGATCACGGTGGCGGGCTTCTCGTTCTTCGGTCGCGGCCAGAACGGCGGTATCGCGTTCGTGCGCCTGAAGGACTGGAAGGAGCGCACCGGCTCGGACGAGACCGCGCAGGCCCTGGTGGGCCGGGCCTTCGGCGCGCTGTCGTTCATCAAGGACGCGATCATCTTCCCGCTGAACCCGCCGGCGATTCCGGAACTGGGCAACTCGTCGGGCTTCGACTTCCGCCTGCAGGACCGCTCGGGCCAGGGTCACGCCAAGCTGATGGAAGCGCGCAACATGATGCTCGGCATGGCCGCGCAGAATCCGGTGCTCGCCGGCGTGCGTCCGGAAGGCCAGGAAGACGCGCCGCAGCTGCAGATCGACATCGATCGGGAGAAGGCGCGCGCGCTGGGCGTGTCGATCGCCGACATCAACTCGACGCTGTCGATCGCGTTCGGCTCCTCGTACGTCAATGACTTCATCTACGAGGGCCGCGTGCGCCGCGTGATCGCCCAGGCCGAAGGCGCGGACCGCCGCCTGCCGGACGACCTGACCAAGCTGCGCGTGCGCAACAGCAACGGCGACATGGTGGCCTTCGCGGCGTTCGCGACGTCGAAGTGGATCATGGGCTCGCCGCGCCTGGAACGCTACAACGGCCTGCCGGCGGTCAAGCTGGCCGGCCAGGCCGCGCCGGGCCGCAGTACCGGCGAGGCGATGGCCGCGATGGAAGAGATGTTCGCCAAGCTGCCGCCGGGCTTCGGCTTCGAGTGGTCGGGTCAGTCGTTCGAAGAGCGGCTGGCCGGCGCGCAGGAACCGATGCTGTACACGCTGTCGCTGATCATCGTGTTCCTGTGCCTGGCCGCGCTGTACGAAAGCTGGTCGATTCCGGCCGCCGTGCTGCTGGTGGTGCCGCTGGGCGTGCTCGGCGCGCTGCTCGGCGTGACACTGCGCGGCATGCCCAACGACGTCTACTTCAAGGTGGGCCTGATCGCCACCATCGGCCTGTCGGCGAAGAACGCGATCCTGATCGTGGAATTCGCCAAGGACCTGCAGGCGCAGGGACGCAGCCTGATCGACGCGACGCTGGAGGCGGTGCACTTGCGCTTCCGGCCGATCCTGATGACGTCGTTCGCGTTCATCCTCGGCGTGCTGCCGCTGGCGATCTCGACCGGCGCCGGCTCGGGCAGCCAGCGCGCGATCGGTACCGGCGTGATGGGGGGCATGATCACCGCCACCGTGCTGGCGATCTTCCTGGTGCCCGTGTTCTTCGTGGTGATCCGCAAACGCTTCAAGGGCAGCGAGCGTCAGCGCATGCTGGACCAGAAGTGGCTGGACCCGAAGGAGGAAATCTGACATGACCAAGACACTGACCGCGCTGCTGCTGGTGGCCGGCGTGCTGTCCGGCTGCACGCTGGCGCCGCGCTATGAGCGGCCGGCCGCGCCGGTGGCGGCCGAATTCCCGACCGCTACCGAAGGCTACGGCCAGTCCGAGGTGAAGACCGGCGAAAGCCGCCGCGCCGCCGACATCGGCTGGCGCGAGTTCTTCCGCGATGCGCGCCTGCAGGCGATGATCCAGACCGCGCTGGACAACAACCGCGATCTGCGCACCGCCGCGCTGCGCATCGAGGAAGCGCGCGCGCTGTACCAGGTGCAGCGCGCCGACCTGCTGCCGACCGTCAACGCGACAGGCGGCTATACGCGCCAGCAGGTCTCGGGCGCGGCCTCACCCTCGGGCCAGGGCTATACCGCCGGGTACTGGCAGGCCGGCGGCGCGATCACCTCGTACGAGCTCGATTTCTTCGGCCGCGTGCGCAGCCTGTCCAACGCCGCGCTGGCGCAGTACTTCGCCACCGAGGAAGCGCGCCGCGCCGCGCAGATCTCGCTGGTGTCGGAAGTCGCCAAGGCCTATCTGGCCGAGCGCGCCTACGACGAGCAGTACCAGATCGCGCAGAACACGCTGAAGACCCGCGAGGAAACCTTCCGCCTGGCGCAGCAGCGCTTCGAGGCGGGCGCCACCTCGGCGCTGGACCTGCGCGACAACGAGTCGCTGGTGGCCCAGGCCCGCGTGTCGGCCGCCGAGCTGGCGCGCCAGCGCGCGCAGGCGCGCAACGCGCTCGAGGTGCTGGTCGGCACCCCGCTCGGCGCGATTCCGAACCTGCCGCCGCCGCGCACGCTGTCGGACGAACGCTTCGTCACCGACATCCCGCCGGGGCTGCCGTCGGACCTGCTCGAGCAGCGTCCCGATATCCGCCAGGCGGAACAGCAACTGCTGTCGGCCAACGCGAATATCGGTGCCGCCCGCGCCGCGTTCTTCCCGCGCATCTCGCTGACCACCCAGCTGGGCAGCATGAGCCGCGACTTCTCCGGGCTGTTCGAGGCTGGCACCAAGGCGTGGTCGTTCGCGCCGCAGCTTGTGCTGCCGATCTTCGACTTCGGCCGCAACATGTCGAACCTGGACCTGGCCAACGTGCGCAAGAACATCCAGGTGGCGAACTACGAGAAGACCATCCAGGTGGCCTTCCGCGAGGTCGCCGACGCGCTGGTCGCACGCGGCACGCTGGAAGAGCAGGTCACCAGCCAGGAACAGGTGCGCAACGCCGAGGCGGCGCGCTTCGAACTGGCCAACCTGCGCTTCCGCAGCGGCATCACGGGGCAGCTCGAAACACTGGACGCGCAGCGGCAATTGTTCACCGCCGAGCAGGCGCTGATCCAGGCACGGCAGCTGCGGCTGAACAATGCGATCGACCTGTATCGGGCGCTGGGCGGCGGGCTGTCGGAAACCGGCCCGGTGGCATCCGCACCGACGCCGCAGAACGACACGGCCCGCTGATCGCCGCGGTCCGGCACCACAAGGAAAGCGCCTTCGGGCGCTTTCTTTCTTTATCGGCGTCGATGTGTCCTCGCTGGCGTTCAAAAAGCAGGTTGACCAGATCGTGCTGATAGCGGGCGACGCTGACTTCGTACCGGCGGCAAAGCAGGCCCGGCGTGAGGGAATCGACTTCATCCTTGACCCGATGTGGCAGCGCATCCCACCAAATCTCAACGAGCACATAGACGGCCTGCGGTCGACTTGTCCACGGTACGCGGGCCTGGAGCCTTACGAAGACGCTTCGCGACCGTAGGCTGGTTTTGCAATCGGTGTACCAGCCGCCTCGGCGGCGATACGTCGATGAAGGATTGGATTTGACCTCCGTGGCTTGCCAGCCGTTACAGCGTTCCAAGTTTTTCAAAAGAACCGGCCAACCGACCCACCTACGATCGCGTTTGTCGGTTCGCCCGTCAGTGATTTGCGGGAGCCAGCTACCAACCCCAGCTCCTCGTTGGGTCGCACGTCATCCTTCCTTTGGTAGTTGGCTTTTTTTCCTCCCCCCGCTTTTCTCCTCCCGCGCCCTCCCCTCGCTCGTTCGCTCCCGCGCCGTTGCGACTCCGGTTTGCTTGCGCGTTTCCGCCATTGCCGGCATTAGCATTAGTTTTCGCGCCAAATTCACTAAAAAGCGTCGCCCGATCGGCGCCGGCTGTACATGCGCGGCTGCGGAAGGCGATACCTTGCGTCTTCACCTCGTTCTTCAACGCTGGAGACCATGGGATGTCGACCCTGACAGAGAATGCCAATGCCGACAGCGCCGACCGGCGCTATTACCAGACCGATGACTCGCTGACGCGCATCACCTGCCGCGTGCTCGACGGCAAGCTGTGGATGACGCTGGACAATATCGCGAGGCTGTACCGGACCTCGGAGCAGGATGTCGCCAGGCAGCTGAAGGCGGCCTTCTGCGGCCGCAGGCTCGGTTCGGCGTCGATCCGCAAGGAGGCCCAGCGCGACGATGGCGTCGTACCGGGCCCGACCTGCTACGCGCTCGACGCGGTGCTGCTGGTTGGCGTACGGCTGGGCTCGACGCGCGGCGAAGCGTTTGCGCATTGGGCGGCCGAGGTGCTCGCCAACGAGCCGGCGGGGCCGACGGACGAGCCGGCGGCGCGGCGAACCGGGCCGGCGCCAGGCACGGTAAAGTAGCCCACCGAACAACCGACCACAGGCAAGGACGTGCAGATGAAGCTGGTTGAAACCGAGCGTTTGCAACAGGTGCTGAACGACTTCATTCGCGCCCGCGACTGGGCGCGGTACCACTCGCCGAAGAACCTGTCGATGGCGCTCAGCGTCGAGGTGGCCGAGCTGGTGGAAATCTTTCAGTGGAAGACGGAGCAGCAGTCTCTCACCGTGATGGCGACGGACGAGCGCGAGCATGTGCGGCAGGAGCTGGCCGACATCCTGATCTATCTGGTCGAGCTGGCCAGTGTGCTGGAAGTCGATCTCGACGCCGCGGTGCGCGACAAGATCGCGCTCAATGCCGCCAAGTACCCCGCGATCACGCCATCGCAAGTCAATCGCTAAATCGAAGGAGGATCGTCATGGCAGCGAATGCATCGACTCAGGCCGGTGTGATCCGCGTCGGCATTGGCGGCTGGACCTATGCCCCCTGGCGGGGCACGTTCTATCCGGAGAAACTGACGCAGGCGCGCGAGCTCGAGTTCGCCAGCAGCCGGCTGACGGCGATCGAGATCAACAGCACCTACCACGGCACGCAGAAACGCGCGTCGTTCATCAAGTGGAAGGAGCAGACGCCCGACGATTTCGTTTTCTCGGTCAAGGCGTCGCGTTTTGCGACCAACCGCCGGGTACTGGCCGAAGGCGGGGAGTCGGTCGAGCGCTTTCTCGACAGCGGCATTACCGAACTGGGTGCCAAGCTCGGGCCGATCGTCTGGCAGTTCGCGCCGAGCAAGGCGTTCGAGCCCGAGGACTTCGAGGCGTTTCTTGCGCTGCTTCCACGGGAAGTCGATGGCATCCGGCTGCGCCATGTACTGGAAGTACGCCACGCCAGCTTTGCCTGCGCGGAATTCCTGGCGTTGGCTCGCCAATACAAGGCGGCGACGGTGTTCACCGACGCCGAGAAATTCCCCTCGTTCGCCGATGTGACCGGAGATTTCGTCTACGCACGGCTGATGCGCAGCAACGCCAAGCTGAAGTATGGCTACGCGCCAAAGGCGCTCGACGCGTGGGCCGAGCATGCGCGGGCGTGGGCGCGGGGCGAGGCGCCGGAAGCTCTTCCGCGCGTCGAAAACAACGACGTCCCGGCGGGCCGCCGGGACGTCTTCGTGTTCTTCATCAACGGCGACAAGGAGCGCGCGCCGGCCGCCGCGACCGCCCTGCTCTCGCGCCTGGATCCGGACTACGAGGCGCGCGTGCGGGTTTCCGGCAGGAACACGGCCAGCACGCCAAGCAGCGGCAAGTAGGCGCACCAGCGGTAGACCGTCTCGATGCCGTGCGCGTCGGCGATGCCGCCGAGCACCGCGGCACCGATGCCACCCATGCCGAAGGCCAGGCCGAAGAACAGGCCCGACACCATGCCGACCTTGCCCGGAATCAGTTCCTGCGCGAACACCAGGATCGCGGAGAACGCCGAGGCCAGGATGAAGCCGATCACCAGCGACAGCGCGGCGGTCCAGAACAGGTCGGCATGGGGCAGCATCAGCGTGAACGGCGCAACGCCGAGGATCGAGAACCAGATCACCCGCTTGCGGCCGATGCGGTCGCCGATCGGGCCGCCGAGGATGGTGCCGACCGCCACCGCGAACAGGAAGGCGAACAGATACAGCTGGGCCGAGCGCTGCGGCACGCCAAAGCGCTCCATCAAATAGAACGTGTAATAGGTGCCCAGCGACGCCATATAGAAGTACTTCGAGAACAGCAGCACCATCAGCACCGCCATGGCGCGCGCCACGGTACGGGCCGGCAGGCGCGGCGCGCTTGCCATCGCCTTGCGCGCCGCGCGGGCATGCTCGGCCAGCCGCTGGCCATACCAGCCGCCGACGCGCCACAGCACCGCGATCGCCAGCAGGGCCGCCAGCGACAGCCAGGCGATGCTGCCCTGCGTGTGCACCACCACGGCCGCCAGCAGCGGGCCCGCCGCGCTTCCCACATTGCCGCCCACCTGGAAGATCGACTGCGCCAGCCCGTGGCGCCCGCCCGAAGCCATCCGAGCCACGCGCGACGATTCCGGATGGAAGATCGAGGAGCCGGTGCCGACCAGCGCCGCGGCGACCAGCAGTACGCCATAGCTGGGCGCGATCGACAACAGCAGCAGTCCCGCCAGCGTGAAACCCATGCCGACCGCCAGCGAATGCGGCTTCGGATGCTTGTCGGTGTACAGGCCGACCAGCGGCTGCAGCAGCGAGGCGGTGATCTGATAGGTCAGCGTCAGCAGCCCGATCTGCACGAAGCTCAGATTGAAGCCGCCCTTGAGCATTGGGTAGATCGCCAGGATCAACGACTGGATCATGTCGTTGAGCATGTGGGCGAAGCTGATCGCGGACAGCACGCGGAAGCCGGTGCGCTCGCCGGCGGCGGCGGCGCCGTGCGCGGCCGGTGCGGCAGGCCCGGCCGGTGTCACGGCGGCATCGGGCACATTGCCCAGTTCGGCAGACAGGGAATCGATTCGCGAAGCCATGGCAAGGTCTCTGTTTGGACTTTTTCTGGGAGCGTTCGGGCGCAGTCGGGAAGACGCGGGAGCAACACGGCAGCATGGCCGCACACGCGCGAACACGGTGATGCTATTCCTTGTGTTGGCGCCTGTCCTGCGAGATTGAGACTACAACCATCTCGAAACGGACAGATAATGGCCCTATCCGGCGCATGAAACGCGCCCCAAACGCCACATCTTCGACCCATTTGCGATATCGACCCAATGGCCGACGCTGCTTCCCCACCCGGCGCCCTGCTCTCCCGCCCGCGCTACATGGCGTACGACCGTGGTCCGATGCCGGTGGCCGCGATGGCCGCCGACTATCAGCCCGGCCACCTGACGACGCGCCACCGGCATCCGCACGCGCAATTGCTGCATGCCGTGCACGGCGTGATGGTCGTGGGCACCGACGAGGGCCAATGGATCGTGCCGCCGACGCGGGCGATCTGGGTGCCCGGCGGCACCGATCACTGGATCCGCATGGTGGGCCACGTGCGCATGCGGACCGCCTATATTCGCCCGGACGCGGCCGACGGCTTGCCGACGCGTTGCACCGTGCTCGGGGTCTCGCCGCTGCTGCGCGAATTGATCCTGGCGGCGATCGATATCGTGCCGCCCTATGTTGCCGATTCCCGCGACGGCCGCGTGATGCGGCTGCTGCTCGACGAGGCGGTGCTGCTGCCGGCGTTGCCGCTCCATCTTCCGCATCCCGCGGACCCGGCGCTGCGGCGTATCTGTGCCGCGATTCTGGAAACGCCCGATACGCCGATGACGCTGGCCGACTGGGCGCGGCGATTGGGCATCGATGGCAGGACCGTGCAGCGGCGCTTTGCGCGCGAGACCGGCATGACCTTCGGACAGTGGCGTCAGCAGGCGCGGCTGCTCGCCGCGCTGGAGCGGCTGGCGGCCGGCGTCAAGGTCGTCGAGGTCGCGCTCGAACTGGGCTACCAGAGCCCGAGCGCGTTCGCGGCGATGTTCCGGCGGCAGTTCGGCGTGCCGCCCAGCGCGTTCTTTCGCTGAGCGGGTTCGCCGTCGGCGTCCGCAGGCAAACGCCGGTCAGGCAGCGAGGTAGCGTTCGACCAGCCGGGTCCAGTACGCCGCGCCCACCGTCAGGTTGTCGTCGTTGAAGTCGTAGGCGGGGTTGTGCAGCAGCGGACGGCCCGCGCCGTTGCCCAGGCGCACGAAGCAACCGGGACGCTGTTGCAGGAAATAGGCGAAGTCCTCGCTGCCGGCGATCAGCGGGATCTGGCCCACGACCTTGTCCGGGCCGACCAGCTCCTCGGCGACCTGGCGCGCGAATTCGGTTTCCGCTTCGCTGTTGACCACCACCGGATAGCCGGGGCGGTAGTCGATGTCGACCGCGGCGCCATAGCCCTCGACGTGCGAGCTCACCAGCTGGCGGATGCGCGTTTCCAGCGTGGTACGCACCTCGGGACTGAACGAGCGGACGCTCAGTTCAAGCTTGGCGCTTTCCGGAATCACGTTGGGCGCATGGCCCGCATGCAGCGAGCCGATCGTCACCACCGCGGTCTCGTTCGGATCCACATTGCGCGACACGATGGTCTGCAGCGCCATCACCAGGCTGCCGGCGACCAGGATCGGATCGATCGACTGATGCGGCCGCGCGGCATGGCCGCCCTTGCCGCGAATCGTAATCGTTACCGTATCGCAGGCCGCCATCATCGGGCCGGCGCGGAACATGAAGGTGCCCACCGGCACGCCCGGATGGTTGTGCAGGCCGAAGATCGCATCGCAGGGAAAGCGTTCGAACAGCCCGTCGGCGAGCATCCGCTGCGCGCCGCTGGCGCCGGCGCCGATTTCCTCGGCGGGCTGGAAGATCAGATTGACGGTGCCGTCGAAATTGCGGGTCCGCGCCAGCTGGCGCGCGGCGCCAAGCAGGATCGCGGTATGGCCGTCGTGGCCGCACGCGTGCATCTTGCCGCAATGGACGCTGGCGTACGGCAGGCCGGTCGATTCCAGGATCGGCAGCGCGTCCATGTCGGCGCGGATGCCGACGCTGCGCCCGCTGTCGCCGTTGCGCAGCGTGCCGACCACGCCCGTGCCGCCGACCCCGCGCGTCACCGCATAGCCCCAACGCTCGAGCCGCTGCGCCACCAGTTCGGCGGTGCGGTGCTCTTCGAATCCGAGTTCGGGGTATTGGTGGATGGTGCGGCGAATCGCCTCGAGTTCGGTGCGGCTATCCAGGGTATCGGACAACTCGCAATAGGCCGGAGTGAGATCGGCTCCGAGGCGGGACACGAGAATGGGGGGATCAACTTCAGACATGAGGCACTCGTATTGGCTAGTCCATGAAGGACAGTATTCCACTTAGGATCACGAGTGCCTATGCGATTTGACCTTTGCGACGCATTTGTTTTCAGAACTGTTGCTAACGGGGTACGGTCCACCCTGACGCGCGCAGGGTCGGGGGAACTCGATCGCCTTCAAGGGATCAGAGCCCCCTCATGTTTCATTGTGTTACGACGCGGACGAAGCCATCACGCCGAGCGCGTGTAGGGCAGGACCTGCTGCATCTGCTCGCCCAGTCCCTCGATGCCGAGCCGCATCGTGTCGCCGGCCCGCAAAAAGCGCGGCGGCTTCAAGCCCATGCCGACGCCCGGCGGCGTGCCCGTGCAGATCAGATCGCCGGGATGCAGCGTCATGAAGCGGCTGACGTAGCTGACCAGCGTCGCGACGTCGAACACCATCGTCGCGGTGGTGCCGCTTTGCATCCGTTCGCCATTGACGTCCAGCCATAGCGACAACGCCTGCGGATCGGGCACCTCGTCGCGCGTGACCAGCCACGGACCGACCGGGCAAAAGGTGTCGCAACCCTTGCCCTTGTCCCAGGTGCCGCCGCGCTCGATCTGGAATTCGCGCTCGGAGACATCGTTGACCACGCAGTAGCCCGCCACGTGATCGAGCGCGGCGGCCGGCGACACGTCCTGCGCGCGCGTGCCGATCACCACGCCGAGTTCGACCTCCCAGTCGCTCTTGACCGAATCGCGCGGCAACATCACGGGATCGTTCGGGCCGTTCAGCGAGCTGGTCGCTTTCAGGAACACGATCGGCTCCGACGGGATCGGCATGTTTGCCTCGGCCGCGTGGTCCGCGTAGTTCAGCCCGATGGCGACGATCTTGCCGATTCCAGTCCATGGCATGCCGAAACGCTCCGCTTCGGCGAGCGGCAGGGTGGCGGGATCCAGCGCCGCCAGCTCGGCCAGGACGCTCGGCGACAGCGCGCGCGCGTCGATATCGCCGATCACGGCGGACAAGTCGCGCACGCGGCCCTGTGCATCGATCAGTCCCGGCCGCTCGGCGCCGGCGCTGCCAATTCGTACCAGCTTCATCGTTCTCCTCGTCTTGCTTGTTGGTGTGATTGGTTGGTGTGATGCGGTGATTTACCGAATCAATTTGCCGCCGCCGGTTTCGCCTGCGGCGGTGCGGCCAGCAGTTGCTCGATGCGCGAGACCAGTTGCCGGTCCGACGGCTTCACCGAGCTCTGGTAGCTGGCGACGACGCGCCCGTCGCGGTCGATCAGGTACTTGTGGAAGTTCCATTTGGGCGCGGTGCCGCTTTCCCTGGCCAGCCGCGCATACATCGGATTGGCCTGGTCGCCGCGTACATGGGTCTTGGCCAGCATCGGGAACTTGACGCCGTAGGTGTTGAAGCAGAAGTCGGCGATCTCCTTTTCCGAGCCCGGTTCCTGCGAAAAGTCGTTCGAAGGGAAGCCCAGCACCACCAGGCCGCGCTCGCGGTATTTGGTGTAGAGCGCCTCCAGGCCCTCGTACTGCGGCGTGAAGCCGCAATAGCTGGCGGTATTGACGACCAGCACGACCTTGCCCGCGTACTGGCAAAGGTTCTGTTCGGCCTCGTCCTGCAGCCGCGGGAAGCGGAAGTTCAGCGTGGCGGGACAGTTCGCGGCGGCGGGGCGCGCGGCGGACGATGCCTGAGAGATTGTCGCGGCCGCGCCGGCAGGGCGGTTCGCGCCTTGTTCACCGGCGGCATGCACGGCGGGCGCGCACAGCGCCAGCGCGACGGCCAAGGGCAGGGCGGCGCGGCGGCGCCGCGGCGGCTGGCTCGAAGGGGAGGGGAAGCGGGTCATGGCGTCGATCTCCTGCAAACGGTGACCCGTAGTCTACGCCGGCGCCCGCGGCCCCGTTATTCCATCGCCAGCGGCTTGACGTGATCCGAGACGGCGCCGCGCAGCTCGACGTCGGGCGTACGCCGGACCAGGCCCAGCGCGAGCAGCGCGGCCGCGGCGCCGGCCGCGAAGATCCAGTGGAAGCCGGCCTCGACGCCGCCCGCCAGCAGGTGCTGCACCTGCGGCGTCAGTTGCGCGAACGCTTCGCTGCCGTGGCGCAGGGCACCGAGGTCCAGCGGCGCGCTCGCGCTGTCGTGCCCGGCCGCGTGCAGCGCGCCGCGGAAGGCCAGGGTCAGCAGCGTGCCGGCCATCGCGCCACCGAGCGCGCTGCCCAGCGAGCGCAGCACCAGCAGCGCGCCGGTGCCGGCGCCGGTGTCGCGGCGTTCGAGCGCGTTCTGCACGTTCATCAACGTGCCGACCATGCAAATGCCCAGTCCCACGCCAGTCACGATCATCGCGGCCAGCAGCCACACCAGCGAGGTGGCCGGCGTCGCGGTCGACAGCGCCGCCAGGCCGAGAGCGGCGGCGGCAAAGCCGATCGTCAGCAGCCCGCGCAGCCGGCCGAGCCGCGGCGCCAGCATCGCGACCACGAAGTTGCCGGCGACGGTGGACAGCAGGAAGGGCACCACCAGCATGCCTGACATCGCGGCGTCGGCGCCGCGCACCAGCTGGAAATGCAGCGGCAGCGCGAACACGCACAGAAACAGCGCGGAAGCCGCCAACGCGGAGGCACCGACGCCCAGCACATAACTGCGGTTGGCGAACAGGCGCGGCGGCAGCATCGGATCGCTGGCGCGCCGTTCCTGCCAGACCAGCGCCAGCACGCTGAGGCCGGTGAGCGCCGCCAGTCCGGCCATCGGCGCGGACAGCCAGTCGTATCGCTCGCCGCCCCAGCTCATCGCCAGCAGGAAGGACACGATCGCCACTGTCAGCAGCAGCGCACCGCCCCAGTCGACGCGCGCCTTGCCGCTTGGGGCGGGCAGGGCGCGCAAGCCGCGATGGCACAACCACATCGCCAGCAGGCCAAGCGGCAGATTGATCCAGAACAGCCAGCGCCACGACAGATGGTCGGACACCCAGCCGCCGACCAGCGGTCCGGCCACCGACGCTACCGCCCATACCGCCGCCAGGTAGCCCTGATAGCGGCCGCGCTGGCGCGGTGACACCACGTCGGCGATGGCCGCCTGCGCCAGCGACATCAGGCCACCGCCGCCGATGCCTTGCAGCGCGCGAAACAGGATCAGCTGCTGCAGCGAACCGGCTATGGCGCAGGCCAGCGAGGCCAGCACGAACAGCGCGATCGCGACCATCAGCAGCCGCCGCCGGCCGAACGAGTCCGACAGCTTGCCGTAGAGCGGCGTGGTCACGGTCGAGGTAATCAGATAGGCCGTGACGATCCAGGACAGATGGCCGAAGCCGTCGAGATCCTGCGCGATCGCCGGCACGGCCGGTATCACCACGGTCTGATCGAGCGCGGCAAGCAGAATGCACAGCACGATGCCGCCGATCACGCGCATGATCGCGCGGTGTTCCGTGGCGGCGGCAATGGGCTGCGCCGGCGCGGGGACCGCGGTGTCCGACGGGGCAATCGAAGAAGAGGCGGAAGCGGAAGCGGGGGTAGGGCGGTCGGATACGGCGGGGCGGGACATCGGAGCGGCGGCGGCGGGTGGCCGGAGAGAGCGGCCGGGAGGGCGGCCGAAGCCAGCCCTGCTGGACCGGCTTCATCTGTTATTCAGTAAACGCAAAATTATATGCGTTTACCGAATATGCCGCCGCCGGGGGCGCTGCCCTCCGGACGTCAGCGGCTGCCTGCGATGTACTGCTCCAGCTGCTCGATGATGAAGCGTTGTTCGGAGATGATGTCCTTGACCAGGTCGCCGATCGACAGCATGCCGATCAGCTCGTCCCCTTCCATCACCGGCAGGTGGCGCAAGCGGTGTTGCGTCATCAGCGCCATGCATTCGTCGGTGGTCTGGTCGGCCCGGACATAGACCACCGCGGTGGTCATGATGTCCCGCACGAAGGTTTCGCGGGACGTTCGCTGCATCAGGATGACCTTGCGTGCGTAGTCGCGTTCGCTCAGGATGCCGACGATCTTGCCGTGCTCCATCACCAGCAGCGCGCCGATGCTCTTTTCCGCCATCAACTGGAGCGCGGCATACACCGTCGCGCCCGGCTGGATGCTGTAGATGGCTTGCGTCGGCTTGGACGCAAGGACCTGTCGTGCAGTTTTCATCATCCACTCCTGGTCGAGTCGGGAAGGACTGCGGCTCCCGCCGGCATCCGCGGTGGCGGGCGGTCCGCCGGTCAGGTCGGCGGTACGCCATTCCAGATTAGCAAAGGATCGCGACGCGTCACAGGGTGACGGGGAAGAATCTTACTGATATGCCGTTATCGCCATATCGGCTCGCTTGCCCCAGACGCGCGCCGGCTTGCGCGGCGCGTTCGCCACTTCGGCTCCGGCCTGATGGCGTTCCGCGGTCAACGCATGCGCGCGCGCGACGATGGTTCGCAGCTCGATCCGACTCGCGCGGTCGCCGTTGGGAAGGGCGGCAATGTCGGCCATCGATTGCAGCATCGCGGCCGCCGCCGGTGGTGACAGGACCGGCAGGACGGCGGCGAGATCCTTCAGGTGCCGGCTGATCAGCTGGAAGCCATTGACGGTGTTTGCATCCGCTCCTGGAAGTGGCTCGGTCTTTCGGGCCATCGCACAGGGGTTGACCGCGGCGGCAAGGCCATCTGCCAGCCGCGTAGCGCCGTTTTCCAGCCACTGCCGGAATGCCGGACCGACGGGCAGCCGGCCGGTCAGTTGCACGATTCGCCTGCCCGTCGCCATGTCGAAGTCGTGTGTCTTGGCAAACAGGTCGCAAAGCAATGCCACCATGTCGTCGCGCCGGACTCGCGCCGGCGTGTCGGGGGGCACGGCGAGCGAGCAAAGCGGCTCGAGGATCAGTTCGAGCCGATCGCGTGGCAGCGTCTCGGGCAGGGCGCGCAGTTGCTCCTCCACCAGCTTCAGGTCGTCGTCGGACACGACCGCATCGCGGAAATCGAGGCTGGCGGGCAGATCGATGTTGGCGTCCACAGAGGCGTGAAATCGCCGACAGAGTTGATACAACCAGCCGAGCCGCTGGTCGCGGGGCAGAAAGCCCTGCTCGGGAATGAGTTGAACTCGCCCTTCCGCCTGCGTGAAATGCCCGACGGTATGCCGGATGCGGGCGTTCCTGACGGACCCGCACGGCAGCAGCCGGCACAAAGTGCGCACGATGGCGAGCCATTGCTGCCGCCATGTCATGTGGCGGAACGGCACTTCCACCAGTGTGCCTTCCCATCGTCCAGATGGGCATTTGCTCAGCTGGAAGCGATAGCGGTTCACGCCTAGCTGAACGATGTGATGGGTGCCGTCGCCATGCAGTTGCTGCAAAAGGTCGCCCGGACGGCGCTGTACGGCCAGCCGGATGTCCTGAATGCTGGCGAACTGGTGGATGGTCAGGGGAGCGCGCATGATCGATGGCAGGCGGACGACGGGCAGGAAGGCACGGCCGGGCACCGCCGTACAGGCCGTCGTGCCGTTGCCATGCAACGAACGCATGGCGCGAGTGTGACGAACTCGTCAAAAAAGAACTTTCGGCAATCTGCAGATTCCGCTTGAAGCGGCACGCCGCCACTTGTCGAATTGCCGTGCGGGACTTGCATCGGCACTCACCACGCACTATCGCGCACCATCGCGCACCGCCGGGCACCATGGCGCCCATCAGCAGAGGTGGGATTTGCGGCATCATGGCGGCGTTGCCGTTTCCATCGCGGGGCGTTTGCCGCCCCGCCTGCCGCCGTGTCCGCCCACGAAGCCCCGTCCCGCTCCCGCGATGCATCGCCCGCGCCCGGCGTACCCGATGCCTGCGCCCACTGTCTCGCGCTGGCCGCCGACATGCGCCGGCGCGAACCGCACGAACGGCTGGCGTTGAAACACACGGCGCCGCTGGTCAGCCAGAGCGCGGCCGGTGTGCCGTTCAGCATGTTGACCTTCGAGTGCCGTGAGTGCGGCACCGTCTGGCGCCTGTACGATCGGGCCAACGAGTTGTTCGTCTCCTGGGTGCCCCATTGGCGGCCCGGAGCGTTGGGCTAAGATAGCGCCCGTCGCCGGCCTGGCAGCGAACTGCCCGCCTTCTGCCTGCCTTGCGCATGCGTCATGCCGGCTTCTACCGTCAACTCACGGCCATCACTTCCTACCCATCTCTGCTGCCTGCGCCATGTCTCTTGCCTTCCGCCTGCCCGGACTCTCCGCCCTTGCCGCCGCCACGTCGTTTGCCGTCGTCGCCAGCGCGCCGGCGTTCGCCGCCGACAACTATCCGTCGCGCCCGATCCGACTGATCGTTGCCTATCCGACCGGCGGCATCAGCGATACGGTCGCGCGCGCGCTCGCCGAGCGCCTTTCCGATCAGATGGGGACCTCGGTGGTGGTCGAGAACAAGGCGGGCGCCGGCGGCAGCATCGGCATGGACGCGGTGGCCAAGGCCGCGCCCGACGGATACACGATCGGCTTTTCGTCGACGAGCCCGCTGACCTTGAACCCCCACGTCGGCAAGGTCCACTACGACCCGCAGCGCGATATCGCCCCGGTGATGAGCGTGATGTATTCGCCGGTGATCGTGGTCGCCACCTCGAGCTTTGCCGGCAAGACCTTCCAGGATCTGGTCGCGCAGGCCAAAGCCAAGCCGGGTTCGGTCCGGTGGGCGACCTCGGGCCTCGGCACGGTCGGCCATGTCGTGCTCGAGCAGGTCAAGGCCAAATCGCGAGCGGACCTGACGCTGATTCCGTACAAGGGCGCCGGCCAGCAGATGAACGACGCGCTAGGCGGCCAGTTCGAAGTGATGAGCACCAATGCCAGCCCGGCGCTGACGCAGCAGATGCAGGCCGGACGCCTGCGTGCGCTGGCGGTCGGCGCGCCGAAGCGCATCGACGCGCTGGCCGAGGTGCCAACCTTTGCCGAACTCGGTTATCCGAAGGCCAATCTGACGTCGACCTTCGGCGTGTTCGCGCCGGGCAAGACGCCGGCCGCGATCGTCACGCGTCTGAATGCCGAACTGAACAAGGCGCTGGCCGCGCCGGAAGTCCGCGAACGCCTGCTCAAGGGCGGTGAGGTGCCGACCGGCGGCAGCGCGGCGCAGTTTGCCGCCGCTATCCGTGCCGAGTACGACGACAACGGTCGCATCGTCAAGGAAGCCGGCATCAAGGCGGACTGAGCCGGCGCAAGACCGGGCCTCCGCAGTCATCCGCACCGCCACCGCGCACGCCGCTCACGCGGGCGGCGGGGGATCGCAGCCGGGGTCGGCCGCGTCGGCAGCGGCCCAGTGGGCCAGCGCCGTCAGCTCGTCAGGCTCGGTCAGCAAGCCATCCTCGTCGAGCAGGCAGAACGCGACCAGCCCGCCCATCAGTCCGCCCGCCACGGGCGCCAGCCAGAACAGCCAAAGCTGCGCGATCGCCCAGCCCTGAACGAACAGCGCCTGGCCGGTGGCGCGCGCAGGGTTGAGCGCGGCGTGGGTCACCGGCAAGGCAAGCAGGTGGGCCATCGTCAGCGCGAGCCCAAGTACCACGGGACCCGCCGCGATCAGGCGGCAACGGCGCGTGACGCTGGCGGTCACCAGCGCCAGCATCGCGGTCGCCGCGAATTCGATCGCCAATGCGCTCGGCATGTCGTAGCCCGACGGCGAATGCAGACCGTAGCCGTTCGCGGCGAAGCGCTCGGACGACAGGGCGAAATCCGGGCGGCCCTGCGCCGCCAGCATCAGCAAGGTCGCCGCGGCCACCGCACCAACCAGCTGCGCGATGCCGTAGGGAATCACCTCTCGCCAGGGAAAGCGCCGTGCCGCGGCCAGGGCCAGGCTGATGGCGGGATTCAGATGCGCACCGGAGATCGGTCCGACCGCCCGCCCCATTGCATAGGCCGCGAGCCCGAAGGCCAGCGCGATGCACAGCAGGTCCGCGGCGGTATCCGGCTTGCAGCCGGCCAGCACTACCACGCCGCAACCGGCAAAGATCAATCCGAAGGTGCCGACCGCTTCCGCGAGCAGTCTTCTGGCGAGGGAGGCCATGGTTCGCTCCTTAGATGGGGTCGACCACATCGAGGCGGCAGCCGGCCGAATACACCGTCGTCAGCCGCACGCCGTTGTGCGGCCACAGGGCCAGCTTGGTCCGCACGCGTGACAGATGGCTGTCAAGCGTGCGCGAACCGGCCGGCAGCGCGCGATGCCAGACCTCGTCGATCATGGTCTGGCGCAACACCAGCTGGCCGAGATGACGGAACAGCAGAATGGCGAGATCGAACTCCTTCGGCGACAGCATGACCGGCGTGCCGGTCAGATACGCGCGCCGGTCAGTGGTCGAAAAACGATAGGCACCGACCGACAGATCGAAGCAGCCCTCGCCCGTATCGAGCATGCGCCGCGCCAGTGCGTGAATGCGGGCGGCCAGTTCGGCTCGCCGCACCGGTTTGGTGATGAACGCATCCGCGCCCTGCGCGAGGCCGTGGCACAGCTGGCACTCCTCGGCGGCATCGCCGAGCAGCATCACGGGCAAGCGGCTGCCTATAGTACGGCGCACCCACAGCAGCACGTCCTGGGCAGCGATGCCCGGCACTTCCCAATCCAACAGCAGCATGTCGAATGCTTCCTGGCGCAACGCCATCATCAGGGTCCGTCCTTCCCGGAAGCGAATGCATCGATGGCCTTGCAGGCTGAGCGTTTGCTCAAGCACCACGGCTTGCGTGGGATCGTCTTGCAGCGCAGCGATTCTCATGGCGTCTGCTCTCCTCGCGTGTCGATTTTCGATTGCGCGGGGGGCGGGTGTCCCGACGCGCGACAAGGGAGTGCGCCGGCGGGGCTGTCACCGGCCGCGGATCGTGAGAGCGTTGGCATGGGCCTTCGCGTCGATCGCCGCTGGCATTGGCGCGGCAATGTCGATCCGCGCAGGCATCGTACGTTCAGACATCGGCATGCCGAAAGTGAGAATTTGTTGAAACCTCAAATTGAGGCAATTCCTATTTGTAAACGGTCACGCGCAGGCTTAAATGCGGGATGGTTCGATGCTCGATGGCAAGGGGCCGGTCGCAGGCAGACCGGAGTTCGATCGCTCACTACCGTGAACGGAGTTGCGCATGAAGATCGCATCGCTCGAAGACGAACCCGCGCAAGCTGCGTGGATCCAGCAAATCGTGACCGAGGCCGGCCACTGCTGCGTCAGCTTCGGACAGAGCCGGCAGTTGCTGCTGCGCTTGCGCAATGAGAGTTTCGATCTGTTGCTGCTCGACTGGCAGATGCCGGACATGAGCGGCAAGGAAGTTCTGCACTGGACTCGTACCAACCTGGATCGGCGCGTGCCGGTGATGTTCCTGACCTGCCGCGGCGCCGAGGAAGATGTGGTCAGCGGCCTGTGCGCGGGGGCCGACGACTACATGGTCAAGCCGATCCGGCCGGGCGAGCTGACCGCGCGCATCCAGTCCCTGCTGCGCCGTACCGACAGCCGCCGCGGCGGTACCGACGCGCGCGTCAGCCTGGGCGGCTACGTGTTCGACAGCGCCGCCCGTACCGTCACGCTGAACGGCTGCCCGGTCGAGCTGACGCCGAAGGAATTTGACCTGGCCCTGCTGCTGTTTCGCAACGAGGGCCGCATCGTCGCGCGCAACTATATCGTCGCCGCGGTCTGGGGCAGGGAGATCTCGCCGCTGTCGCGCACCATCGATACGCATATGTCCCGCGTACGCAGCAAGCTGGGCCTGCGCGCGGATCGAGGTTTCCGGCTGATTCCCGTCTATACCCACGGTTATCGGCTCGAGGTGGTGAGCCTGCCATGAGTTTTCTCGTCAGCATGAGGGATCGATTTGCCCGTCTGGCGGCATGGCGCCGCCGCTGGGCCCGCAGCGCGGCGCGGCGCGGCGATCCGGTATGGCGCGCGGTGGTCCATGGCTTGGCGCATGACCTGCGCGTTCCGCCCACCGACATGCTGGCGCTGGCCGGCCTGTATCGCGCCGGTGCACTGGCCGGGCCTGCGTTTACGGCGCGGGTCGTCGCGCACGCGCGCGAGGCGCTGAACCGGGTCGACGAACTGGGCAGCCTGATCGAAGAAGCCGCTCATTCGTATCGCCGCGAGCCGGTCGATCTGGCTGCATTGGTCGCCGGATGCGTCGATGCGGCATGGAGCGCGGCCGACGAGACGGGCGTGATCCTGCACTGCCAGGCCCTGCCGGCCGTCGCATGGGTGGAGGGCGATGTCCGCATGCTCGAGATGGCGGTCACCCGCCTGCTGGCCCGTGCGATTCTGGATGCCTCGCCCGGTGCGGCCGTGCACCTGCGGATGGGCATTTCGCGCCGGGTTTGCTGCGTGGAGATAGCCACCGCGGCCGCGTCGCCACATGCGGTCGCCGCGGCGCTGTCACGCAGTGCGCCGGCCGGTATGTTCCTGCGCCGCGTGATGCGATGCCACCGCGGCAAGCTGACATTGGGCAACGAGCATGGCGTGGCGATCTGGCGCCTGGTACTGCCCCAAAGCAAAAAAGCACCCGAAGGTGCTTTCTTGCCTGCAGATCGGTAAGAAACGATGCCGATCAGAAGATGTGGCGGATACCCACGGCCACGCCGGTCTGGTTGCTCTTGCCCGGCAGTTCGGTGCGAGCACCGTCCTTGACCTTGTTGTAGTCGACCGTACCGTAGACCTGGGTACGCTTGGACAGCGCGTACTCGGCCAGCAGCACGCCGGTGTAGCGCTTGCCATCGTTGCCGGCAACACCGTCCTTGTTGTCGATGTCGTCGTAGTAGAACGCGCCGGTCAGGGCCAGGGCCGGGGTCAGCTGGTAGCTGGCGCCCACATAGCCGATCTTGTCCTTGCGCGGATTGGCAGCGTGGTTGCCGCCCGCAGGGATCGGGTTGCCAGTGGTGGCTTGATCCGGATTCAGGAAGCCGTTGTCGATGACGCCGGTGTGATCCTTGCCGCCGATGTAACCGACGAACAGCTTGGCCGCGCCGATGGTGTACTTACCGGCCACGCCCCACATCTGCTGCTTGTTCTCGTTGATGTCGCGGATTTCCTGGTACACGCCGCCGATGCCGAACGGGCCGAAGGCGTACGACGCACGGGCACCCCAGTACTGGTTGGTACGCACGCTGCCGGCTTGCTCGCCGAAGCCATAGCTGGCGCCGACGTTCAGGCCGCCGAACTTGCCGTCATAGCTGATGACGTTGTCGCGGCGCAGTTGGGTCAGGAAGAACGGCCAGGCGTTGTTGTTGTAGTTGCCGATCGTCAGCGGATCGTAGTCACCGAACAGGTTGAAGCCCTCGGTGTACTGACGGCCCAGCTTGATCGTGCCGAAGTCGCCCGACAGACCCACGTAAGCCTGACGGCCGAACAGCGTGCCGGTGGCCTGGTTGCCGCGGCCGGTGTCCGGATCGAAGCCGTTTTCCAGCTGGAAGATGGCCTTCAGGTTGTTGCCCAGGGCTTCGCTGCCCTTGATGCCCCAGCGGCTGTTGGTGATGGCGCCGTTGGTCAGTTCGACCAGGCCGTCATCGTTGGCGTTGGCGTTGGTGGTGTAGCGAATGCTCTGGTCGACGATGCCGTACAGCGTGACGGAGGATTGCGCGTAGGCGCTGCCGGCGAACAGGGCGCCGAGTGCGAGAGTCAAGGCCGATTTCTTCATGGTGCTCCTTTTCTGTCTTGTGGTTCTGTCGCCGGATCGCGGCGGCATTTATTGGCTCTACGTTGTCGGTAGACGCCGCGAAAATTTATCAAAACGTAACCCGTTCCGACACCAATCCTTGCCGGAGCGGCGCGGAATGGACGCCGCTGGTGCAAATTCGTTGTCCGGCCGCGACAGTTAGCCGCAATGGTGCATTGCGGCGTGCAAAGTCGGGCCCGCGACGGCGTGCGGAAACAGAAAAGGGGAAGGGCGGGGCGGGCGAGGGCGTCCGCGTCGGGACACCCCGCCAAAGGGGGGAGCGGCCGGACCGGGCGGCCGGCCGGTGACGATCAGCTCTGCGGGATCTCGATCTTGACCTCGAGCACCTCGAGGTTGTCCTGGCGCTCAAGACTGACCCGCAGGTCCTGATCGCCGATCTTCACGTATTTCGAGATCACGGCAACCAGCTCGCGCTGTAGTGCCGGCAGATAATCGGCCGGCGCGGAATGGCCGGTGCGTTCATGGGCGAGGATGATCTGCAGCCGCTCCTTGGCGACCGACGCGGATTTCTTTTTCTCCCCGAGCAGGAAGGACAGGATCGACATGGGGATGAGCCCTCCTTACTTGTTGCCGAACAGGCGCGACAGCAGGCCCGGCTTCTGATAATCGACGAAGCGCATCGGCTTTTCCTTGCCGAGGAAGCGGTCCACCACGTCGCCGTAGGCGTCGGCCACGTCCGTGCCCTCCAGATGGATGGCCGGCGTGCCCTGGTTCGAGGCGTGCAGCACGGCCTCGGATTCGGGAATCACGCCGATCAGCTTGATACGCAGGATTTCCTGGATGTCGGTCAGCGACAGCATCTCGCCGCCGTGCACGCGCTTCGGGTTGTAGCGCGTGATCAGCAGATGTTCCTTGATCGGCTCGCCTTCGCTGGCGCGCTTGGTCTTGGACGACAGGATGCCGAGGATGCGGTCCGAGTCGCGCACCGACGAGACTTCCGGATTGGTGACGATCAACGCCTCGTCGGCAAAATACATCGCCATCAGCGCGCCGGTTTCGATGCCGGCCGGCGAATCGCAGACGATGTATTCGAAGTCCATGGCGATCAGGTCCTTGATCACCTTCTCGACGCCTTCATGCGTCAGCGCTTCCTTGTCGCGGGTCTGCGAGGCCGGCAGGATGAACAGGTTCTCGCACTTCTTGTCCTTGATCAGCGCCTGGTGCAGATTGGCCTCGCCCTGCACCACATTGATCAGGTCGTAGACCACCCGGCGCTCGCAACCCATGATCAGGTCGAGATTGCGCAGGCCGACGTCGAAGTCGATCACGGCGGTCTTGTGGCCGCGCAGGGCCAGCCCGGCGGCGAAGCTCGCGCTGGTGGTGGTCTTGCCGACGCCTCCCTTGCCGGAGGTCACAACGATGATTTTTGCCATGGCTCTTGGTCCAGTAATAGGGTTGAAGCTTGCGCTGCGATGTTGCGGGACTCGGCCGGACTCACTTCATGCGAAGCGGCTCGAGAATCAGGGTTTCGTCGGCGAGCCGGACCTGCGCGGGTTTGCCCAGCACGTCGGGCGGCAGGGTCTGTTCGGCGGTCCGGTAGATGCCGGCGATCGAAATCAGTTCGGGTTCCAGGCAGGTGCAGAAGATGCGCGCGTCCGGATTGCCCTTGACGCCCGCCAGCGCACGGCCGCGCAGCGGGGCGTAAATATGGATATTGCCTTCGGCGATGACTTCCGCACCGAAGCTGACCACGTCCATGATCACCACGTCGCCGTGCGCGTAGATCTGCTGTCCCGAGCGTAGCGGCCTGTCGATCAGCATCGTCGTGGCGGCGCGCGGCGGTTCGGGTGCCGGAGCCGCGGCGGGGGCAGGAGCAGCAGCGGGCGCAGGGGCTTCGCTGGCCGCAGCGGCCGCCTCGGCGTCGCGCGCGGCGCCGGCACGCCCGTTGCCGCGGCGGCTCTGGCTGTCCAGCATCGGCAGCCCGCAGGCCTGGGCCCAGTCGTGCTGCTCCTGGCGCGCCACCACGCCGATCGCGCGGGCCTTCAGCGTGGACAGCGTGTCGATCACGGCGCCCAGTTCCGGCCGCTGGCCGTCTTCCAGCGAGCGCAGGTCCAGCGCGATGACGTCGTTCGAGAAGAAATCGGGGGTTGCTTCGAAGCGCGACAGCAGATCGTCTCGCAGCGCCGAGGTATCCGCGGTATGGAGCGCAAGAAGGAGGGCGTCGACGTTGCCACTACGCAGCTCGAAGTGTGGCGATTTCTTCTGGGACATAGCCGGGTAAGCGTGGAAATATCGCATTCTAACTGCCTCTTCCCGGCGAACTGTAACAATTGTCGTTCAGGTGACCTGCACGGCGCGACGGTTGGCAGCGAGGGTGCGGGCCTCGGCGGGGCTGGCCGCGATATCGACCTTCGCTCTCCACCGCACCGCCGCTTGTTACGATTGCGCATCCTGACCGAGGAGCATTCATGGGTGCGATCGTCAATTGCGTGGCCTACCGCGGCGGCAAGCGGCTTGGCGAGGTCCCATTGGAGGACATCAGCGAGATACTGAAGACGCCGGGCACATTCGTCTGGCTGGGCCTGTACGAACCGGACCTGGCGCTGCTGCGGCAGGCGCAGCTCGAATTCGGCCTGCACGATCTGGCAGTCGAGGACGCGCTGAACGCCCATCAGCGTCCCAAGCTGGAGGCCTATGGCGACAGCGTCTTCATCGTGCTCAATACCGCGCAGCTGGTGGGCGACAGCGTCGAGATCGGCGAGACCCATCTGTTCGTCGGCCCCAATTACGTGGTGTCGGTCCGCCATGGGGCCAGCAGCACGTACGCCCCCGTGCGCGAGCGCTGCGAGCACGAGCCGCACGCGCTGGCCAATGGGCCTGGTTACGTGCTGTACGCGCTGATGGATTTCGTGGTCGATCACTACATGCCGATCGTCAACCGGCTCGAGGACGCCTTCGAGGAACTGGAGCAGGGACTGTTCCGCGACCAGTTCGACCGCACCGCGATCGAACGGCTGTACCACATCAAGCGTCAGGTGCTGCGCCTGCGCAATGCGGTCTATCCCATCGAGGAGATGTGCGGGCAATTGATTCGCTTGCACGAGGAACTGGTGCCCAGGGACCTGCGGGCCTATTTCCGCGACGTCGAGGACCACGCCAGCCGGCTGCTGCGAACGCTCGACGTCGTGCGCGAAATGCTGACGACCGCGGTGCAGGTCAATCTGGCGCTGGTGACGGTGGGCCAGAACGAGGTGGTCAAGCGGCTGGCAGGCTGGGGCGCCATTCTCGCGATCCCGACCGTGGTGTTCAGCCTGTACGGCATGAACTTCGAATATATGCCGGAGCTGAAGCTGCCCTTCGCCTATCCGGCCGTGATCGCCGGCACCGCGCTGGCCTGCACGGCGCTCTGGCGCAAGCTGCATCGGGCGGGGTGGGTTTGAGGGCCCCAAAAAAACCGGCCACCACCTCCGGTGCCGGGGCGCGACATTGCGATGGTGGTGGCCGGGTCCGCGCAAGCTGCCCGTGTGGTGTACAACGCAGGGCATGTTAGGAGCGCGGCGCTCCAACGTTTCCGGGAACGGGCCGGGGCTTTTGCATTTGACTCGTGGCGGCTCAGGGGCGGGCTCAGGGGCCGCAGGGGCCACGCAAAAACTGCGCGCTTTGCACAATCGCGATGGCAGGGTGCGGGGGCGGAGCAGCGAACGGCAGGGGAGCGCGCGGCGTCCGGCGTCGGAATGCAACTTGCATCGTCGTCCGAATCTTTTTTTCGGAGGAGCGACGATGAACGATCCGCACGATATGCCCGCGGTTTCGACCGCTTCGGCGACGGAAATCGCCGAGCGGCAGGATGCCGTGACGCACCGGACGCTGGACCTTGACGGCATGCGCATCTTCTACCGCGAGGCCGGTCGGCGGGACGCGCCCGCAGTGCTGCTGCCGCACGGCTACCCCTGCTCGTCCTACCAGTACCGCCGTTTGCTGCCCGCGCTGGCCGATCGCTGGCACGCCGTGGCGCCGGATTTTCCGGGATTCGGCTACAGCGATACGCCGGACTTCGGCGCATTCGGCTACGACTTCGATGCCTATGCGGCCTTTCTCGAGCGATTCGCCGACGCCCTCGGGCTGCGGCGGTATGCGCTGTATCTGCATGACTACGGATCGCAGATCGGGCTACGCCTCGCCATCCGGGCGCCCGAGCGGATCGCCGCGCTGATCGTCCAGAACGGCGACATCTACGAGGACCAGTTGGGCCCCAAGTACGAGACCATCCAGCGCTATTGGGCCGACCCGTCGCCGGCCAACCGCGCGCCGCTGGAGGCGGCTGCCAGCGAACACGGCTTTCGCGACGAGTTCATCGGCGAAATTCGCCTGGAACACGTGCCGCGCCTGTCGCCCGATCTATGGACACTGCACTGGCGCCTGATGGACACGCCGGTTCGGCGCGAGCTCGCCGTGCGGCTGATGGAAGGGCTGAAGGCGAATCTCGACTGGTTCCCGCGCTATCAGGCCTATCTGCGCGAACACCAGCCGCCCACGCTGATCCTGTGGGGCCCCCATGACGGCTATATGCCGGCGGCCGCCGGCCGTGCCTATCTGCGCGATCTGCCGCGGGCGGAACTGCATATGACCGACGGCGGCCACTGGCTGCTGGAGACGCATTTCGCGCAGGTATGCCCGCTGATCCGGGACTTTCTCGGCCGCGTGTGGACGGGCGCGTAGTCGCCTGCGTAGTCGTCTGCGTAGTCGCCCCCATTGCGACAGGCGGCTCCCTCTCCCGCCCGTGGGAGAGGGATGGGGAGAGGGGACACTGCGGCCTCGCTATTCCTCCTGGAACGCCTCCTCGCGCTTGGCCTTGACCGCCGGCAGCGCGACCACCGCCACCAGCGCGGCGGCCGCGACCAGCAGCCCCAACGACAGCGGCCGCTCGATGAACACATGGAAGTCGCCGCGCGACAGCAGCAGCGTGCGGCGGAAGTTCTCCTCCATCATCGGCCCCAGCACGAAGCCGAGCAGCAGCGGCGCGGGCTCGCAGCGCAGCTTCATGAAGATATAGCCGATCATCCCGCAGGCCGCCGCGACGAACACGTCGAACACGGTGTTGTTGACCGAATAGACGCCGATGCAGCAGAACGTCAGGATCGCCGGGTACAGGAAGCGGTACGGCACCTTCAGCAGCTTGACCCAGATCCCGATCAGCGGCAGGTTCAGGATCACCAGCGTCAGATTGCCGATCCACATCGAAGCGATCAGCCCCCAGAACAGCGAGGGGTTGCTGGTCATCACCTGCGGACCGGGCTGGATATTGTGGATCGTCATCGCGCCGACCATCAGCGCCATTACCGCGTTGGACGGGATGCCAAGCGTCAGCAGCGGAATGAACGAGGTCTGCGCCGCGGCGTTGTTGGCCGACTCGGGTCCGGCCACGCCTTCGATCGCGCCCTTGCCGAATTCGTGCGGATGCTTCGACGTCTTCTTTTCCAGCGAGTAGGCCGCGAACGACGACAGCGACGCGCCGCCGCCCGGCAGCACGCCGAGCGCCGAGCCGAGCGCGGTACCGCGCAGCACGGCCGGGATCATGCGCTTGAAGTCCTCCTTCGTCGGGAACAGGTTGGTCACGCGATCGGTGAAGGTCTCGCGCGATTCCCTCTGCTCCAGATTGACGATGATCTCGGCAAAGCCGAACAGGCCCATCGCCAGCCCGGTGATATTGATACCGTCGGTCAGCTCCGGCACGTCGAACGAGAAGCGCGCCACGCCCGAATTGACGTCGGTGCCGATCAGGCCGATCAGCAGGCCCAGCACGATCATCGCGACGGCCTTGACCAGCGAGCCGGATGCCAGCACCACGGCGCCGATCAGGCCCAGCACCATCAACGAGAAATACTCGGCCGGCCCGAACTTGAATGCCAGTTCCGACAGCGGCGTCGCGAACGCGGCCAGGATCAGCGTGGCGACGCTGCCGGCAAAGAACGAGCCCAGGCCGGCCGTCGCCAGCGCGACCCCGGCGCGGCCCTTGCGGGCCATCTGGTAGCCGTCCAGCGTGGTCACCACCGACGACGATTCTCCGGGCAGATTGACGAGAATTGCGGTGGTCGAGCCGCCGTACTGCGCGCCGTAATAGATGCCTGCCAGCATGATCAGCGCCGCGACCGGAGGCAGCGTGTAGGTGATCGGCAGCAGCATCGCGATGGTCGCCAGCGGTCCCAGGCCGGGCAGCACGCCGATCAGCGTCCCCAGCACGCAGCCGAGCAGCGCATAGGCCAGGTTCTGCAGCGACAGCGCGGTCGAGAATCCCAGCGCCAGATGGTTGAGCAATTCCATTGCGTGGCCCTCCTCAAGCCGACAGGAAAGCCGGCCACACCGGCATTTGCAGATTGATGCCGTAGACGAAGGCAACCAGGCTGATGACCACCAGCACCGCGGCATTGAGCAGCGCGCCGCGCCAGGTGAATTCGTGGCTCGCCATCGACGCGATCAGCACCAGCAGGATCACCGACAGCACCATGCCGAGCGGCTTCAGCACCAGGCCAAACAGCACCACCGATCCGAGCACCCACAGCACGGTGCGCAGGTCCCAGCGTGCGAGCCGGTCGGATTCGCCCGTCGGCGACATCGCGCCGATCGCCACCACCGCGCCAAGCAGCGCCAGCACGATGCCGAGCCAGAACGGAAAGTAGCCGGGTCCCATGCGTGCCGCGGTGCCCATGGTGTAGCCGCGCGCAACCAGCGAAAAGCCGAGGCCGACGGCGATGAACATCAGTCCGGAAAAGAAATCGGTTTGTTTGCGTATTCGCATGATGGCGCCCGCAGGATTCGAAACGGTGAACGGAACAGCCATCCCCGCCTGTCTGGGCGCAGGCTTGTCGGGATGGCACTCGGGAATGTCGCGGCGCACGGGCATGCAATGCCGGCACGGCGACGGCAGGCGACCCTCGTCCTGGCAAGGGCGGCTGCTGGTCGGGGCTGGCGGACGTCCGGATGACAGACCGGGACCAGCGCCCTCGCGACGGTGCGGAACCGTCGATGGCTACGAACAATACATCATGGCATGATGTATTGGAACGCAAACAAGGGTAATTCCCGAGAAATTCACCGTGCTGGTGCGGTGCCGTGCATGCGGGTTTGGCCGGGGTCTGGCCAGGTTGGGTAGACTGGGGTTTGGCCCGATTGCATCGGGCCCTGGCGGCGGCGCGCCTTTTGCGATCGCTGCTTCAGGAGGCTGGCGTATCGCCGATCGCGAAGTCGGCCATGTGCTCCAGCGCACGGACCAGCCCGGAGTGGTCCCAGCCCTCGCCGCCCAGCGCTTCGCAGACATTGAACAACTGCTGGCACGACGCGGTGCCGGGCAGGCTCAGGCCAAGCGTGCGAGCCGCCGACAGCGCCAGGTTCAGGTCCTTCTGATGCAGCGCGATCCGAAAGCCTGGGTCGAAGGTGCGGCGGATCATCCGTTCGCCGTGCACTTCGAGAATGCGCGAGCTGGCAAAGCCGCCCATCAGCGCCTGCCGCACGCGGGCCGGGTCGGCGCCCGCCTTCGCGGCCAGTACCAGCGCTTCGCCCACCGCCTCGATCGTCAGCGCGACGATGACCTGGTTCGCGACCTTGGCGATCTGCCCGTCACCGACGCCGCCGACCAGCGTGATGTTCTTGCCCATCAGCTGCAGCAGCGGCAGTACGCGATCGAACGCGGCCTGCTTGCCGCCCGCCATGATCGACAGCGTGCCGGCCTTGGCGCCAACCTCGCCGCCCGATACCGGCGCATCGACATAGTCGCAGCCGAGCGCTTCGATGCGGCCGGCAAACTGGCGCGTCTCGATCGGCGAGATCGAGCTCATGTCGACCACGACCTTGCCGCTGGTCAGCCCCGCCGCGACGCCGTTGTCGCCGAACAGCACGCGCTCGACGTCGGGCGTGTCGGGCAGCATCAGGATGATGACGTCCGCCTGCCGCGCCACCTCGGCCGCGTTCGCGCACGATTGCGCACCGGCATCGCGCAGTCCCTGCGGCGCGCCGCTGCGGCTATGGACGTACAGCGTGTGTCCGCCTTCGAGTAGATGCCGTGCCATCGGGGCGCCCATCACGCCCAGGCCGATGAATCCGATATTGCTCATCTGTCTGCCTCTTCGATCGAGTCGGGAACCGCCGGGCACGTCGCCCATTGCGCGCTCGTGCGGGCACCAGCGTCAACCGAACAAGCCGGGCGCGGCGTGTCGGGCCGGATGGCCAAGGACGGGCGTTGAGCGATCCGGGCTCAGTTGTCCGGGATCAGCCGCTTGCCGAGGCTGACGGTGGCATCGATGGTATAGCCCAGTTCGCGATAGAAGGCGAGCACGCCTTCGTTGTCCGTGCGGACCAGCAAGTTCAATTTCGGACAGCCGCGTTCGCGCAGCAGTCTTTCGGCCTCGGCCATCAACTGACGGCCATGGCCGCGCCCCTGGAAATCGCCATGGACGGCGAGGTAATAGATCCAGCCGCGATGGCCGTCATAGCCGACCATGGCGGTGGCCATCAGTCTGCGGTCGACCTCGCCGACGAGGAACAGCTCCGGCTGTTCGGCGAGCTTGCGCGCGATGTCGCGGTGCGGATCGTTCCAGGGACGCGTCAGCCCACAGTGCTTCCACAGGGATACCACGTCGGTTTCATCGGACTCGCGGAAGGTGCGTATCTGCATGGGCGCGCATCGGTCGTGGAGAAGCGCTCAGTGTAGCGCTGGCGCTTCACCGACGACCTTCTATCGCGCCTTGATCACCAGGCTCTGTTGCGCCACGCCGATCGCACCGGCCTCGTCGTACAGCGTCGAGGCAGTCAGCCCGATGCCGCTGGGCTGGGCCACCGTGACGGCGTCCACGCCGACCCATTCGCCGCGCGGCTGGCGGTGCAGCGAGACCGTCAGGTCCGCGTTCGCGAACACGAAGCGATCGAGCGGCAGCGCCCAGCTGATGCCGTTGCCGAAGTCGGCGGCCGCGACCGCGCCGGCGCTCGCCGGCGTGGGCCAGCCGTCGATCAGCGGCACCGCCAGGCGGAACCACGCGGCCGCGGGGCCGGGCTCGGCGACGCTGCCGGCCGCGACGCGGCTCTCCATCGCCGTGTAGTGAAACGAGGTCTGCTCGGCCATGCCCGGAATGCGGATCGGTTCGCTGCATTGGTCCGGCAGCGGCAGCGGGCACGCGCCAGCGGGGGGAAGCAGGTCCACCGCCCGCTCGCGCATGAACACCGCGACGCCGCGCACGACCGGCTTGTCCTGATGCATCAGGCTCAAGGCCACGCGCCGCACCGAGCCGCCCGGCTGGATCTCGTGCGTGACCTGCAGCGGTGCGATCGGTACCGGCCGCAGCAATTCCAGCGTCAGCCGCACCATCGACCATCCCGGCTCGCCGGCCATCGCCCGTTCGGCGATCGCGGCCAGCAGCCCGGCCGGTGCGCCGCCGTGCTGTGCATCGGGGCTCCACGGCCCGCGGGCCAGCGTCGATGGCAGGATGCTGTTGCCGACGTAGGCGAATACGCAGTGCGGGTCCTGATTATTCTGCGACGCCACAGGCCACCTCCCGGATCGGCATGGTTTCGACGGCAAACTGGCGCGCCCACTCGCGGAATTTCATTACCGGCCCATCGCCGCGCGCGAGGCTGGGACGAGGGCGGTGCGCCTTGTGGTTCCAGATCGGCACGTCCTGGCTGACCTGCCGGATCGCCTCGTTGACCAGCTCCAGGCTCATGTCCGGCGCCTCGATCCCCGCCAGCCGGGCCATCAGGCTGAAGCGCAATTCCACCTCGTTGGCCTCGCGCGGCGTGATCGCGTCGACGAACAGGATCTCGGCCAGATCGCCGATCCGAAAGCGCACCGTGGCCAGATAAGGCCCATACAGCGTGGTCTGGATGTAGCCTCGCTGCACGCCGCGCGGCGTCTTGAACTGGTGGACGATATTGACGTCCAGCACCGGTCCGCGCGGCTCGAAGCGGTCGACCACCGCCAGGCTCTCCACCCCGTGCAGATAGTGGAAATGCGTGCTGTCGACGATGTTCTCCTGGATCTCCTGCCAGACCGTTTGCACCTGCCAGGCATGGCGGTGATAGCGCGACCATTCGCCGTCGCCGTATTCCGGCAGCCGCGGGAATTCGTAGCTCGGCGGCCGGTCCAGCGGATGCCACCAGGCCAGGATCAGGCCATTGCATTCGACGGTCGGCCAGCGGCGCATGCCGCGCGATTGCAGCGAGGCGTCCGGGCTGTACGGAATGCGCGTGCATTCGCCCTGTCCGTCGTAGCGCCAGCCGTGGAACGGGCACTGGATCTCGTTGCCGACGACGCGGCCCCCATGGCCGAGATGCGCGCCGAGGTGGCGGCAGTAGGCGTCCATCAGGTGTGCCGTGCCATCGTGATCCCGCCACAGCACGAATTCCTGCCCGAAGGCCCGCACCGGACGCACATCGCCGCGCTTGAGCGCATCGCCGTCCTCGACCTGGAACCAACCGAACGCATAGGGGCGAAGTGGCAGCCGATCCATTGCGCGTCTCCTTTCCGTCGAATTTTTTCCGAGTCTACAACCAGAAACTCAACCTTGCACGAAGAAATGAAAGCATAGATACTTCTTTCATGCCCTACCGTCGAACCCCCAAAGTCGAAGCTCGCCTGGCGGAAACCCGCGAGCGGATCATCAAGGCCGCGCTCAAGCTCGTGGCACGTGGCGGCTACGCCGCCGCCAACATTCCCGCGATCGCCGCCGAGGTCGAGATCTCGGCCGGCCTGATCTACCGCTACTTCGCAACCAAGGCCGATCTGTTCAACGAGGTGTTCAAGCGCGCGGCGCAGACCGAGATCGACGCCTGCGCCGCCGCGTTCGACACCGACGGCACCGTGCGCGAGCGGCTGGCCCGGGTGGTCGAGACGTTCGCGCGGCGCGCCCTGCGCGGGCGCCAGCTGGCCTGGGCGCTGCTGGCCGAGCCGGTCGATCCGCCGATCGATGTGGCGCGGATGCAGTTTCGAGAGCCCTATCGGGCAATCTTCGCCAGGCTGGTCCAGCAGGGCATCGAGGCGGGCGAGATTGCGCCGCAGCACCCCCATCTGGTCGGCACCGCGATCGTCGGCGCCATCGCCGAAACGCTGGTTGGACCGCTCAGCGCGCCGCATCCGGACGAAGAGGACGCCGATCTGGTGGCCAGCCTGGTCGCGTTCTGCGTGCAATCCCTTGGACCGCAGCCGAGCGCTGCCAACCCGTCAAGGAGAAGACGGCAATGAGTGACTTCCATCAGGCCGCGCCGAAACCCGGCAATCGCTTTCGTACCGATCCGACGCTGCGGCTGACGCTCGAGCGGCTGCTCCCGGCGGAGGTGTTCGCCGAGGCCAGCCCCTCGCTCGACCGCCTTGGCGAGCGCGCGGTCGCCGAACTGCTGCCGCTTGCCGATCAGGCCGAACGCAATCCGCCGCAGCATGTGCCCTACGACCCCTGGGGCCGGCGTGTCGACGAACTGCGTGTCGATCCGGCCTGGCTGCGGCTGGTGCAGATCGGCCAGGAGGAAGGCCTGGTGGCGCTGCCGTACGAAACGCCCTACGGCGAGCATTCGCGCGTGGTGCAGGCCGGGCTGGTCAATCTGTACGACCCCGCCTGCGCGGTGGCCGACTGCCCGCTGGTGATGACCGACGGCGCCGCGCGGTTGCTGCTGCAGCACGATCCGAAGCTGGGGCAGCGCTATGTGCCGAAGCTGACCGCCCGGCACAACGGGTGGACGTCGGGACAATGGATGACGGAGAAGGAGGGCGGCTCGGACGTGGGTCGCAGTTCGACCACGGCGCGCCGATCGAGCGACGGCACGTGGTTGCTGAACGGCACCAAGTGGTTCACGTCCGCCACCACCGGGCAGATGGCGCTGGCGCTGGCGCGGCCCGAGGGCGCGCAGCCCGGCAGCCGTGGCCTGTCGCTGTTCCTGATCGAGTTGCGCCGTCCGGACGGCAGCTGGAACGGTATCGAGGTCCGGCGGCTGAAGGACAAACTGGGCACGCGCGCGCTGCCGACCGCCGAGCTGGACCTGAAGGACGCCATCGCGGTACCGGTCGGCGAGATCGGGCAGGGCGTGGGCAAGATGGCGGGCCTGCTCAATATCGCGCGGCTGTGGGCCTCGTGGGGCGGCCCGGCCGGTGTCGGCCACCTGCTGGACCTCGCGCGGGACTACGCGAGCAAGCGCGAAGTCTTCGGCAAGCCGCTGGCGCAGCAGCCGATGCATCGCGCGTGGCTGGCGCGCATCGCCGCCGAATACGAGGCGATGCTTGCGCTCAATTTCCAGACCGCGGCGCTGATCGGTGCGGCCGAACACGGCGCCGACGGCACGCTGTCGCGCCTGATGGCGCCGCTGACCAAGCTGGCCTGCGCGCGCCAGGCGGTCTGGGCCGGCAGCGAGCTGCTCGAGAGCTTCGGCGGCGCCGGCTACATCGAGGACACCGGTCTGCCGCGGCTCTTCCGCAACCTGCATGTGCATTGCATCTGGGAAGGCACGACTTCTGTACTGGCGCACGACGTGTTGCGCGCGCTGCGCGCTTCCGAACATGGCGAGGCCTGGATCGAGGACGTGGTGCGGCGGCTGCGCGGGCTGTCGCTCGACGCGACGCGCGGTCTGCGCCAGCGGATCGAGAACGCGCTCGACACGCTGATTCCGATGATCAACGCCCCGGACGAACAGCAAGGCAGGCGCCTGGCATGGGGCATGGCGCGCACCTACCAGGCCGTGCTGCTGGCCGAGGCGGCGCAATGGCGTCTGCGCGTCAAGCGCGATGCGTCTGGGCTCGCCGCAGCCGAGCTGTTCTGCGCCGATGGACTGGTGCCGGCGATGGTACCGATGATGGCCTCGACGGCCGCCGGCATCGACATCGCCGCCGCAGCCGATGCGCTGGCGATGGGAAGCGCGCGTCCGAACGCATGATCGCGTCGGGCCGAATGGATTCACCGGGGAGGAAGTGGCAAGGCATGCAGTAGACGACGACAGGCAAACGGCCAACCAGAAAACCGGCCAAGGAGGAGACACCATGTGGACGATCAATGAGGCGCTCGACAGCGTCGCCCGGCAGCGCAGCTCGGATATCGCCATCGTCGATGGCGCGCAGCGTATCCGTTACGAGGAGCTGCGACGTCGCGTCAAACACACCGCCGCGTGGCTGCAGGCGCAAGGCATCGGCAAGGGCGACAAGGTCGCGCTGCAGGGACGCAATTCGGCCGCATGGGTGATCGCCTACTATGCGATCCTCGATATCGGTGGCGTCGCCGTACCGGTCAATCACAAGCTCGCCGCGCCCGAGACCGCCTATATCCTCGCGCACAGCGAAAGCCGGCTGTGGCTGGTCGACGCGGACCTGCATCGCCAGCTCGATGGTGCGCCGCCGGCGTTTGCGTTGTCCGCCGTCGGCAACGAGCAGGCGGGACTCCCGCCGATCGCCCCGGAGGGAGAGCAGCATGACTATCGGCCGGTCGATGTCGACGACGACGATCTGGCCGAGCTGCTGTACACCTCCGGCACGACCGGCAAGCCCAAGGGCTGCATGCACTCGCATGCGAACGTGATTCTCGCCGGCACCGGCTCGAGCCTGGTCTACGGCCTTGGGCCGTCCGATCGCGTGCTGCTGGCAATGCCGATCTGGCACAGCTTCCCGCTGAACAATCTGCTGGTCGGCAGCCTGTTTGTCGGCGCCACCGCGGTGCTGCTGCCGGAATATCACCCTGTGAGGTTTCTCGAGACCGTGCAGCAGGAACGCTGCACGCTGTTCTTCGGCGCGCCGATCGCCTACCTGATGGCGATGAAGATGGCGCCGGATTTTGCCAGTTACGATCTGTCGAGCGTGCGCGCGTGGCTGTACGGTGGCGGTCCGATCGATTCGGGCACCGCGCGCATGCTGGCCGAACGCTACCGCTCCGAGCGCTTCTATCAGGTGTTCGGCATGACCGAGACCGGTCCCACCGGAACCGCACTGCTGCCCGAGGAGCAGGTGGTCAAGGCCGGTTCGATCGGTCGCCATGCGGTCAGCGGCTGCACCATCAAGGTCATGCGCGACGATCGGCACCAAGCCGGTCCCGGCGAGGTTGGCGAAATCTGGATGCGTTGCCAGTCGATGATGCTGGGCTACTACCGCGATCCCGCCGCGACTGCCGCGGCGTTTCACGAGGGCTGGTATCGCACCGGCGACCTGGTGCGGATCGACGAGGACGGCTATCTGTTCATCGTCGACCGCGTCAAGGACATGATCGTCACCGGCGGCGAGAACGTCTATTCCAAGGAGGTGGAAGACGTGCTGGCCGGCCATCCGGCGATCTCGGAAGTGGCGGTGGTCGGCATGCCGCATCCCGAGTGGGGCGAGAGCGTGGCGGCCGTGGTGGTGGCCAGGGCCGATGCCAGCGTCGACGTCGAGGACATCCAGGCCTTCTGTGCCGAGCGGCTGGCGAAGTACAAGGTGCCGCGACAGGTCCGCGTCGTCGAAGCGATGCCGCGCACGCCGACGGGCAAGGTGATGAAGTACCAGTTGCGCGAGCGGCTGCGGGCGCTTTGATCAGCGGTTTCAGGGGGAGCGGGTGAAGGCGGGCGGTCTGTCGGTGGTCGCTGGCGTTGCTTGCGGTGAGGCGCGGCACGGGCGCTGCGGACCGTCCCGGTCTTCAATCGGTTTATCCTTGTGCCTTTCCTTGACTCGACGGATGACCGCAATGACCCGACTCCCGCTGCTCGCTTCCCTTGCTTCGCTGGTTTCCATCGGCGCGCTGGCCCTTTCCGCCCATGCCGCCGAACCGGCCCAGACCCTGCCCTCGGGCGTCTCGATCCAGCACCTGACCAAGGGCAACGGCGCATCGCCCAAGGCTACCGATACCGTCAAGGTGCACTACCGCGGCACGCTGACCGACGGCACCGAGTTCGACAGCTCGTACAAGCGCGGACAGCCGATCTCGTTCCCGCTCAATCGCGTGATCCCGTGCTGGACCGAGGGCGTGCAAAAGATGCAGGTCGGCGGCAAGGCCAAGCTGGTTTGCCCGGGCAGCACCGCGTATGGATCGCGCGGCGTGCCGGGGACGATTCCGCCGAATGCGACGCTGAACTTCGAGGTGGAACTGCTCGGCATTGGAGGCTGAACGCACAGGCGCGCTACGCTGTCCTGATCGATCGCCGTGCGGCGTCGCATTCCTCGCAGCCGGTCTCGGGCGGATGCAGGAAGATCAGCGGATCGCGAGCCAATTGCTGTAGCACGATATCGACGACGTCCCGCGCCCGCATCAGGCGGGCGCTGGCATTGCCGACGGGGCCTTCACGCTGAAGGCCTTTTTCCTTGAGCCATCCATCCGCCAGATCGAAGCGCTCGCAGCAGTGATCGTTCTCGAGATAGTCGATCCGGACCGGCTGGCCGTCCCGCAGCACCGTGCAGTGATGCGGCACGCCGTAAGGCACGCCGCCCATCAGTTCGGCCAGATGAATCGTGGTGTTGGCGTCGTGGCCCACGCCGAGCAGCAGCACCTGTCCATCGAGCTCGTGCACACGGCCGGCCGGACTGGCTGCGATGTGGGGCGGCAACGGCAAGGCATCCGCGGTGATTCGGCGCGCCTGTGGTCCCGCCGCTGCGAAGGCGAACGGATGCTCGCTGCGGATGACACCCGGCTGGCGCCAGAAGGTGTCGGCGACGATGCCGAGGTCCCGCGAGGCCGGTGTCGTCGCCGGATCGAACGGGACATCGTCATCCTCGGTCCAGGAAGGCATCACCAGCGTGCCAGTGGAGCCGATCGCGGCGCGCAGTGCTTCGATCAGGCCTGGCGGTCCGCCTTCGACCGGCCGGACATGACGAAACGAACAATGGACCAGCAGCGCCGCGCCCGGCGCGATACCAAGCGTGCGCAATTGCTGGACCATCTCGGCCCCGGTCCATTCGCGTTGTCCGGCCATCGCATCCTCTTTCGGTCAGAGCGTTTCCGCTTCGGCGAGCGGGTCGCTACCGTTGCGCTGGCGTTGCCAGCCGCATATGGAGTAGCGGGAACGGCCGGCCCTGTCCATCGAGCGGCGACCGGTCGAAGACGCTGAAACCCATTCGCCGATAGAAACCGGTCGCGGCTGGATTCTGCTCGTTGACGTCCACCAGCGTGGCTCCCATTCTCGTCACGGCGTATTGCAGCAGCGCCTTGCCGATGCCGTGCCCTTGCCACTGGGGCGCGACGAACAGCATCTCGATCTTTCCGTGTGCAACGCCGACAAAGCCCTGTATTTCGCCGTTGTCGCAGCTGCATACCCTTGAATCGACCAATGCAAGATATTCGTTGAGAACGAGCGGCCGCAATTCATCGATATCGGCGTCGGTGAGGAAATGATGGGTCGCCCGCACTGAAGCTTCCCACACATCGGTCATGGCCCCGAATTCCGAGTTGGATGGCGTCCTGATGGTCACGATGATTTTCCGCTATTTCCTGATCTGGCCGCCGCGTATTTCTGCCCCCACTCGGCCACCGGCCCCAGGGCGCGATTCAATTCCCGACCGGCCGGCGTCAGCGAGTATTCCACACGCGGCGGCACCTCGTGAAACACCTCGCGGCGCACGATGCCATCTGCCTCCATCTCGCGTAATTGCTGGATCAGCATCTTCTCGGTGATGCCATCGAGCAGCCGGCGAAGTTCGCCGGTCCGCAACGGTTTGGCATGCAGCTCATACAGGATCAGCGCCTTCCACTTGCCGCCGATCACTTCGAACGCGGGCCCGATGCCGCAGTTATAGGGTTGGCTGCGTTTCATGGATTCGATGTTCCTTGCCGCGGCGAATCGCTGTTACTTACCAGAAGGTAGTACCTGTCATTTTGGTGCGTACTTGACCATATAAACCGTACATTCCCATACTGGCTGCACCTTGTCATCTGCGGGAGCAAACATGAAAACGGTAGCAGTAATCGGTCTCGGACAAATGGGGGCGAGGCTGGCCCGGCTGTTCATCGAGGCAGGCATGCAGGTGCGCGTGTGGAACCGCACGCGATCGAAAGCCGAACCACTGGCGAGCCGTGGCGCCATCGTCGCCGCCACCGCCGCGGCGGCGATGGCCGACGCCGAGGCCGTCGTCATCTGCGTGCACGACTATCGCGCGACCCGTGACATCCTGTCGGACGTCGCGGTGAAGTCTGCACTCAATGGCAAGCTGCTGCTGCAATTGACCACCGGCAGCCCGCAGGACGCACGCGACATGGCCGCGTTGGCCGCCCGGATCGGCGCCGGCTATCTCGACGGCGCGCTTCAGGTCGCCCCCGAGCAAATGGGACAGCCGGACACCACCGTGCTGGTGTCGGGCAGCGGCGAGGACCATGCGCTGGCGCGCGAACTGCTCGCCGTGCTGGGCGGCAATGTGGTCTATCGCGGCGAGGACGTGGCCGCCGCGGCCACCATGGACCTGGCGACGCTGTCGTACGTCTATGGCGCGTCGATGGGCTTCTTTCAGGGCGCCGCGCTGGCGCAGGCCGAAGGCCTGGATGTCGGCGTGTACGGCGGCATTGTCGAAGCGATGTCGCCCTCGTTCGGCGCATTCCTGCGTCATGAGGGCAATGTCATCGACAACGGCGATTACGCCGTGTCGCAAAGCCCGCTGTCGATCTCGATCGATGCCACCGGCCGCATCGAGCAGGCGATGCGGCAGAAGGGGCTGCGGAACGAATTGCCCTCACTGATCGCCCGGCTGCTGCGCGACGCGGAAGAGGCGGGATACGGCAACGAGGAGTTCGCGGCCGTCGCGAAAATACTGAGGGGGGCCGCGGAACCGGCGCCGGTTCGCTAAGCCGCCGGCGTTGCGAGGGTGGCCGCCACCGATCTACCGACCGACCGCGCGATGGATCGCCAGTGCCGCCGCGACCATGGCTTCGGATGACTCGAGCACGCGTGCCGGATCGTCGCGCTTGCGCAGGCCCGCGGCGCTGGTCGCGCGCGCCGCGCCATCCGGGCTGGCGGAAAACTTCACCACCGTCAGCCCCTTGGCCGGATTGATATAGATCTTCTGCCCAAAGCGACCGCTGGCCTCGACGCTGCCGTCGCCGTCGTTGCGCTGGAACCAGTAGTGGCGATAGCCATACCCGTCGCGGCCGGGCGTAATGTTGCCGCGTGCGAAGCGCGCCTGATTGGTGGCCGGCTTCAGCGCGATCCGGACTGCCGCCGGTGAAATGCCAGCCGATCCATCGCCCGCCGCCGCGCGGCGTACCGCCTCGGCAAAGCGGGCGGCGTCGCGCAGCGTCGAGTTCATGCCGCCGCTGGCCATTTCCGTAGTCAGGCGGTCGACCTGCACATAGGCATCGTCGTCGGCAAAGCGCGACCAGATCATCTCGCTGACCAGCTGCGACCAGCTCTTGCCGGTAATCCGGCGCAGCGCCCATGCCACCGCTTCCGGCGAACCGTTCTGGTAGTACCAGACGCCGCCATCCGCACTGCTGTCGGGACGGCCAGTCGCATGCACGACCTTGAGGAAGTCGTAGATGGTATCGGGCGCATCGGGCTTGCGCGGCACGATGCCGACCGCGCCGAACAGCCCCAGGTCCGGCGGCAGCCCTTCGGGGTAGCCGACCGGCACTTCCATGTCGAGGTTCTGCTGCACCGTCGCCTCGCCGAACGGATTGCCGGCGAGCTCCGGTACGTACTGCGCGAGCCGGGCCTGCGGATCGAGCTTGCCCTGTTCGATCAGCATGGCCGCCAGCAGCCCCGTCACCGATTTCGTCATCGACGCCCAGATGTGCGGCTGGTACGGACCGAAGCCGGCAAGGTAGCGCTCGTAGACGATCCTGCCCTGGTGCAGAACGATAAAGCCGTCGGTATGCGTGTCGCGCAGGTAGTCGGCAAGCGAGATGGTCTTGTCTCCCACCGTGAACGTGGCGCCGTCCAGCTCGGCGCCCGGCTGGCCATCCAGCGCCAGCGGTCGATCGGCATGGCGAATGCCGGCGGTCGCCGACATTTCTCGCGCATGCCGAAACGCCCAGCGCATATACGGCGGGCGCAGACCGCTGCCGCGGCTGAGCTGCCGCTCCGCAGAAGGCGGGAAGCCCTGCATGACTTCATGCTCGGCAACCGGGGAAGTCGGGCGATCGTCCCGCACCTGGGATACGGCTGGCGACGCCACGATCAGCGCGACGGCAAAGCAAGGCCAATGGCGTCGAATGGCGGTCGCGAGCGTTGGCGATCGGGTTGGCATGCTGTCTCCGTTCTTCTGATGCGGCGCGGTGAGGTGGCAGCGCCGCCGTGTGTGCATGGTGCGAGCGGCGCGATACCGCTCGGCGGCTTATCTTGCGTGGGCTGCGGCAGGACAACAATGATGTGCCGGGAATATGGGCATAACCCGTCGGAATGGCGCTCGATGCAGCGCCGGCGAAGACCCGTTGGCAGCGGGCGGCACGTGGGGATACCATGGCCTGCGGCACTCCGCTGTGGCGCGCCGTTCAACACGCGAACCGGGCCGCATCGCCGTTGCCGGACAGAAGGGGTCAACGTGATCGACCACATCGTCATCGTCGGCTTTGGCTGTATCGGCCAGGCCGTGCTGCCGCTGCTGCAGCGAACCTGGCCACGGGCCGCCATCACCGTAGTGGATCGCTCGTTCGACGATTGCCGTCGTCATCTCGTGGCGGCGCACGGCCTGCAGGCGGTGGAGGCTGGCATCACCGCGGACACGTTCGCGTCGGTCCTTGCTCCGCTGTTGCGTGACGGGACCTTTCTGCTTGGCGTGGCGCCGTCCGTCTGCAGCCGCGATCTGATCGCCCTGGCCCAGTCCCACGGTGCCTTCTATATCGATGCCGGCATCGAGCCCTGGGACTATGCCGGCGATGCGAACGCCGCGCAACTGAGCAACTACGCGCTTCGCGAACAAATGCTGGCGTTCGCTCGCGGCCGCGAGACGATGCCCACGGCGCTGGTCGCGCATGGCGCCAATCCGGGCATGGTCTCGGTGCTGGCCAAGGCCGCGTTGATCGAGCTGGCCCGCCATGCCGGCCTCGAGCAGGCCGGGCCGCAGCATCGCGGGGACTGGGCGGCGCTGGCACGCCGCCTCGATCTACGCGTGATCCAGATCAGCGAATACGACAGCCAGCAAGCGCCCGGCTTCCCGCGCGAAGGCGAGTTCGCCAACACCTGGTCCGCCGAGGGCTTCATCACCGAATGCCTGCAGGATGCCGAACTCGGCTGGGGCACGCACGAACCGGCGCTGCCTCCCGGCGGCTACCGCCATAGCGATGGTTGCGGTGCCGCGATCGCGATCCATCGGCCCGGACATCGGACACGGGTGCGCTCATGGTCGCCGTCGCACGGACCGTTCGACGCCTACCTGATCACGCACAACGAAGCGATCTCGATCGCCGCCTATCTCACCGACGATGCCGACGAACCTGCCGGCCTGCCGCCGTATCGTCCCACCGTCTACTACGCCTATCGCCCGACAGACGCCACGCTGGCCTCGATGCAATGGCTCGACGAGCGCGCCGCGCCGCGCGTACGCGGCGAACGCATCCTGCGCGACGAGATCGTCGGCGGGGAGGACGAGCTCGGCGTGCTGCTGCTCAGCGGCCGGCACGGTGGCATCTGGTACGGGTCGCACTTGAGCATCGAGCGGGCGCGCTCGCTGGCGCCGTACAACTCGGCGACCAGCCTGCAGGTCGCATCCAGCCTGGTGGCCGGGATGCGATGGGTACTGTCGAATCCGCGGCGCGGCGTGGTGGAATCGGATGCGGTGGACTACGGCCCGGTGCTGGCCGATGCCGCGCCGTGGTGGGCGCCGCTGGGCGGCCATTTCACCGATTGGCGGCCGAAGCGCGGAGCGACGTCCTTGGCGATTGGCGAATTCCTGCTCGACGCGCCAGCCGCCTGATAGCGCCGGCGGACTGGATTTTCCATCTCTTCCACCACAATCCATTTGGCGCCGCTGGAAAAAGATCCTTCGCCAAACCATGGGAAATTCAGCGGCATTTGGCGTTAATCACCCCGTGCATTACCTGGTGTATATTTCGCCGATTCCCGAACCATCGCCAATTTGCCGGGTTGTTTTTGCATTTTCGACCCGTATCGAATGCGATTGCCGCGACGGCTGCGTATCGGCATGCAAGGTAATACCGTTGCCATTCGGGAGCGCGCCGTAAATCAACGGAACTGGAACCGGGAAAAATGACAACACTCTTTCGCCATGCCGCAATTCGCCCGCGGCGCCAACTGCAGCGGCCGGGCCAATGGTTGTTGCTGCTGATGTGCCTGTGCTTGCTGTCACTGCTATCCGCGTGCGGCGGCGACGATGACGGCGACAAGCAGGCGCCCTCGCCAACCCCGACGCTGCAGGCGCCGGCAGGCCTCAGTTACGGCATGTCGTCGGTGGTCTACGAACTCGGCAAGCCTATCGTGCCAAATCGTCCCAGCGCGAGCGGGGGTGCGGTGGAGCGCTACAGCATCGCACCGGCATTGCCCGCGGGCCTGTTGCTCGATGCGGTCACCGGCGTCATTTCGGGGACGCCCACGACGGTAGTCCCGTCGACGGTCCATGTCGTCACGGCGGAAAACGGCGCCGGCAGCGCGACCACCCGCGTGCAGATTGAAGTGCGCAACGCGGCAGTGGCCCCAAGCCAATTGGCTTACCGCGAGTCCGCGGTCGTCTATACCGTGGGCGAGCCGATTGTCGCGAACGGCCCCGGCAACGGTGGCGGACCGATCGATGCGTACACCATTACGCCGGCGCTGCCGGCCGGCCTCGCATTCGATACGCAGACGGGCGTGATCAGCGGCACGCCAACTGTTGCCGCGGCCGAAGCCACCTATACCGTGACGGGCCGCAATGCGGCGGGGCAGACAACAACCACGCTGCGCATCGCGGTGGAAGCCGCGGTGGTGGCGCCCACTGGGCTGGCCTACGTCCAGCCTTCCGTGCTGTACGTCGCGGGCGAAGCGATCGTTCCGAACACACCGGTCGTGACCGGCGGCGCCGCGGCCAGCTTTTCGGTGAGCCCCGCGCTGCCCGCAGGCCTGAGCCTGAACATCCAGACCGGCGTGATCGCGGGAACGCCCACGGCGATTCAACTGCAGAAGGTCTACACGGTTACCGCTACGAACAAGGCAGGCAGTACGTCGGCCCAGGTCCGCATTGCGGTGACCGGACGCGGCAGCTGGGCGCAGGTCGCCTCGCTGCCCGGCCCGATGCATTACATGACGGGAACCACGTTGAACAGCGGCAAGGTTCTGGTGGCAGGCGGTTATCTGGCATCGGCACCGAGCGCGTCTGCTTTTCTCTACGATCCGGCCACGAACGCCTGGGCGGCCACGGCAAGCATGGCGACTTCCCGGGTCGAAGCCACGGCGACTCGTCTCAATGACGGCAAGGTCTTGGTTGCCGGAGGCGGCAGCGCTACCGCGGAGGTCTACGATCCTGCCACCGGTACCTGGCAGGCAACCGGCAGCATGTCGGAGGCCCGCTCCAGGCACACGGCAACGCTGCTGCCTGACGGCAAGGTTCTGGTCATCGGCGGCAACCTCGCTAGCGGCCGGAGTTCGACGGCCGAGCGGTACGATCCGGCTACCAACGCCTGGACGCCGATGACGACGGCCCTGGGCTCTCCCCGCGGTCAGCATGCCGCGACGCTGCTCCCCGGGGGCGCCGCAATCCTGCTGGTCGGTGGCATTGGCACGATGGGTTTCAACGTGACCGCCGAGCTCTTTCCGGTAGACGATAGTGGGACGATCACGCCGGTGCCGTACCCGGGCGGGGGCAGTAACGTCGCGCAATCCGAGTTACTGGGCAATGGCAAGGTGCTCGTGACCGGCATGGGTAACACGGGCTGGCTTTACGACCCTGTTGCCTCGACCTGGACATCGAGCGTCATGAATGCGGCGCGGACACTGCCCGCGATGGCGCTCCTGCCCGATGGCCGTGTCCTGGTGGCCGGTGGATCGAACACGGGGACGCTGGCGAGCGCGGAGATCTATAACCCGGACACCAACGTCTGGACCGTGGCGGCGTCGATGTCGGTGGCGCGCCGCGCCCCGGTGGCGACGGTGCTTTCCGATGGGACCGTGTTGGCCATTGGCGGGGCGAATTCGTCCAACGTCGACGCGGTGGAGCGGTTTTCGCCATAGTCGAACGGCCGGGGAGCCCGGCCGTCGAACTGGCACGCGACCTCAACCCACGGGAATCGGCGTGGCCGCGATGCTCTCGTTGAAGCCATTGACGAAGGCATGCTCGCCCGCGCCGGGGTTGTCGCGCAACGGGCGTGCCGCTTCGACCAGCACTTCCTCGGCATCGGTGGCCAGCGCTGCCATGGTCTGTTCGATGAAGGCGTCCAGCGGCATCGCGCGCGGGTCGTCGCTCTTGTGGATCAGGTCGGTGTTGACCCAGGGCGGGGCGATTTCCTGCACGCGCACCGAGGTGTGGCGCAACATGAAACGCTGCGACAGCGCGTACGAATGCAGCGCCGCCTTGGTGGCCGAGTAGACCGCGGTGTTGGCGAGCGGCACATAGGCCAGCACCGACGTGTTGTGGATCACCACCGAGCGCGGCTGGCGCTTCAGGTGTTCGATCAGCGCCGAGGTCATGCGGATCGGGCCGAGCAGGTTGGTGGTCACGGTGGCCTGCATCGTCGCTTCGTCGATTGCCGCGTCGGCCTGGTCGAAGGGCATGATGCCGGCATTGTTGATCAGCACATTCAGCTTCGGAAACCGCGTGGTCAGTTCGGTTGCCGCCTTGGCGACACTGCCGGCGTCGGCGATATCGAGCTCGATCGCGGCCATGCCCGGGTTTGCCTGGGTCACCTCGTCGAGAAGAGGCTTGCGGCGGCCGCCGATGATGACCTGGTTGCCGAGCCTGTGAAACGCCTCGGCGAGGCCGCGGCCGATGCCCGAGGTACCGCCGGTGATAAAGATCGTGTTGTCGGTGAGTTGCATACGAGGTCCTGTTTCGTCATGGATGAGCGGCAGGCTCGCGCTGGATTCCCGAGAGCTTGCGGTGCCGTCGGCGTGTCGAGTGCGATGCCGTCAGGAGCCATTCTGGGCGAAGCCCGTGGTGGCTCAAATGACCAAAAACCCACGATAAGGGACATCGGGAGCATGGGCGGAGGGCCGACGAAAGACGGGCCGGCCGCTACAATGGCCGGCATCGAATCGGCAGAACCCTCCAAAGAGGACATCATGAGCGCACGCATTGCCCTGGTCGTCTATCCCGGCTTCCAGATCCTCGACATGGCGGCGCTGACGGTCTTCGAGCTGGCGAACGAGCTGTCGCCGCAACCGCGCTACGAGATTGCGGTGGTATCCGCAGACGGCGGCATGGTGGCCGGATCGTCGCGCGTCAAGATCGAGACGCAAGCGATTGGCAGGCGGCGCTACGACACCTTGCTGGTTGCCGGCACCACGACGCAGGCGCCCACCGAGCCCGCACTGATCGCGCAGTTGCGGCGAGCGGCGCCGCGCGCCAGGCGCATCGCCAGCATCTGCACCGGCGCCTTCATCGTGGCCGAAGCGGGCCTGCTCGACGGACGCCGGGCGACGACGCACTGGGCCCTCGCGCGCGAGCTGCAGCAGCGCTTTCCCGCGGTACAGGTGGATGAGGACAAGATCTTCGTCAACGACGGACCGGTCTGGACCTCGGCGGGCATGACGGCCTGCATCGATCTGGCGTTGGCCCTGGTGATGGCCGACCTCGGCGATGCGCTGGCCAAATCGATCTCGCGGATGATGGTGGTCCACTATCGCCGCACGGGCGGGCAGTCGCAGTTCTCCACGCTGTCCGCGCTCGAACCGAAGTCGGACCGCGTCCGGCTCGCCCTCGACTTCGCGCGCGAGCATCTGCACGAGCCGCTATCTGTCGAACAGCTGGCCGAGCACGTGCACTGGAGCAAGCGGCATTTCAGCCGGGCATTCCAGGCGCAGACGGGCATGTCGCCCGCCAAGGCGATCGAGAAGCTCCGGCTCGAGGCGGCACATGCGCTGATCGAGGCAGGCGAAACGTCGATCGGGAGAGTCGCATCGCAAACGGGATTCGGCGATGAGGAGCGGATGCGGCGCGCCTTCCTGCGCTCGCTCGGCAGGCCGCCGCAGGCGCTGGTACGGGAAGCGCGGGCGCGGCACCTTGGCGAACGGACTTCGCGGACAATACAGTCCCGACACATGGAGGCAATTCAATGACCACCGCACACGTCTTCATCGCCACCAGCCTCGATGGCTTTATCGCGCGCCGCGATGGGGACATCGACTGGCTTCTGCAGCGCGACGATCCGAGCGAGGACCATGGCTACACGGATTTCATCGCGGACAAGGATTGGATCGTGATGGGCCGTGGCAGCTATGAAAAGGTGCAGACCTTCGACCCGTGGCCCTACGACCGGCCGGTGCTGGTGCTGTCGAAACAGCTGGCCGGTACGCCGGTGCCCGAGGCGCTGAAGGGCAAGGTCCGCTTCGCCGATCAAACGCCGAAGGACGCGATGGCGGCACTGGCACGCGAGAACGTGCGCCGCGTCTATGTCGACGGCGGTCAACTGGTGCAGTCGTTCCTGCGCGAAGGCCTGATCGCGGACATGGTGATCACCACGGTGCCGGTGCTGATCGGCGCGGGAAGGCCGTTGTTTGGCGAACTGCCGCACGACATCGATCTTGCGCTGGTATCGAGCCGCAGCTTTCCTTCGGGGCTGGTGCAGTCGACGTATCGGGTGGTGTCTTGAATTGATCGAACGAGCATAAAAAACGCCCGGCCGCAGAGCGGTCGGGCGTCTCGCCTCGTTGGAGCAGGCTGCCGTGCTACGGCGCCGCGCGATCAAACATCGATATTGCGCGCCACCAGTGCATTCGACTCGATGAAGTTGCGGCGCGGCTCGACCTCGTCGCCCATCAGCGTCGTGAAGATCTGGTCGGCGGCGATCGCGTCCTCGATCTGCACCTTCAGCAGGCGGCGCTGCGTGACATCCAGCGTCGTTTCGAACAGCTGCTCAGGGTTCATCTCGCCCAGACCCTTGTAGCGCTGACGGGACACGCCGCGTTCGGCTTCCGACAGCAGCCACTGCATCGCGCCGTGGAAGTCGTTGACGGTCTGCTCGCGCAGCTTTTCGCCCTCGCCGCGGCGGACCTTGGTGCCGACCGGGATCAGGCCCTGGAAGGTCTTGGCGGCGAGTGCCAGCGCGGCGTAGTCGGCGCCGTGGACGAAGTCGGAATCGATGTGCGACAGCCGCACGTTGCCGTGATGGCGGCGGGCCACCATCAGGCGGTGCTTCTCGTTCTTCTCGTCGAACTGCGCGTAGACGTCGGCGGTGCCATCGTCATTGACCGCGGCGCCGTTCAGGCGCTTGGCGTGCATTTCCGACAGCTTGGCCTTCAGCGCGCGGGCCGAGGCTTCGGCGGCTTCGGCCGAGTCGAGGTTCAGTTCGACGCCGTCGGCGATCGCGCGCAGCGCGTCGCTGTCGACCACGCGCGACAGGCGGCCGATCACCGCCTCGGCGAGCTGGTACTGGCGCGCCAGTTCGGTCAGCGCGTCGCCGGCGATCTCGCTGCCATCGGGGCGCAGCAGGCTGGCCTTCTCCATCGCCAGGCGCAGCATGTACGCGTTCAGCTCGTTGTCGTCCTTGATATAGCGCTCGTCCTTGCCGTGCTTGACCTTGTACAGCGGGGGCTGCGCGATATAGACATAGCCGCGCTCGATGATGTCGGGCATCTGCCGGTAGAAGAACGTCAGCAGCAGCGTGCGGATGTGCGAGCCGTCGACGTCCGCATCGGTCATGATGATGATGCGGTGGTAACGCAGCTTCTCGAGGTTGTAGTCGTCCTTGCCGATGCCGGTGCCCAGCGCGGTGATCAGCGTCAGCACTTCCTGGCTCGACAGCATCTTGTCGAAGCGCGCGCGCTCGACGTTCAGGATCTTGCCTTTCAGCGGCAGGATCGCCTGGAACTTGCGGTCGCGGCCCTGCTTGGCGGAGCCGCCTGCGGAGTCGCCCTCGACCAGGAACAGTTCGGACAGCGCCGGATCCCGTTCCTGGCAGTCGGCGAGCTTGCCGGGCAGGCCCATGCCGTCGAACGCGCCCTTGCGGCGGGTCATTTCACGGGCCTTGCGCGCGGCTTCACGCGCGCGGGCGGCGTCGACGATCTTGCCGCAGATGATCTTGGCGTCGTTCGGCGTTTCCAGCAGGAAGTCGCCCAGCGCCTTCGATACCAGTTCCTCGACCGGCAGCCGCACTTCCGACGACACCAGCTTGTCCTTGGTCTGCGAGCTGAACTTGGGCTCGGGCACCTTGACCGACAGCACGCAGGACAGGCCTTCGCGCATGTCGTCGCCGGTGGTCTCGACCTTGGCCTTCTTGGCGATCTCGTTTTCTTCGATGTACTTGTTGATGACGCGCGTCATCGCCGCGCGCAGGCCGGTCAGGTGGGTACCGCCATCGCGCTGCGGGATATTGTTGGTGAAGCAGAGCACCTGCTCGTTGAAGCCGTCATTCCACTGCATCGCCACTTCGACGGTAATGCCTTCCTTCTCCGCATTGGCGTAGAAGATATTCGGATGCAGCACCGACTTGGCGCGATTGATGTATTCGACGAAACCCTTGACGCCGCCGGAGAAGGCGAAATCCTCTTCCTTGCCGGTGCGCTGATCGGTCAGGCGAATATGCACGCCGTTATTGAGGAACGACAGTTCGCGGATGCGCTTGGACAGGATCTCGTAATGGAATTCGACGTTCGTGAAGATTTCCTCGTCGGCGAGGAAGTGGACTTCGGTACCGCGCTTGTCGGTCGGACCGAGCACCTTCATCGGCGAGACTTCGACCGGCTGTCCGTCCGGGCCGTTGACCGTCTCCAGGATGCGGTTCTGCACCGCGCCCTGGGCGAACTCGATGAAATGCGCCTGGCCGTCGCGGCGCACCGTCAGGCGCAGCCATTTGGACAGCGCGTTGACGCATGACACACCGACGCCGTGCAGGCCGCCCGAGACCTTGTAGCTGTTCTGGTTGAACTTGCCGCCGGCGTGCAGCTCGGTCATCGCGATTTCCGCGGCGCTGCGCCGGGGCTCGTGCTTGTCGTCGAACTTGATGCCGTGCGGAATGCCACGGCCGTTGTCGATGATCGAGATCGAGTTGTCGGTATGGATCGTGACCTGGATTTCCGTGCAGTAGCCGGCCAGCGCCTCGTCGATGGAGTTGTCCAGCACCTCGAACACGAGGTGATGCAGGCCGGTGCCATCCGAGGTGTCGCCGATATACATGCCCGGCCGCTTGCGTACCGCCTCCAGGCCTTCCAGGATCTGGATCGAGGAGGCGCCGTAGCTGTTTTCCTGTTGCGGGTTCTGCTGTTGGGTCATGTTTTCCTACTCACGGCAAATGCGGGGAGCGCGGCGCGCCGGGTCACGACGCGGCCATCGGCCCTCCGCATGGCGGTTACATAAAAACGGCAAAGGGGCGGATCGCCATGATCCTGCCCCTGCTACTGCGGGTCGGTCGCGCCGGTTGTTTGCCCGTTGCGAGCGCCGTAGCCTGCCGTTCGATGCTCCGGATTCTGCGTATCTTGCGATCCTTTACCGGAACATCAGATGCGCATCGGCATGACGACGTACTTGAAGTTGTCGTCTTCCGGCACGGTGATCAGCGCGCTCGAATTCGAGTCGCCGAGGCTGACCTGGACCTGCTCGCTCTTGAGGTTGCCCAGCACGTCGAGCAGATAGGTCACGTTGAAGCCGATATCGAGCGCATCGCCCGAATAGTCGAGTTCGAGCTCTTCCTGCGCCTCTTCCTGGTCGGCGTTGGTCGAGCTGATTTTCAGGGTGTGCGTATCGAGAATGCAGCGCACGCCCTTGAACTTGTCGGTGGTCAGGATCGCGGTGCGTTGCAGCGCCTGCTGCAGCTTGATGCGATCGATCGCGAAGGCGTTCTTGTAGCCCTTCGGAATCACGCGCTGGAAATCGGGGAACTTGCCTTCGACCAGCTTCGAGATCAGCTCGACGTTGGCGAAGGTGAACTTGATCTGGTTCGCGGCCAGTTGCACCTGCACCGGATCGTCGTTGTCCTCGAGCAGGCGTTGCAGTTCCAGGATGGTCTTGCGCGGGATGATGACTTCCTGGCGGGCGCCGGCGCCCGCGGCTTCCTGTTCGAGCTCGACCGCGCAGTAGGCGAGGCGGTGGCCGTCGGTGGCGACCGCCATCAGCTTCTTGCCGTCGACTACCAGCAGCATGCCGTTCAGGTAGTAGCGGATGTCCTGCTGGGCCATCGCGAAATGCACCATCGCCAGCAGATGCTTGAAGGTCTTCTGCGGCAGCGTGACGCTGGCGTTGAATTCGGTGGCCTCGGCGACCGTCGGGAATTCCTCGGCGGCCAGCGTCTGCAGCGCGAAACGGCTCTTGCCCGATTGCACCGTCATCCGCTTGTCCGACAGCGACAGCGCGACATCGCCGTCCGGCATCGCCCGCAGGATGTCGAGCAGCTTGCGCGCGGCCACGGTGGTGGCCACGTCGTCGCTGCCGACGCCGCATTCGGCGTGCGTGGTGATCTGGATTTCGATATCGGTGGACAGGAAGGAGACGTTGGCGCCGGACTTGCGGATCAGCAGGTTGGCCAGGATCGGGAGGGTGTGGCGGCGCTCCACGATGCCGCTCACGATTTGCAGCGGACGCAGCAGATTGTCTCGCGAGGTTTTGACCAATTGCATTGAATATGTCCTTCGTCGTTTATAGTCAGCGTCCGCCGGGTGTTCTGGACAACTCCAAAATCACTTAGGAATCAAGGAGTTAATGTCGCATTTTACCTCGAAACGGGCGGCTCGGCAAAGCCGGACGATGTGTGGCTCGTCTGCATATTGTGCATGAAAAGCCACGATCCCCCAATATGTGACGGTGGCCCGGAAACCCTTGTCCCGCGCGGGTTTGCGGGTCCCCGCCGGCCTTTCGTTGGCCCCCCGGCAACGCGCGGCGCGCAGACCACAGTATGCCAGCCCGCCGGGCCCGTCCCGCAAAATCCCCGGCGCCGGGTTTTCAACCCTTCAGGGTCTGTTCCAGAACGTGCAGTTCGTGATTGAGCTGGGCGTCCTTGCTGCGCTCGTCGGCGATCTTGCGTACGGCGTGCAGCACGGTGGTGTGGTCGCGTCCGCCGAACAACTCGCCGATCTCGGGCAGGCTCTTCTGCGTCAATTCCTTGGCCAGATACATCGCGATCTGCCGCGGCCGCGCGATATTGGCAGGCCGCTTCTTGGAATACATATCGGCGACCTTGATGTTGTAGAAGTCGGCGCAGGTTTTCTGAATGTTTTCTACCGAAATCTGCCGGTTCTGTACGGTCAGCAGGTCCTTCAGCGCTTCGCGCGTGACCTCGATCGTAATGTCCTTGCCGTGGAAGTTCGAGAACGCCAGGATCTTGCGCAGCGCGCCTTCCAGCTCGCGGACGTTCGAGCGCAGGTGCTTGGCGACGAAGAAGGCCACTTCCTCGGGCACCGAAACGTTCTCCGCGGCGGCCTTCTTCATCAGGATCGCGACGCGCATCTCCAGCTCGGGCGGCTCGATGGCAACGGTCAGGCCGGAGTCGAAGCGCGAGATCAGCCGGTCGTCGATGCCGGTGATTTCCTTCGGATAGGTATCGCTGGTGATGATGACCTGGGCGCGATTGGCGATCAGCGCCTCGAACGCATAGAAGAATTCTTCCTGCGTGCGGTTCTTGCCCGAGAAGAACTGAATGTCGTCGATCAGCAACAGATCCAGCGAGTGGTAGTAGCGCTTGAACTCGTCGAACGCCTTGCGCTGATACGCCTTGACCACATCGGACACGTACTGCTCGGCGTGGATATAGCGGATCCGCGCGCGCGGGTTCTCCATCAGCATGAAGTTGCCGATCGCGTGGATCAGGTGGGTCTTGCCGAGGCCGACGCCGCCATACAGGTACAGCGGGTTGTACGACTTGCCCGGATTGTTGGCGACCTGGATCGCCGCCGCGCGCGCGAGCTGGTTCGCCTTGCCGGTGACGAAATTGTCGAAGGTCAGGATCGGGTTGAGCCGCGAGCGCTCATGGACGGTGTCCGCCGGCTGCTGGCCCGGCATCGGTTGCTGCGCGACGCGATACGAGCGGGCCGCGGCCTCGGCCGGGTCCAGTTGCGGCACGTCGACATCGACCACGTCGGCGCCGATCGCGTGGCCGCCGCCGGGGTAGGGGGCCGCTTGCGGGTTGCCCGTGCCGGCGCCAATGCCGCCGTGGATGGCGCCATACCCCGCCGGCGCGGCAACGCCGGCACCGGGTTGCTCCGGCGCGCCATACATCAGTGCGCCCGGACCGGGTGCCTGCCCGCCGTGCGCTGGCGGCTGGCCCATTGGCTGGCCGGCGCCATAGGCCGGCGCCAGATGGGCGGCCGGACCCACAGCGCCCGGGGCGGCCGGATCCTGGGCGGCACCGTACGCGCCGCCCGGATTGCCGGCGGCCGGATAGCCGTTCGCTGCCGCACGCCCCGACGCGGTAGGGTCGAGGACGAAGTGGACACTCACCTGCGCTTCCCAGTACTCGCAGGCGAGCGCGGTGATGCGCCCCGAGAACTGGCTCTTGACCCAGTCGAGCTTGAAGCGGTTGGGCGCGGCGATGCGCAGCGACAGGGCGTTCTCGTCGAACGCCACCGGCGCCAGCGGCTTGATCCAGGTTTTGAACTGTTGAGGCGTCAGTTCGCGCTCGAGTTGCGCGGCTGCCGCCTGCCAGAAATCTTGCATCGGTTGTTGTTGGGTAGTGCCACGGCCGCGTGTCGTCACGTCAGCAGTCTTCCGAGTCCCAATAAAAAAGGGCGCCGCTGTCTCCCGAGTGCCGGCATGACCGCTACCGCAGCTGGCTTGCCGGGTCCCCCGCCCGCCAAGCCGCCTAACCGTCATGTCCTGCACACCTCGGGTTGTGCGTGCGCCACGCAGGCCGTGTTGTGTTTGGACCGGGATTGTACCCTCCGGCCCAAGTTATCCACAAAGGATAAGTCTGTGGACAACTTGTGAAAATTCGGTGGATGACTGTGCACAACCTGCAACCTTGCAGCGCCGCATCGGGCACTTATAGAGGGCAATCGCTTGATTTGAAAGGGGATTTCCCTTCGCATCACGCGTAAAAAGCGTTGTTTAGGCCACTCAAAAATGTGCTTCGCACCACTGTGGACAAGAAATGGGCCGCGATTGCCTGTGCGTGCACCCGCACCGCGGCATCCTCCCACAGCCGCCTTGACAGGCGCGCGGAAAATCCGTTAAATGGCGGGTTCTGCGATGCGGCAGGGGATCTCGTATGCGCATCGCCGGGTCTGACCCGCTTCATAAGCGGCGGCGGACCTGAGCACGGGTCGCCCGCGCCAGCCGCGCGGTCATCCCGCCCAGCCTGCGTCGCGAAACCTGTATCGCGACACCCTAGGCCGGCGTCAGGTCAGCTTCAGGACAATCACAAGCGTCGGCAGTACCGCATCCGCGGCGGCCCCATGCGAACCATACGCGGCAGCCACGGCCCTTTCGCGGCCGGGCGTGCCCAGATCAACCAGAGAGTGCAACATGAAACGTACCTACCAACCTTCCGTTACCCGCCGCAAGCGTACCCATGGCTTCCGCGTGCGCATGAAGACCCGTGGCGGCCGCGCCGTGATCAACGCGCGCCGCGCCAAGGGCCGCAAGCGCCTGGCAGTCTAAGGGCCGGGTGACGGGACGGCGGCCCGCCTCGATGCAGCCGGCAAATGCCGGCGTATGATGGCGGTGCCCGGCGCGGTCGAGTCCCGGCCGACGCCCTTCGCCGTTGTCCCCTGTGCCTTGCCCCCAGGACGGCCCGGCAACGCGTGCCAGCCCAGTCTGACCAGCGTGCCGACCCATGCCTTCCCCAAAGCCGCGAGGCTCACAAAGACGGATGAGTTTTCATCCGTTTTTGCTTTGCGCCCGCGGCGCCGCAGCGCCCATTTCGTGCTTTATGTCCGCGCCAACGGCCAGCCGCAGGGGCGGCTGGGCATCGTGGTCGGCAAGAAGTTTGCGCCGCGCGCCGCGGAGCGTAATCTGGTGAAGCGCATGGTGCGGGAACTGTTCCGCCAGCGGCAGGACCAATTGGTCGGCCGCGACGTGTTGCTGCGATTGCAGGCCAAGTTCCCGCGCACCGAATTTCCCAGCCGCCGTGCAGTCCGGCTGGCCTGCCAGGCCGAACTGGCCGAGCTGATGGAAGTCGCCGCCCGGCCCCTGCCGTCCGCTCCGCCCGCTGCGCTCACCTCGCCTTCCGGCGCCTGATCGAGGGCACCGACATGAAGCCTATCCTGCTTGCCCTGCTGCGCTTCTACAAGATCGCGCTGAGTCCGTACCTGGGCTCGCAGTGCCGCTTCCTGCCGACCTGTTCCGACTACGCCCGCCAAGCCATCCTCGGTCATGGCGCCGCGCGCGGCAGCTGGCTGGCCGCCCGCCGGCTGTGCCGTTGCCATCCCTTCGCGCAAGGCGGGTATGATCCGGTGCCGCCTTCGCGCGACGCCGCCCGCCCGCCGGTCAGCGTCCGGCTGCCCAGACCCTGAATTCCCAGATACAGCGAGACATGGATATCAAACGCACCATCCTCTGGGTCATCTTCTCGATGTCCCTCGTGCTGCTCTACGACAATTGGCAGCGCGCCAACGGCCACGCCTCGATGTTCTTCCCGAGCGCCTCGCAACCCGCGGCCACCGGCACGCCGGCGAGCGCGCCGCAGGCCCGCAGCGACGTGCCGAAGGCGGTTGGCGGCGCGTCGCCGACCGGCGCCCCGGCGGCTGCGCCGCAGGCGCCGGCACCGGCCGGCGAGAAGATTGTCATCACGACCGACGTGGTCCGTGCGGAGATCGATACCGCGGGCGGCATCCTGTCTCGTCTCGAACTGCTGCGCCACAAGGACGAGGCCGGCAATCCGGTCGTGCTGTTCCAGCGCAGCGCCGCGCATACCTATATGGCGCGCTCGGGCCTGATCAACGGCGACCTGCCGAACCACACGACGGTGTTCACCGCCGCGCCGGGTGCGCGCGACCTGGGCAATGCCGGTTCGCTCGACGTCGTGCTGACCGCCGAGAAGGACGGCGTGCGCTTCGCCAAGACGTACCGCTTCCAGAAGGGCAGCTATGTCGTCGCGACGCGCTTCGACGTGACCAACAACCGCGCGCAGCCGGTGTCGCCGACGCTGTACATGGAACTGGCGCGCGACGGCAGCCATGTCGAGCAGTCGCAGTTCTACAGCACCTTCACCGGCCCGGCCGTCTACACCGACGCGGACAAGTACCACAAGATCAGCTTCGAGGACATCGCCAAGGGCAAGGTCACGATGCCCGGCCCGTCGGACAACGGCTGGGTTGCGATGGTGCAGCACTACTTCGCCTCGGCCTGGCTGCCGCAGACCGGCAAGCAGCACAGCTTCTACGTCGAGCAGATCGACCCGAACCTGTATCGCGTCGGCGTGCAGCAGCCGCTGGGCGAGATCGCGCCGGGTGCGACGGTGTCGACCGACGCGCGCCTGTTCGCCGGTCCGCAGGAAGAGCACATGCTCGAGCAGATCGCCCCGGGCCTGGAGCTGGTCAAGGACTATGGCTGGCTGACGATCCTGGCCAAGCCGCTGTTCTGGCTGCTGGAAAAGCTGCACGGCATCCTGGGCAACTGGGGCTGGTCGATCATCGCGCTGACCGTGCTGATCAAGCTGGTGTTCTTCCCGCTGTCCGCGGCGAGCTACAAGTCGATGGGCAAGATGAAGGACCTGCAGCCGCGCATGACGTCGATCCGCGAGCGTTACAAGAACGACCCGCAGAAGATGAACCAGGAGATGATGGCGCTGTACCGCACCGAGAAGGTCAATCCGCTCGGCGGCTGCCTGCCGATCCTGATCCAGATTCCGGTGTTCATCGCGCTGTACTGGGTGCTGCTGTCGTCGGTCGAGATGCGCGGCGCGCCGTGGCTGGGCTGGATCAAGGACCTGTCGGTACCCGACCCGTTCTACATCCTGCCGATCGTGATGGCCGTATCGATGTTCGTGCAGACCAAGCTGAACCCGACGCCGCCGGACCCGATCCAGGCCAAGGTCATGATGATCATGCCGCTGGTGTTCTCGGTGATGTTCTTCTTCTTCCCGGCCGGCCTGGTGCTGTACTGGGTGGTCAACAACATCCTGTCGATCGCGCAGCAATGGCAGATCAACCGGATGCTGGGCAAGGGCAAGACTGCGGCGCCGGCCAAGGGCTGAGCCCGACCGGCACCGCGCCACGACAAGGCCCGACGCGAAAGCGTCGGGCTTTTTCTTTGGGCGGCTCCCGGACCCAAAGACGACCATGCGCCGCTTCAAGCGAGGCCGTTTCCTACACTGTAGCCAGGCGAATTGACAGCGGGCCGGCGCGAGTCACCGGCTCCAAACTGCCGACATGGGCACTCTGACACTGAAACGCCGGATGCGCGCGCTCGACGCCTTTGCCGCGCTGGCCGCCGCCGACCTGCAGCGGATCGCCAGCGCGCTGCGCGCGCTGGACCGGCGCGACCGCCCCGACGACCTGCATGCCCTGCGCGTGGCGGTCCGCCACCTGCGCGCGGTGCGCTGGGTCTTCGCGCCCGCGCTGCCGGGAACGGTGGCGGCGCGCTGGCGCATCGTGCTGCGCGACCTGATGCGCGCCACCGGCCCGGTGCGCGATTGGGATGTCTTTATCGCCGACACGCTGCAGCCCGCGCTGTCGCGCCAGCCGGGCGATCCGGTGCTGCTGGCGCTGCTCGACAGCGCACAGTCCAGGCGGGAGGCCGCGCGCGCGACGCTGATGGCGGTTCTGCACGCCCAGCGCAGCCAGACCTTGCCGGTGCTCGACGACGACCTGGCCGCACTGCGCCATCGCGCCGTCGACGGCATCCCGGGCAAGGCGAACGCGCCGCTGGGCCGGCTGGCGCGCCGACGCGTGCGCAAGGCGCGGCGCAGCGTCCGGGCGCTGAAGGCGCGCTGGCGCGAGCTCGGCACCGAGGCTGACATCACGCTTGCGCCTGCCGCCGACGTTCTGCATGCGCTGCGCGTCGCCGGCAAGCGGCTGCGCTACGCGATCGAGGCCGTCGGCCCGTTGCTGCCGGCGCGCTACACCGGCCGCGTCCATCGCAAGCTGGTCGCGCGCCAGGCCAGGCTCGGCGCGCAGACCGATGCCGCCAGCGCCCGTAGCCTGCTGTCCGCGCTGCTGTCCGGCCCCGGCGAGGAGCATCCGTTCCAATCTGCGGGGACGGCGGGGACGCCAATCGCCGCGGCAACGACTGCCACGACCGCGATGTCGCCGCCCCTGTCCTCATCGAAGACTGCCCAACTGGTGACGCCGGCGCCGCGTTGATCTGCGACAATACCGCCCATGACCGTCCAGCCCAGCATCGACACGATCGCCGCCATCGCCACCGCGCCCGGACGGGGCGGCATCGGCGTGGTCCGCGTGTCCGGACCCGAAGCCGGCACGATCGCGCGCGCGGTCTGCGGCCAGCCGCTGACGCCGCGCCGCGCCACCTATCTGCCCTTCCTCGACGGCAAGGGCGAGGTGATCGACCACGGCATCGCGCTGTTCTTCCCCGGCCCGCATTCGTATACCGGCGAGGACGTGCTGGAGCTGCAGGGCCACGGCGGCCCGGTCGTGATGCAGATGCTGCTGACGCGCTGCCTGCAGGCGGGCCGCGAAGTCGGGCTGCGCCTGGCCGAACCCGGCGAATTCACGCGCCGCGCCTTTCTCAACGACAAGCTCGATCTGGCGCAGGCCGAGGCCGTGGCCGACCTGATCGAGGCCAGCACCGAGGCCGCCGCGCGCTCGGCGGCGCGCTCGATGGAAGGCGCGTTCTCGCAGGCGATCCGCGCGCTGGTCGAGCAGGTGATTCATCTGCGCATGCTGGTCGAGGCCACGCTGGACTTCCCGGAGGAGGAGATCGACTTCCTCGAGGCCTCCGATGCGCGCGGCCAGCTCGATACGATCCGTACCGCGCTGGGCGGCGTGCTGGCGCAGGCGCGGCAGGGTTCGCTGTTGCGCGAAGGCCTGTCGGTGGTGCTGGCGGGCCAGCCGAACGTCGGCAAGTCGTCGCTGCTGAACGCGCTGGCCGGCGCCGAGCTGGCCATCGTCACGCCGATCGCCGGCACCACGCGCGACCGCGTGCGCGAGACGATCCAGATCGAAGGCATCCCGCTGCATATCATCGACACCGCGGGCCTGCGCGAGGACGCGGTCGACGAGGTCGAGCGCATCGGCATCGAACGCACCTGGGAAGCGATCGGCCGCGCGGACGTGGTGCTGCATCTGATCGACGCGACCGACTATCTGCAGCATGGCCTGTCCGAGATCGACGATGCGATCGACGATCGCCTGTCCGGCCATTTGCCGCCGGGGGCGCCGATCCTGCGCGTGGTCAACAAGATCGACCTGGCGCCCGCGGTCGGCGCCATCACGTTCGGCGGCAACCGTCCGCACGTGGTGGTGGCCAACGGCCCGAACCCGACCGAGATCTGGATCTCGGCGCGCACCGGCGCCGGCATCGACCTGCTGCGCCGGGAACTGCTGCGCGTGATCGGCTGGCAGGCCGGCAACGAGGGCGCCTTCCTCGCGCGCGAGCGCCACCTGAACGCGCTGCGCAGCGCCCAATCGCATCTGGACCTCGCCGCCGAACGCGCCGATCAGCAGGACAAGGCGCTGGACCTGTTCGCCGAGGAACTTCGGCTGGCGCAGGAGCACCTGAACAGCATCACCGGCGAGTTCACCAGCGACGATCTGCTGGGGACGATCTTTACGCGGTTCTGTATCGGGAAGTGATAAAGGTCGCCGCGACCTTATCCGCTATCTTCGCCCGATATGGACGATTTTTAAGCGGGCCCAAAGACGGCGCTCCCTTGTCTGAGGCGTGCTGAAACTTATCAATGCTAGATTCATCGTTCACACCGATGAGCCCTGTCCAGTCGAATCTTTATGTGGCCAATTGAGATGACCAGCCCAGTATTTTTGACTCGTGTGGTACTCCGCAACTACAAGAGCATCGGTAACTGCGATGTTAAGTTGCAGCCATTGACATACCTCATCGGCGCCAATGGATCGGGCAAAAGTAATTTCCTGGACGCTATGCACTTGGTGCGCGATGCGCTAGTTGGATCACTAGACAATGCTCTTAGCGAGCGCGGTGGGCTGCCAGAAGTACGTAGACGCTCCAGTGGCCATCCAACGCACTTCGGAATCCGGCTTGAGTTCATACTGCCGAGTGGTATGAGAGGTCATTTTGCCTTCAACGTTGGTGCGCTAAAGAATGGCGGCTATGAAGTTCAGACGGAGGAGTGTGCCATCGGTGGTCGTGGAAAAGGCCCGTTCTATAGTATCGAAAGAGGTAAGCTAAAGCAGAGCAGTGAATCGACTTTTCCGGCGGTAACGTCAGACCGGCTTGCTCTGGTAGCAGTGTCGGGGTTGACAGCATTCCGGCCGGTATTTGATGCACTGGTTTCTATGGGTTTTTACAATCTGAACCCAAAATTGATGCGCGAGCTTCAGAAGCCGCAAGACGGGCGCTTGCTAAAGCCAGTAGGCGAAAACATCGCAAGTGTGATCGGCCACCTTGAGAAGCATGCGCAAGAGCAAATCAAAACTATTGAAGAGTATTTGCAAACGGTCGTTCCAATGGTTCATGGGTTCGAACGTAAAGCCGTGGGCCCAATGGAAACGCTGGAGTTCCGTCAGGACATGGCTGGGTCCGCGCATCCATGGCGGTTCCTTGCACAGAGTATGTCGGACGGTACGCTAAGAGCCTTGGGCGTGTTGACTGCACTGTTCCAAGGAAATAGAGACTATTCCCCAACGCTTGTTGGAATCGAAGAACCGGAAACCGCGCTACATCCAGCAGCAAGCGCTGCTCTACGGGAGGCGCTGACAAAGGCCTCGCGGCATACGCAGATCATAGTGACCAGTCATAGCCCTGATCTCCTGGATGACCCTAATCTGGACCCTGATTCGATGCTCGCTGTGCTGTCGGAGGGCGGTGAAACACACATTGCTCCACTGGATGAGGCTTCACGCAGAGCCATGCGAGAACACCTGTTCTCTGCCGGCGAGTTGCTCCGGATGAATCAGTTGACCCCGGACCGAGAGGTATTGGCTACGCAAGCCAAGAACCAAGCCGATCTTTTCGGAGATATCTCGGTATGAGCTTAACCGTCGCGTCCATCGTGGAGGGGCACGGCGAGGTGGCCGCATTGCCCGTACTGCTACGGCGGCTAGGGGAGTGGAAGACGCCGTTCGCCTATGTAGATGTCCCGACCCCAATCCGCGTACAGAAGGACCGTTTCCTGAATCGCGATGAGGAGTTTCGCCGTCATCTACTTCTAGCGTCTCAAAAGTGCGGGCCCAATGGGTGGGTACTAGTCTTGCTTGATGCTGATGACGATTGTCCAGCGGAGCGCGGTACCACTATCGCCCAGCGCGCGAGGGCTTGCCTTCCGCACGACCGGGTGTCAGTTGTTATGGCAAATCGGGAGTACGAAGCCTGGTTCATCGCTGCGGCGCCTTCGCTGAACGGGCACCGTGGATTCGATTGTAAAGAGCCACATATTGAGGCGGAGACTCCGCGAAACGCCAAGGGCTGGATCAGCCAGCATATGCGCGGCGGATATGGGGAAGTATTAGATCAGCCGGCCTTTTCAGCATTGATTGATCTGCAACAAGCTTTTGACGGTAGTCGCTCTTTTCGGAAGCTTTGTAGTGACTGGGAAAAATATGTCATTGCGCTCTCTAACGATGGTCCCGTATAGCGTGGGTCATAAGAGGTGTACGCGGAGCACCTGAACAGCATCACGGGCGAATTCACCAGCGACGACCTGCTGGGGGCGATCTTTATGCGGTTCTGTATCGGGACGTAAGGCCAGCCCCGGCGGGCCTCAGCGCTGCGCTGAGCCGTGCTTTGCCCCCCGCGCCGCCGCCGTCAAGATCCCCGCCGCCAGCAGATTCGCCGCCACCGCCGCCAGGATCGGCAGCGTATAACTGCGGCTCGCATCGAACGCATAGCCGGCCGCGCTCGGTCCGATCAGCGTGCCGAAGGCCACGCTGGTGTACAGCACGCCGATGATGCCGCCGACGTTGCGGCCGCCGAACAGGTCCATCACGACCGCCGGCAGCACCGCGACCCAGCCGCCGTAGCAGGCGCCGAACAGGAAGGCGAACAGGGCCAGCATCCAGAAGCCGGTGGCGACGGCCCAGATCACCAGCGTGAACGCCAGCGCGATCACCGTGCACAGCAGGAAGCGCTGGCGGCCCATGCGGTCGGCCAGGCTGCCCAGGAAGAAGCGTCCCACCGTGCTGCCGACACCGATCACGCCCAGCAGCAGCACGGCCGTGCCCTGCGCAATGCCGAGGTCCTGTGCGTGTGGCACCAGGTGGACGAAGGGCACGAACACGCCGAACGAGGCGATCAGGCACGCGGCATAGAGGCTGATGAACTGGCGCGTCCGTACGGCGTCGCCGACCGACAGGTCGGCCGACGGCGCGGCGGTGTGGGAATGGACAGGCAACGGCTCGCCGTCCGCTGCCAGGCCGCGCTCGCGCGGATCGTTCTCCAGCAGCAGCGACGCGCCCACGCCAAGCACCGCGGCCAGCACGCCCAGCGTCAGATAGGCGTCTCGCCAGCCCGCGCCGTCGATCAGCAGCGCCGCCAGCGGCGGCATCGCCAGCGTGCCGACGCCGATGCCGCTGACCGCAAGCCCCGAGGCGAGACCGCGCCGCTTGACGAACCAGCGCTGCACCGCGCCCACCGCCGGCACATAGGCCAGGCCGACGCCCAGGCCCACGCCGAGCCCGTAGGCCGCGTAGACCTCGACGATATTGCGCGCGACGCTCGCCAGCGCGAGCCCCGCGCCGACCAGCAGCATGCCGGCGATGCACAGGCGGCGCGCGCCCCAGCGATCGGCCAGCGGCCCGCTGACGATGCCGAGCGCGAAATACAGGAAGCCGGCCAGCGAGAACACCAGCGAGACCGCCCCGCGCGACGCGCCGAACTCGCGCTGCAACGGCTCGATGAACGCGCTGAAGGTATAGGCGCTGCCAAAGCCGACGAAGGTCACGGCGAACGCCGCGGCGACGACCCACCAGCCGTAGAAGATGCGCTGCTTGACCACCAGTGTCGTCATGTCAGTTCACCGGATGTTGTCGATGCCAATCGGTGGCGCCCTGGAAGGCGGCGCCCGCGCGCACCAGCATCGCTTCGCCCAGATGCGGGGCGACGAGTTGAAAGCCGATCGGCAGCCCTAGCCGCGACAAACCGCCTGGCAGCGTGATGGTCGGATGGCCGGTCAGGTTGAAGGGACAAGTGTACCGTTGCAGGCCGGCGATCAGCGCGGGCTGTTCGCCGAGCGTGCGAACAGCGGCCAGCGACAGCGGCGCATACGGATGCACCGGCGTCAGCAGCAGGTCGATGGTTTGCAGCAGGCCGACCATGCGGCCACGCAAGTCGGCACGGCGCAGCAATATCCGCTGATAGTCGATGCCGGACAGCGCGCGTCCCGCTTCGATGACCGAGGCCAGCACCGGCCCATATTCGTCGCGGCGGGCGGGATAGCTGGCGGCATGGGCGACGGCCGCCTCGACCGCGCAGTTGGCGGCCCAGTCGTCGGTCAGCGCGCTGCCCGCACGCATTGCCTCCGGAACGCGGACGTCGACCACGGTCGCGCCGAGCGCCCGCAAGACCTCCGCGCCCGCGCAGACAACGGCCTGGACTTCGGCATCGATGCCGTCGCCATTCCAGTCCGCGTCGATGCCGACGCGGACGCCGCGCAGGTCCGCCGCCATCGCGCCAAGGTAGTCGGGCACCGGCTCGTGCAGGGCGGTCGGGTCCTGCGTGTCGGCGCCCCCGATGACCTGCAGCAGCAGGCCGGCATCCGCCGCGCTGCGCGCCATGGTGCCGACATGGTCCAGCGACGGCGCCAGCGGGAACACCCCATGCCGGCTGACGCGGCCCCACGTCGGCTTCAGCCCGGTCACGCCATTGGCGGCCGCCGGCCACCGGATCGAGCCGCCGGTATCCGACGCGATGGCGCCATGGCAAAGCCCGGCCGCCGTCGCCACGCCGGCGCCGCTCGACGAGATGCCCGGCCAGTAGTCCGCATGCCACGGGTTCCGCGGCGCAGTGACCGAGGGGTGATGGTCGGAATAGGCACCTTCGGTCAGTTGCAGCTTGCCCAGCAGCACCGCGCCCGCCTGCTTGAGCCGCTGGACGACGGTGGCGTCCCGGTCCGGCCGGAAATCCCGATGGATCGCCATGCCGGCACCGGTCGGCACTCCCTCGGTCCAGCACAGGTCCTTGACGCCGATCGGCACGCCATGCAGCGGGCCGCGATATCGGCCAGCGGCAGTCTCGGCCTCCGCGGCTTCCGCCTGGGCCATCGCCATATCCGCCATCACCAGCGCGTAGCTGTGCAGCACGCCGTCCAGCGCGGCGATGCGATCCAGCTGGGCGCGCACCACGGTCGTCGGCGAAATCTCCCGGCGCCGGATTCTTGCGGCCAGTTCGATGATGGAGAGGAAATGCCAATCGGGCGCCATTGTTTACTCGTAAGGAAAGAAGGTTAAGTAGAATTGAAGCGGCCTTGCGCTGGAGCGTACCCAACGCTGCGCTGACATGGCCAGACGACGTCCCAAAACTACCTTTTGTCCCGTCGCCCGCGCAAACCAGATTTCATGGGCCCTTCGCCTTAGAAAAACTAATGTCAAACCACAAGCTGCCACCGCTCAATGCCTTGCGGGCCTTCGAGGCCGCGGCCCGGCATCTGTCGGTCAAGCACGCCGCCGAGGAGCTGTGCGTGACGGCCGGCGCGGTCAGCCAGATGGTCAAGGCATTGGAGTCGCATCTGGGCGTCAAGCTGTTCCAGCGGGTGAACCGCGGCATCTACCTGACCGAAGCCGGGCGCGCCTATCTGCCGCCGGTGCGCAACGCGTTCCGGCAGATCAAGGACGCGACCGGCCGCATCGCGGCGCCGGCAGACACCGGCCTGTTGAACGTCAGCGTCACGCCGTTCTTCGCGGCCGCGTGGCTAGTGCCGCGCCTGCAGTCGTTCCAGCAAACCCATCCCGATATCGATCTGCACGTGATCACGACCACCGCGCTGGCCGACTTCACGCGCGACGGCGTGCATGTCGCGGTCCGGCACGGCCTGGGCCAATATCCGGGCCTGCACAGCGAGCGCATCATCGCGGTGGAGATCGTGCCGGTGGCTGCGCCGTCGCTGGTAGCCAGGCTCGGCATGCCGGCCACGTCCGCCGATCTGCTGCGCTGGCCGCAGGTGCACGACACCGAGCGCAAGGGCTGGCATCTGTGGTTCGCGTCACAGGGCATCGACGAGATCGAGCGCCCGCGTGGACCGTCGTTCGACGATTCGAGCCTGTTGTGGAAGGCCGTGATGACGGGCCAGGGCGCAGGGCTGCTGCCGGCGGCGATGGTGGCCCGCGAACTGGCCGACGGCTCGCTGGTCCGTCTTGCCGACGTCACGCTGCTGGATGCGTTCGCGTACTACCTGGTCTACCCCGAGGAAAGCCACGCGCGCGCGAAGATCGCCTCGTTTCGGGAGTGGATCCTGGAAGAGGCAGCCCGTGCCGGCAGCGCGTAGCCGGCGCATCGAGTCTTGCAATCGGTCCTGAATCGGGACCTCGGAACCGGTGCGCATCGCGATCGCGCGATCGCCCTGCGCAGAGCGTCGCATCGCGACAGGAGCCCGTATGGAAGCCTTCCACAACGTCAATCTCGCCTCGCTGCTGGACACGCTCGTCAGCCTCAGCGCCGCCTTCATGTTCGGTGGCGCGATCGGATTCGAGCGGCAGTACCGGCAGCGCACCGCGGGGCTGCGCACCAATGTGCTGGTCGCGGTCGGCGCCGCGGTATTTGTCGACGTCGCCAACCGGCTGCATGGGCACGATGGCGCGGTGCATGTGATGGCCTACGTCGTGTCGGGCGTCGGCTTTCTCGGCGCGGGCGTGATCATGCGGGAGGAGGGCAACGTGCGCGGGCTCAATACCGCGGCGACGCTGTGGGGCTCCGCCGGCGTTGGCGCGGCGGCCGGTGCCGACCTGATTCTCGAGGCGATGATGGCGACGGTGTTCGTGCTCGCGGCCAACACGCTGCTGCGGCCGATCGTCGATGCGATCAATCGCAAGCCGCTCGATGTCGAATCGGTCGAGGTTACCGGCACGGTCCACGTGATCGCGGAGCGGGGTCAGCAGAAGGCGGTCATGGCGCAGCTCGAAGAGGCGCTGGAGCGTGGCGGTTATCCGGTGCACGATCTCGACATCCAGCCGTTCGGACAGGACGAGGTCGAGATCGAGGCGACGCTGGTGGCAAGTTCCTTCGATGGCGATGCGCTGGACCGCCTGGTGCAGCGGCTGGCCGCACTGCCCGCGGTGCGCCAGGCGTTCTGGAGCCCCAGCACGACGACCTGACCGCGGCCGGCGTTGTGCGCGCCTGCGCGTTGGTTTCGGGTTTGTAGGACTACACCCACATGGCTTTCGGCGCTCACTTGATAAGGACGCGCCGCCCCTCTGTGTATCGTTCAGTCAAACGGTTGGCATTGACTTGTCACTCCGTACGAACAACTGCAGAGGTAAGCAAACATGGCTTCGGCCCTCGTCAGTATGCCTGTGGAGCATGCCCGGGCGCTTGCCCGGATTCTGTCCGTGACCCGCGCCGCCTGGCGCTTGAATGAAAACGTCGAAACCGGCAACACCGCGCCATCGCGCAGTGCTTCGCGGCGCCGCCGTACCGCCCGTCTTGCCGACCTCGCGGCCCGCGCGTTCGAAGCGCAGGTGATGGCGCTGCGCTGCCGCCAGGCCTTCGTTGGCTGACGCCGATCCGGTTTGCGAACACGCAGGTGCGATTGACGCCAATCAGCAGAGAATTCCGCAGTACCTTGTAGTGCTTGTTCCGTTTTGCGCGCGACGTTTCTGCGCGTTTGTGTGTCTCCTTGGTTCTTGGCCAGCCTACGGGCTGGCTTTTTTCGCCGGCTTTGGCCTGCCCGCGCGCCTTACCTGGGGAACGTCGATTCCAGCTGCCGCACCACCTCCAGCAGGCGCGGCCGCACTTCGTTGAGCAGGAATTCGGGCGACAGGCTGTACGACGGTCCGCCGACATTGAGCGCCATCCTCGCCATGCCGTTGCCCGGATCGAAGCCGCGGCCGATGCCGTTGACGTCCTTTTGCCAGTCGCCGAACGAGCATGCGACGCCCAGCGCGCCATGGTCCTGCAGTCCTTGTTCGATGCCCTTGCGGATGCGCGGCCAGGCGACGTCGTCGAGCTCGCGTATCTGCTCGAGCAGCGCCTCCCGTTCTCCATCGGGCGCGACCGCGAGCCACGCCCGCCCGATCGCCGACGTCGACACCGGAATGCGAGAGCCGATGTCGAGCGTCAGCGAGATCGCGGCCGAGCTACGGCAGTGCTCGACGTAGATCATCGACAGCCGGTCGCGCGCGCCGAGCGATACGGTGCCACCGGAGAAGTCGGCCAGTTCCTGCATCAGCGGCCGCGCGACCTTGCGGATGTCCAGCCGCGACAGCATCGCGCTGCCCAGTCCCAGGCAGGCCGTGCCGAGCGCGTACTTGGTGGTGCCTTCGTATTGCGTCAGGTAGCCGAGCCGGGTCAGCGTCGCGGTCAGGCGCGACACCGTGGATTTCGGCAGACGGCAGCGCTGCGCGATCTCCTGATTGCCGAGCGCACGGTCGCTCGAGCGGAAGCACGCCAGCACTTCGAGTCCGCGCGCGAGCGCCGTGACGAAATGCCGGTCTTCCTTCGATGCGGCCTTCGATGTGGCCGTCGATGTGGCCGTCGATGCGGCCCCGTTCGTGGGCGAGCTGTCGCGCATGGGAATGGACTTCTGCTGGCCGCTCATCCGACCCGGATACCGGTCTGCTGCACCAGCGACTGCCACACCTTCTGGTCGCGCTTGAGCAGCGCCGCGAACTCGTCGGCGCTGGTGCCGCGCGGCAGCATGCCGGCCTCGGTCAGCATCCGCGATCCATCGGCCGAGCGGACGATGCGTGCAATTTCGGTCGATAGCCGGTCGATTACCGGACGAGCGCAGCCATGCGGGGCCAGCATGCCGATCCAGCCGATCGCCTCGAAGCCCTGGTACCCGGATTCCGCGAAGGTCGGCACGTCGGGCATCGACGGTACGCGGCTGGTCCCCAGCGTCGCCAGCACCTTGATGCGGCCCGCCTCGCCATAGGTGCGCGCCACCACCGTGGAGACGAAGCCGGCCGGCAGCTGCTTGGCCAGCAGGTCGGCGATCGCCGGGGCATCGCCCTTGTAGGCCACGTGCACCGTCTCGATGCCTGCGCGCCGCTTGAACAGCTCGCCGTACAGATGCCCGGTCGAGCCGACGCCGAGACTGCCGTACCCCGATCCCGGATGCGCCTTGGCATAGGCCGCGTAGTCGCGCAGCGACTTGATCGGCAGATCGGCGTTGGCGACGAACACCTGCGCGGCGTCGGCGACCAGCGACAGCGGATCGAAGTCCGTCATCGGGTCGTACAGCGGCTTGGGCTGGATCAGCGGGCTCTGGATCAGCGCGGTATTGGTAAACAGCAGCGTGCGGCCGTCGGCGGGCGACTTGGCCACCTGCGCGGCGCCGATCATGCCGGCGGCGCCGGGGCGGTTCTCGACGATCACGGTCTGCTTGACCGCCGCGCCCAGCCGGTCGGCGATGAAGCGCGTGATCGCATCGGTCGAACCGCCGGGCGGGTAGGGCAGCACGATGCGGATCGGGCCGTCGATGGTGGCGGCGCCGGACGACTGCGCGCCGGCAAGGCGAGGCAATGCGAGGCTGCCGGCGAGCGCGGCGGAGGTCTGCAGCAGCTTGCGACGGGACGGGTTCATGGTTTGTCTCCTGATGTCATCGGGCACTCTTGCGGCGCCCTTCCGATCGATGTGCGACCGCGGCTTTGCACGGCATCGGTCGCGCTTGCTCAATGCGTTCTCAATGCGTCCTCAATGCGTCCTCAATGCGTCCTCATTGCGCGCGCATTGCGATGCTCACTGCGACTGCTCCGCCTCCAGCTGCGCCTGCAGCTCGACCTTGCGCACCTTGCCGGTCGCGGTCAGCGGCAGTTCTTCGACGATGCGGATCTCCGGCACCTTGTAGACCGCCATCTGTTCGCGGCACCAGGCGTGCAGCGATTCGGCGTTGACCGTGGCGGCGTGTTCGGGCCGCAGCCGGATGAAGGCCACCGGCATCTGTCCCTTGTCGCGATCGGGCCGGCCGACCACGGCCGAACCCAGTACCGCGGGATGGCGCGACAGCAGCACCTCGAGCTCCGACGGAAACACGCTCATGCCGCGCACCTTCAGCATTTCCTTGCGGCGGCCCAGGAAATGCAGATAGCCGTCCTCGTCGTAGGCGCCGATATCGCCGGTGCGGAACCAGCCGCCGCGGAATACTTCGGCGTCGACGTCCGGCCGTCCCCAGTAGCCCTTGAACAGCGACGGCGTGCTGACGACGATCTCGCCTTCGGCGCCGATCGGCAGCAACGCACCGGTGTCGAAGTCGCAGATCTTGATGCGCGTGCCGGGCACCGGCAGGCCGACGAACACGGGCCGCCCGCGCAGGTCCATGTCGTCGTGCTGCATGCCGGTGGTGAAGGTGTCGCTCGTATGCGTCTCGGTCATGCCCCAGGCGCCTTCGGCCAGCACGCTACCGGTCAGCTCGAACCAGCGCCGGCGGATGTCGGGCGTGATCTTGCGGATGAACGAGGCCGCGCGCGTATGCCGCAACGAGCGCAGGTCGTAGCGTGGCAGGTCGGGGTGGTTCATCAGCTCGACCGCGTTGTCGACCACGACGAAGGTGCGGTTGACACGGTAGCGGTCGATGGCCGCCATCACGGCCACCGGATCCCAGCGCGCGAGCACCACCACGGTGGCGCCGCTGAAGATCGGATAGATCAGTCCCAGGTTCTCGCCGGCGATCCAGAACATCGGCAGGAAGTTCAGCATCACGTCGTCGGAACCCTCGGCCATGCGCGCCGCGTCGACACCGCCGGTCAGCGCGTACGAGGCGGCGGCCGTGTAGACCATGTCGCGCTGCGTGTGCATGCAGCCCTTGGGCATGCCGGTGGTGCCGCCGGTGTAGTTCAGCGCGGCGAGCGCGTCGAGATCGACGGGCGGCAGCGCGATCGGCGACGTCGCGCGGATCGCCGGCATCAGGTCGGTCGCACCGTCGATTCGCAGCGGCGCCGCGTCGAGTCCGGCGGGCAGCGGCACGGTCGGCCGCGCCGGCAGCATCTCGCCCTGGCTGGTGGTGAAGACCGTGCGGATGCGGGTCTGGCTCTTGACCGCCATCAGCATGCCTGCCAGCTGGTCCAGCACGATGATCGCGGTCGCGCCCGAGTCGTTCAGCTCGTAGCGCAGCTCCTCTTCCTTGAACAGCGGATTGACCGGTACGTAGACCGCGCCGAGCTTCAGGATGCCGTAGAACACCACATGGAACTGCGGGCAGTTGCCGATCATCACCGCGACGCGGTCGCCCGCGCCGATGCCGTGCGAGGCCAGCAGCGCGGCGCAGCGCTCGCTGAGGTCGTCGAGCTCGGCATAGCCGACTTCGGTGCCGTAGTAGATCAGCGCCGGATGCGTCGGGCGACGGCGCGCCCACGCGCGCAGGTAGTCGCCGAGCGCGACCTCGCCGTGCGGGTACACCGGCGCGGTCGGCAGGCCGGCGGGCCAGATGCGGCGGTGGCGCGCTTCCAGATCGTCGAAGAACTGCGCTTCGGACGTGGCGTCATGCGATGCCGGTGGGTTCGACTGCTCGCGGTCCATCTGCTGTCTCCTGTTGCATTCTTGTTGGGGTCGATGGCAAGGCGGGGGACGTCTGCGGCGGTGCCGGCGCGGGTTCTCCTTACCAGGCGTCGACGTAGGGCCGCAGCGGCCGGTCCCGATGCGATGTGCCCGCGTCGAGTCCGGTCACCAGCCACTGCCGCGTCGCCGCCGGGTCGATCACCGCATCGAGCTCGAGTGCGGCGGCGGCGTTGATCGCGTGGCCACGCTCGTACATCTGCGCGACCAGCTTCTGGAACAGCGCATCGCGTTCGGGCCCCTCGGGCAGCGCCTCGAGCTCCTTGCGAAAGCCGAGCCGCACCGCTCCCTCGAGGCCCATGCCGCCGAACTCGCCGGTCGGCCACGACAGCGTGAAGGTCGGCGCGCGAAAGCCGCCCGCCGCCATCGCCATCGCGCCGAGGCCGTAGCCCTTGCGCAGCACCACCGCGAGAAAGGGCACGCGCAGCTTGGCGCCGATCACGAACATCCGCGAGACGTGGCGCACCTGCGCGCGCGCCTCGACCTCCGGGCCGACCATGAAGCCCGGCGTGTCGATCAGCGAGACGATCGGCAGGCCGTGCGCATTGCAGATCTGCATGAAGCGTGCGGCCTTGTCGGCGGCGTCCGCGTCGATGGCGCCGCCGAGGTGGCGCGGGTTGTTGGCCAGGATGCCGACCGGGCGGCCCTCGATGCGGGCCAGCGCGGTATGGATGCCGGTGCCGAAGCCGCTGCGCAGCTCCAGCACGCTGCCGGCGTCGGCGATGCCGGCGATCGCCGCGCGCGTGTCGTAGACGCGCAGCCGGTTGTCCGGCACCACGCGCCGCAGTGCCAGCGGATCGGGCGCCTGCCAGTGGGCGACGGAACCCTGGAACATCGACAGATAGTGCTTGGCCGCGGCCACCGCGGCGGCCTCGTCGTCGACCAGCAGATCGACCACGCCGTTGTGATGCTGCACCGCGGCTGGGCCGATGTCCTCGGGCCGGAACACGCCGAGCCCGCCGCCCTCGATCATCGCCGGTCCGGCCATGCCGATATTGGCGTTGCGCGTGGCGACGATCAGGTCGCAGCAGCCCAGCAGCGCCGCATTGCCGGCAAAGCAGCGCCCGGAGGCGATGCCGATCACCGGCACCTCGCCGCTGAGCGCGGCAAAGGCCGCGAAGGACGGCTGGTAAAGCCCGGCCACGGTCGGAAAGTCGACGTCACCGGGCCGGCCGCCGCCGCCTTCGGCAAAGATCACGGTCGGCAGCCGGTTCTGCAGCGCGACCTGCAGGATACGGTCGGTCTTGATGTGGTTGCGCTTGCCCTGCGTGCCGGCCAGCACGGTGGCGTCGTAGGCCAGCACCGCGCAGCGCGAGCGCTCGGCCGGGAACAGCGCACCGTTGACGCCGCCGATGCCGGTGATCAGGCCGTCGGCCGGCGTATTGGCGATCAGGTCCGCCTCGCTGCGCCGGCTGGCCTGCGCGGCCACCGCGAGCGCACCGTATTCGACGAAGGTGCCCGCATCGCACAGGTCGGCGACGTTCTCGCGCGCGGTGCGCTGCCCGCGGGCATGGCGCTTGGCGACGGCGTCGGGCCGCGCCTCGTCGTACAGGAAGGCATGGCGATCGAGTACGCGCTGCAGGTCCGCGCGGATCGCGTTCGGATCGGCCTGCTCGGCATCGCCGCCGGTGTGCGCGCCGGCGTCGGCGGGTTCCAGCACCAGCAGCACCTGCCCTTCGGCGGCCTGCTCGCCGGCCTCCGCGCGCAGGTCGATCACGCGGCCCGGCTGTTCGGCGACGATCGCGTGTTCCATCTTCATCGCGTCGAGCACGGCGACAGTCTGGCCGGCCTGCACCAGCTGGTCCACCGCGACGCTGACCTCGACCAGCCGCCCGGCCATCGGCGCGCGCACTGCGCGCAGGCCCTCGCCGAGCTGCTCGTCGAAACTGCTGGCGCCGACCGGTGTGGTCGCGACGCTCGCCATGGCGCCGCCGGTGCCGTCCTGCACCGCCTGCTGCGCGCGGCGCTGCGCATCGAGCTGCGCGGCGCGGGTCAGCAGTTCGGGCAGCACCGCCTCGACGTGCCGGGTATGGATCTGCTGGCTGGCGAAGTCTTCGCGCTCGGCCAGCGCGCGCAGCAACTCGAGATTGGTCGCGATGCCGCGGATGGTGAATTCGCCCAGCGCGCGCTGCAGCCGTCGTACCGCGTCGGCGAAGCGTCCGCTGCCGGACGTCACGATCAGCTTGGCCAGCAGCGTGTCGTACTGCGGCGAGGGCGCGTAGCCGGTATAGCCGTGCGTGTCGACGCGAACGTCGGGGCCGGTGGGTGGATCGAAGCGTTCCAGCCGTCCCTGCGCCGGGCGGCCGAGCCCTTGCGCATCGATCGATTCGGCGTTGATCCGGGCCTGAATCGCATAGCCGCGTGGCGCGGGCGGCCGCTGCGGATCGAGGCCCAGCTCGCGCAAGGTCCGGCCCTGCGCGAGCCCCAGTTGCAGCGCCACCAGATCGACGCCGGTGACCTGCTCGGTGATCGTGTGCTCGACCTGCAGGCGTGGGTTGGCCTCGATGAAGACGAAGGACGGGTTTGCGCCATCGCGGACGGTCCCGTTGGCTGGTTGGGCTTCCTCCACCAGGAATTCGAACGTGCCCAGGCTCCGGTAGCCGGTTCGGCGCGCGAGCGTACGGGCCGCCTCGACGATGCGTTCGCGCAGCGCGGGGTCCAGCGCCGGGCTGGGCGCGATCTCGACCAGCTTCTGGAAGCGCCGCTGCAGCGTGCAGTCGCGCTCGCCCAGCGAGATCACGTCGGTCCCATCGCCGGCGATCTGCACTTCGATATGGCGCGCCCGCACAACCAGTCGTTCGGCATAGACCGCGTCGATGCCGAAGGCCGAGCGCGCCTCGGAACGGCAGCGCGCATAGGCCTCGGCCAGCGCGTCGCGCTCGCGCACCACGCGCATGCCACGCCCGCCGCCGCCGCCGACCGCCTTCAGCACGATGCCGGCGCCTTGCTGCTCGTCGAAGAACGCCGTCACTGCCTCCAGCGTCGCGCCGCCTTCGGTGGCTGGCATCACCGGCACGCCGCATTCGCGCGCCAGCGCCAATGCGCGGCCCTTGTCGCCGAACAGCGCGAGCTGGTCGACCGCCGGGCCGACGAAGATCAGGTCGGCCTGGGCGCAGGCCCGCGCAAAGTCCGCGCGTTCGCTCAGAAAACCGTAGCCGGGATGGACCGCGTCGCAACCGGTGCGGCGCGCAGCGGCAAGGATGGCGGGGATGTCGAGGTAGGCGGCGGGGCCTTCGCCGTCGAGCGCGACCGCTTCGTCGGCCAGCAGGCGGTGGCGGCTATTGGCATCGTCGCGTGCGTAGACGGCGACGGTCGCGATGCCCAGATCGCGGGCCGCGCGTTGCACGCGCAGCGCGATCTCGCCGCGATTGGCGATCAACAGCTTCTTCACAAGTGTCCCCTGTCGATGTCGCCGCCGCCGGCAGCGGGGCGCATTGTTTTTTGTGGCATGTGATTCTGCAAAGCAGAATCTACATGTCGGGGGATGCGGGGGACAAGGGCGTTTGCCGCGGTGGGACAAAGACGTTGGCGATAATCGGCCAATCAGAAATTCCGCTGTGCAGAATCACGGTTCAAAATCGGGCGCCACTGCCGTCGATACCGCATCGGATCTCGCATCGGTTGCCGAGCGAATCGCCCCTACAGATCGCGCGGCTAGTCGCCGTTAACCGGCAGAGACCCCGCCATGCGTGCGCTGCGATGCTGGCGGGAGAAGCCTGCCACCGCGCCATCGAACCAACCGGACCCCGAGGGGAACCGCCATGACTTCCGCCCTGCCACGCCGCGGCCGCGCCGCGTTTGCCGTTTCGTCCGCCCGTGCGGGCCTGCCGAGGATGTCCGCGCTGACGGCGCTGACCGTGCTGACCGCGCTGACGGTGCTGACCGCGGGCTGCGCCACCTATCAGTCGGTCAGCCCCGCCGAAGCGGCGCCGCCGGCCGATCCGATCGCGGCAATGGTCCGCATCGATCCGGACCTCGGGGCCTCGTTCTGCGTGATCGATAGCCCCGCCGGACGCGCACCGTTCGCGGCGACGCTGCTGCAATCGCTGCAGCGCCGCGGCTTCGAAGCGAGGCTGCTGCCGCCCGGATCGTCGGTGGCGGCCTGTACGTTGACGGCGACCTATGCGGCCACCTCGCAGTCGTACTGGCGCACCTTCCTCGCGACGGCCGACATCACCGTCTATCGCCGCGGCGAACGCGTCGGCAAGGCGGTCTACGACGCGCGGCGCAGCCAGGGCGGCGTCAACCTGAGCCACCTGATCGAGCCGCAGCAGAAGATCGACGAACTGGTCGACCAGCTGTTCCCGGGCCGCCTGCCGCATCCGGAGGCGCGGGACCGCAACGCCCCGCCGTCCGATCCGAACGGCGGGGCGGGTCCGAACGCCAACTCCGGCGCTACCGCTACGCCAGCCTGAACGCCTGCACCGCCTCGCGCAGCTGCTGGGCGCGCTGATCGAGGCTTTCGGCGGCGGCCGCCGCCTCTTCGACCAGCGCGGCGTTCTGCTGCGTGACGCCGTCCATCTCGGCCAGCGCGTCGCTGACCTCGGCGATGCCCTGCGACTGCTCGCGCGACGCCGCGCTGATTTCCGCCATGCGCGTGGCGATGCCTTCCACCTGGCGCACGATGTCTTCCATTGCGCTGCCGGCCTGCTGCACCGCTGCGTGGCCGTCGCGCAGGTCGGACACGGTGCGTTCGATCAGCGCCTTGATTTCGCCCGCCGCGGTGGCGCTGCGCTGCGCGAGGCTGCGCACCTCGCCGGCCACGACCGCGAAGCCGCGGCCGTGTTCGCCCGCGCGCGCCGCTTCGACGGCCGCGTTCAGCGCCAGGATGTTGGTCTGGAACGCGATGCCATCGATCATGCCGATGATGTCGACGACTTGCTGCGCGTTGCGATGCACGCCGTCCATCGTCTGCACCACGCGTTCGACCGTGCCGCCGCCGTGCCGGGCCGCATCGGCGGCGCTGCGCACGGTGGCGTCGGCATCTACCGCGGCATCGGCGTTCTGCCGCACCGTCGCGCTCAGCTGCTCGATGCTGGCGGCGGTGCGCTCCAGGCTGCTGGCCTGGCTCGCGGTGCGCGCCGACAGATCGGCGTTGCCGGTCGCGATCTCGCCGGTGCTCGCGACGATCGCATCGGCGCTGGCCCGCACGGTGCCGACGATGCCGGACAGGCCCTGGCCGACGCCGTCGATTGCGCGCATCAGCTCGCCGATCTCGTCGCGGCGCGGGCTGTCCAGGCGCGCGGTCAGGTCGCCGGCGGCGAGACTGCGCGCGGCCGTCGCCGCATCGGCCAGCGGCACGCTGACCATCCGGCGCAGCATCCACCAGAATCCCGCCGACACCAGCAGCGCAAGCGCAAGGCCCGCGCCCAGGAAGCGATTGCGGTTGGCGATCAGTTCGGCGCGCAGGCTGTCGACCGGCACCGAGCCGACGATCAGCCATTGCCATTCGGGATAGGTCTCGAACGCGGTCAGGCGCAACGCCGGGGCGCCGCCGTCGAAGGCGATCCGATGCGTCAGGCTCCCCTGGCGCGCGCCCATCATCTCGCGCAGCCAGGTCTTGCCGTCTTCGTCGCGCGCTTCGAGCTGGACCGTGCCCTCCTGGCGGCGGCCGACCAGCAGCTTGCCCTGGTCAGGACCGGGCTTGGCGTCGACCACCACGAAATGGCCGTCCGTGCCGATCGACTTGCGGCGGATGCGGTTTTTCAGCATCGCGAGCTCGGCACTGACGTCGACGCCGACATAGAGGGCGCCGGCGACCTTGCCGGCGGCGTCCCGCACGGGCTCGTACTTGCTCATGTACGGCTTGCCGAACAGCCAGGTCAACGCGCGATACGAGCGGCCGGCCTGCACCGCGGCATAGGCAGGCCCGGCGCGGTCGAGCAGCGTACCGACCGCCCGCTCGCCGTTCTGCTTCTTCAGCGAAGTCGTCACGCGCACGAAGTCGTCGCCGCGGCGCGCGAACACCGTGGCGATCGTGCCGCCGGTGGTCGCGAAGAAGCGGTCCGGCAGCTCGAAGTTGTTGTTCAGCACGATCTCGCCGCTGCTGAACTGCGGTGTCGGCTGGCCGGCGACCTCGATGGTCTGCGCGGGATCGACCGCATACGGGCCGGGCACCACCGCGGCGAAGCTCAGCAGGAAGCGGTCCGCCTCCTGCAGCATGGTGTCGTCGAACTGGCCGAGCAGGTCGCGCAGCGTTTCGTTCTGCGCGCTCATCGCCGCGCGCTGCTGCGCCTCGAGCTGGCGCATGCTGCTGTCCGACAGCACCCAGGCGAACAGGCCGAACACCAGCACCTGTACGGCCAGCACGATCAGCGCGAGCCGCGTGCCGATCCGCGCGGGGCCAGGGCGCCAGCGGCGTGATGGCCGGCTGGTGGACGAAGTGTCGGCGGGGGAAGGGGAGTAGGCGCCGGCAAGGCCGGCAGCCGAGGAAGCAAGGGGGGCGGGGGCAAGGGGGCGCACGTCCGTTTCCTGCGAAAAGGAAGTTGCCGGCACCACATGGCGCACGGCGGACGCATGATCTCCGTCACGTCGTCATGGATCGGTTTACGGCTGAGGACGTGCTGCGCTTGATGAGGGTGTTCACCGATTTCCATAGCCATTGACTCGGTTCGGTCCCCATGACGCAACAAATCAGTAACTCATAGCGCGGCAACTATTACGAAAGCTTCATAGCGTCGAATCGGCATGCTGGCGGTATCGGCGCGATGCGCCTCCCGCATGATCGGTACGATGGCCAAGCACGACGACGTCTCCTACAAGTTTCTGTATACCTGTCCCGAATTCGTCAGGGATCTTCTGAAGAGCTTTGTGCCGAGGCAATGGTGGCGCAAGGTGGATTTCACCACCCTGGAGCGCATGCCGTGCAGCTACGTCACCGATGACTTCCGCCAGCGCGCCGACGATGTGGTTTGGCGCGTGCGAACGGGACAGCAGTGGATGTACCTGTACATCCTGATCGAGTTCCAGAGTACCGTGGACACGTTCATGGCCGTGCGAGTGCTCAGCTACTTGATGCTTCTGTACCAGGACCTGATCCGGCGCAAGGAATGTTTACCGGGCCGTCTGCTGCCACCCGTGTTGCCGATCGTGCTGTACAACGGCGAAACGAAATGGACGGCGCCGGTGGATGTCCAAAGCCTGATCGCTCACGATGCGGACCTGCCGATTCCGCGTTTTCGCTATCACCTGATCGACGAGAGCCGGTACTCCGAAGCACAACTCGCTCGGCGGCGCAATCTCGTGGCGGCGGTGATGCGTTTCAACCGATTGAAGAACGAGCGGAGTCTGATCCGCGTAATTCGTGAGGTCCGTTGCTGGATCGACGGACGCAAGGAGCTCAAGCGGACTTTGGCGATGTGGATGCGTGGCGTATTGTTGAGGCAGCGCAAGGGCAAGCTCGCGCTGCCGCGGGTTCGAGATCTGGAGGATTTGGAAATGTCACTGGCACAACGGATGGACGAGTGGGCCGCCCGACACGAAGAGAAGGGCGAGAAGCGGGGCGAGAAGCGGGGCGAGAAGAAGGGAATCACGAAGGGCCGGCAGGAAGGTGCGGCCCGGGTGCTGCAGCAACTGCTGGCGCGCCGGTTTGGGCCGTTGCCACCGGGGGTCGTTGCCAAGCTGAACGCGGCGCAGGCGGCCGACATCAGGCGATGGAGCGGGCGGCTCCTGGACGCCAAATCCCTCGACGCCGTCTTCAAGACACGCTAAGGGCCGCGGCGATGCTCTTGGTGGGCATCTTTGCCGCGGAGAATCAAGGCTGCAGCTGTCCCAGCCGCACTACCGTCACGCCCGGGCGCAGCTGGCGCAGCGACGGCATTACCAGCACGCAGTCCGGATACGGCGTCATCACCGGCACGTCGTCGTTCCAGCCGATCACGGTGCCGGCCTCGGCGAAGGTCTCCAGGCCGATATAAGGACCGGCGAAGCGGAAGTTCATGCTGGTGGCGACCACGGGCTCGGTCACGCGCACCACGCGCTGCGGTGCGGCCTGTGCCGACACCCAGCCGGCGGGCAGGTCGCCGCTGTTGACGATGCCGGCGGCGAGCAGGAAGCGCGCCGTGCTGTCGCGCGCCACCGCCACCGACGATGCCTCCCAGTGCTGGCCGCACTCGATCAGCAGCGCATTCTTCGGACTGGCCGGATCGCCGAAGCCGGCATAGTCGCGCATGCGCCGGCCTTCCGGATGGCCTTCGTCGACGATCACATGCGCCGGTGCGCCGAGCGCGCGCGCCAGCGCCACGCCCTTGTCCAGCGGGCCCGACACGATCAGCGGCAGGCTCTTCTCGTGCATCGAGTGCAGGTCCAGCAGCAGATCGACGCGATCGATCAGCGGGCGCATCTCGCGCGCGCGCCGCAGCTCCGACGAGTCGCGCGACGCATCGTCGAGCACCGCGGCGGTCCAGACGCGGTTGAAGTCCTGGTCGACGAAGCGCGAGGCGTCCGGCTTGGCCGGATCGAAGCGGTGATACGCGTCGACGTTGGCGAACGCCAGCGTCAGCTGCCCGCGGCGGGGCTTGAGCCCGAGATCCAGCAGCTCCTTGACGACGATCGCGCCGCAGACCTCGTTGCCGTGGGTCAGCGCGTTGATCATCACGTGCGGACCCGGGACGCCGCTGTCGAAGTGGTGGACGTAGGCGACGCCGGTATTGCCGTCGGCGTACGGCCGGATATCGGGAAATGCGACTTCGACCGGGTAAGCGTCGAGCGTGGTCATCGTGTTCATGGGGTTCCCGTTATTGCTGGATGCCGGCCGCCTGCACGATGGTGCGGTACTTGGCGGTCTCGCGCTTGACGAAGGCGGCGAACTGGGCCGGATTGGCGGGCGCGACCTCGACGCCGGCCTCGGCCAGCTTCTTGCGGACCTCCGGCATCGCCAGCACGGCCTGCATCTCGTTGTTGAGACGATCCACCACCGCGCGCGGGGTGGCCTTCGGCGCCATCAGGCCGAACCAGACGCCCATGTCGACGCCCTTCAGCGCAGGCGTCTCCGCCAGCGCCGGCACGTCGGGCGCCACCGCGGCGCGCCTGGCCTCGGTCACGCCGTAGGCCTTGACCCGTCCGGCCTGGATATGCGGCAGCGCGGACGACAGCACCATCACCGCCAGATCGATCTGGCCGCCGAGCAGGTCGGTTGCCATGGCCGACGCGCCCTTGTACGGCACGTGCGTGATGCCGACCTTGCCCTGCTGCTTGATCAGCTCGCCGGCGAGGTTCAGCGGCGTGCCGACGCCCGACGACGCGTAGGCGAGCTTGTCCGGCTGCGCCCTGGCCAGCGCGATCAGTTCGCCGGCATTGCGCGCCGGCAGCGTGGGCTTGCCGACCAGCACCATCGGCTGCGTGCCGACGAAGGTGATCGGGGCCAGATCTTTCTCGCCGTCGTAGCGGACCGCCGGATTGGTCAGGCGGGCGATCGACACCTCGCTGCCCGAACCCATCAGCAGCGTGTAGCCATCGGCCTCGGCCTTGACCACGCGCGACGCGCCGATGGTGCCGCCGGCACCGCCGAGGTTTTCGATCACCACGCTCTGGCCGAGCCGCTTGCCCAGCTCGGGCGCGACGGTGCGGGCCACCAGGTCGACGCTGCCGCCGGCCGTGTAGCCGACCACCAGCGTGATCGGCTTGGCGGGCCATTCGCTGGCGCGCGCGTCGGCCGGAGCCAGCGACATGGCCGAGATGGCGGAGAACAGCAAGGTGGCGGCGGTGGCAGTCCGCAGCGAGATCTTCATGGCAACGCTCCCGTGTCTATCTGTTATCGATGTGGTATGGCGCGATGTTAGGGAGCGGCGCCGTGTCGTCGCATGCGGGTTTGGCAATGGCGATTGCCGGATCGGCAAGCGGGAAGGCGGAGCACCGCCTGCGCGCCCGGCCGCCCGGCGGTATTACGCCGTCGCGGCGCGCCAGAACGCCTCGGCGAGCGGGCGCATCGCCGCGCGCGAGCGATAGAGCCGGATCTGCAGCACCAGATCCCGATTGCCGCCCTGCTGCCCGCCAAACTGGCCGCCCTCGGTCCCGGCGTCCGCGACGTTGCCGATATCGGCGCGCACCAGCCGGCCGGCATGCAGATCGTCGGCGATCAGCCGTGCCGGCAGCCAGGCCAGGCCCATCCGCTGGCGCACCATCTCGTGCACCGATTCCGCGAAATCGCAGACCGCCACCACGTCGAGGCGGCCGGCCAGTTTGCGCCGGGCGATTTCCTGATTGACCATGCGGCCCATCGTCAGCGTTTCGGCATAGGCAATGATCGGGACCTGCGCGCCGCTCTTGCCGCCGGTGCCGCGCGCCGGCAGGCGAAAGCACGGGCCACCCGCGGCGTCGGCGGCGGCGACGCAGACCAGCCGTTCGATCCCGACCGGGTGGAACTGGTAGCGGGCCTCGTCCAGCCGCACCGGCAGGTCGGGCGGGCTGTAGCACAGCAGAAAATCGGCATCGCCCTCGGTAAACATCGCCATCGCATCGTGCATGGCGAAGGTCGACAGCCGCGTACGAAAGCCCGCGGCCACCGGATCGTGCCGCAGCGCCTGGCGCAGCCCGGCCAGCCACGCCGGCACCAGCGAGCGCGACAGCGTCTTGCCGGTGGCGATCACCACGGTGCTGGCATCGACACGGTGGGCCGCCCGCAGCGCCAGCCGCGTTTCCTCCAGCGTATGCAGCGCCGACTGCGCCGCCTCCAGGAACTGCCGGCCCTCGGCGGTCAGCCGGACTGGGAACACGCTGCGATCGATCAGCGGCGCGCCGGCCCACACTTCGACCGCCTGCATGCGGCGGCCGAACGCCGGTGGGGTGACGTTGCGCAGTTCGGCGGCGCGGGCGAGGCTGCCGGCCTCGGCCAGACAGACAAAGTCTTCGAGCCAACGGATATGCATGGGCAGGGGGGCGGTCGGTTGGTGTCGGGGGAGGGCGGCAGCGCGTCTTCCTTGCGCGGCCGCGTCATTCTAGAGCGTACGCAGCGGCCTGCACGCGCGCGGCGTCGTCGCGGCCAAGCGCCAAGGCGAAACGGGAATCATGTGATTGATGAATGAAGCGGGCGAAAAAATTCCGCTTGTTATTTGTCCTCGTAATGAACCGGTGCAAGCTATCACCGCCTTCCATCGGCTCCTACACTGGCTGGAAAGCCCGATCCCACTGGGAGTCCGCCATGCCGTCCCTTCGCCGCCTCGCCTGCCATGCCGCCTGCACGCTGATCCTGCTGGGCGGGTGGCAGACCGCGATGGCGGCACCCCGGCCGCCGCAGCCCGCGGAGACGCTGACGCGCCAGGCGGTGGCTGCCTACGAGGCGGGCGCTTTTGAGTCCGCGCTGCGCGACTTCGCCGACGCGGCGCGCCAGGGCAACCGGCTGGCGCAGTTCAACTACGCGATGATGCTGCTGCGCGGCGATGGCACCGCGTCGAAGCCGCAGGAGGCGCTGGTCTGGCTGAAGAAGGCGGCCGACAACGAGATGACGCATGCGCAGTTCACCTGGGGCGAACTGCACGAGCGCGGCGAACTGGTGCCGAAGTCGCTGGAGGAGGCCAACCGCTGGTATCAGCGCGCCAGCCAGGGCGGGCATATTCAGGCGCAGGTCGCGCTGGCGACCAATTACTTCATCGGCCGCGGCGTGCCGCGCGATTACGCCAAGGCCTTCGAGTGGTACACGCGGGCGGCGACCGCCGGGGACGGCGGGGCGCAGTACATCGTCGCCAGCTTCTACGAGCGCGGCGAGCCGGGCGTGGTGGAGCGCGATATCGAGCAGGCCAAGATCTGGTACGCCCGCGCCGCGGCGCGCGGCGACCCCGGCGCGCTGGCCAAGCTGCGGTCGCTGCTGGAGCAGACCGTCAGATCGCGCGCGCCGACGATGTAGCGGACGCCTTTCCCTCTGCCCTGCCCCTCTCCCGCAAGCGGGAGAGGGGATGAGGTGTGCAAGAGATCGCGCGGTGTTCCGGCGGTTCTCATCTCTGCTGGGGGCGCGAAAGGGAATCGCTGAGCCAGGACTCGCGCGGATTCTCCCCTCTCCCTTCTCCCGCTCGCGGGAGAGGGCAGGGGAGAGAGCAAGCGCGCGCCAGCGCGCCAGTGCGCCCTCAAGTCTGGATCAGCCGCTTCTGCCGCGAGATGTTCATCAGGATGCCGATCCCCATGCCGAGCGTGACCAGCGCGGTGCCGCCGTAGCTGATCAGCGGCAGCGGCACGCCCACGATCGGCAGGATGCCGCTGACCATGCCCATGTTGACGAAGGCATAGGTAAAGAAGATCAGCGTGACGGCGCCCGCCAGCAGCCGCGAGAAGTGTGTCGGCGCGTTCGCGGCGATATAGAGCCCGCGGAAGATCAGCAGCAGGTACAGCACCAGCAGCACGGCATTGCCGATCAGGCCGAATTCCTCCGAGTAGACCGCGAAGATGAAGTCGGTGTGCTTCTCGGGAATGAACTCGAGGTGGGTCTGCGTCCCCTTGAGCCAGCCCTTGCCCATCAGGCCTCCGGAGCCGATCGCGATGATCGACTGGATCGTGTGGAAGCCCTTGCCGAGCGGATCGGTGGTCGGATCGAGCAGCGTGCAGACCCGGTGCTGCTGGTAGTCGTGCAGCACCGGCCAGTTGACGCCGGGCGCGCACATGTCGTGCTCGAAGAACAGCAGCCCGGAGATCAGCGTCACCAGGATCGCCAGCGCCGGCAGGATCAGCTTCCACGACAGGCCGGCGAAGTAGATCACGTACATGCCGGCCGCCAGTACCAGCAGCGCGGTGCCCAGGTCCGGCTGCTTGGCGATCAGACCCACCGGTACCGCCAGCAGCACGCCGGCGACGATGAAGTCGAACCAGCGCAGCCCGCTCTCGCGCTTCTGGAAGTACCAGGCCAGCATCAGCGGCATCGCGATCTTCATCAGCTCCGAGGGCTGGATCACGATGCCGACATTGAGCCAGCGGCGCGCGCCCTTGCGGATCAGCCCGAACATCGCCACTGCGATCAGCAGCGCGACGCCGACCGTATAGAGCGGCACCGCGACCCGCATCAGCGTCTGCGTGGGCAGATAGGCGATCACCCACATCACCGCGTAGGACAGCAGGATATTGCGCAGCTGGTCTTCGACGCGGCCGGGCATGTCGACCGAGGCCGAGTACAGCGCGACGATGCCGGTGGCGAACAGCAGGAAGACGATCAGCGCGAGCGGCTTGTCGAAGCCGGTCAGCGCGGTCTTGATCAGGGACAGGGCGCGTCTGCGATCCATCTGCGCCTCCTTCAATGCGTGGCGTTGGCGCCCGGCGCCGCGGCGGCCTGCCGGGCGCGGGATGCGGGAGACGGAGC
>NZ_JAJQJF010000016.1:0-119684 GCF_021213615.1 Cupriavidus sp. UGS-1 | reverse complement strand
AGCCGCCGTGCTCGACCACCAGGCGGCGCGTGTTCGGGCTGTCGCGGCCGGTGTACCAGCCCAGCGGCGCGCTGCCGGTCAGCTCGCGGATGATCTGCATCGCGATGCGCATGTGCTCGCGCTCGGTCGCCTCGTCGATGTTCTGGTAGTGGATCCAGCGCCAGCCATGGCAGGCGATCTCGTGGCCCAGCTCGACGAAGGCGCGGGTCAGCTCGGGGTGGCGCTGCAGCGCCATCGACACGCCGAAGATCGTCAGCGGCAGGCCGCGCTGCTCGAACTCGCGCAGGATGCGCCAGACGCCGGCGCGCGAGCCGTATTCATAGATGCTCTCCATGCTCATGTGGCGGTCGGGGTAGGCCGCCGCGCCGACGATCTCGGAGAGGAACTGCTCGGAGGCCGCGTCGCCGTGCAGCACGCAGTTCTCGCCGCCTTCTTCGTAATTGAGCACGAACTGCAGCGCAACGCGGGCGCCGCCGGGCCATCGGGCGTGCGGCGGCTGGCTGCCGTAACCGATCAGATCGCGTGGATAGTTATGGTTTGTCATCAGGGTCACTCGGGTTGTCAAAACAGGCCGCACGGCATCGACCCGGCGCGCGCCGCCGCCGCGGCGGCAACAACGGCCACAGCGGCGGCGCGTGCAAACGCACGGCTGGCCTTACTCCGTGCCGTGGCTGTTGGCGGCCGCGTTGCGCATCGCTTCGTCGGCCGACTGCATGCCGTTGTAGAACAGGTTCAGCGCCACCGCGACCACCGTGCCCAGCACGATGCCGCTGTGCGTGATCGCATGCGTCCAGCTCGGCAGGTACTGGAAGAACGTCGGCGACAGCGTCGGGATCATGCCGAAGCCGATCGAGATCGCGACGATGAACAGGTTGTGGCGGTTGCGGGTGAAGTCGCACGAGCCCAGGATGCGGATGCCGGTCGCGGCGACCATGCCGAACATCACGATGCCGGCGCCGCCCAGCACGAACTGCGGCACCGAGGCGACCACGTGCGCCATCTTCGGGAACAGGCCAAAGGCGATCAGGATCAGGCCGCCCGCCGCGGCGACGTAGCGCGAGCGCACGCCGGTCACCGTGACCAGGCCGACGTTCTGCGAGAACGAGGTGTACGGGAAGGTGTTGAACACGCCGCCGATCACCGTGCCCAGGCCGTCGGCGCGCAGGCCGCGCGTCAGGTCGGCGTTGGACAGCCGCTTGCCGGTGATGTCCGCCAGTGCAAGGAACATGCCGGTCGATTCGACCAGCGTGATCACCATCACGATGCACATCGACAGGATTGCCGAGAAGTGGAAGGTCGGCATGCCGAAATGCAGCGGCGTGATGACGGCCACATAGCTGGCCTCGTGCAGCCCTTCGAACGACACCTTGCCCATCGCCATCGCGATCAGCGTGCCGGCGATGATGCCCAGCAGCACCGCGCAGTTCGACACCAGGCCGCGGCCGTACTTGGTCAGCAGCAGGATGATGACCAGCACCGCGCCGGCGATGCCCAGATTGGTCAGGTCGCCGTAGGCGAGGTTGGGCACCTCCTTGACCACGCCGTCGATCACCGAGCGGGTCGTCGGCTGGCCGCCCGCGGCCCAGTTGATGCCGACCCGCATCAGCGACACGCCGATCAGCGTGATCACGGTGCCGGTCACCACCGGCGGGAACAGGCCCAGCATCCGTCCCATCATCGGCGCGATCAGGATGCCGAACAGCCCGGACGCGATCACCGCGCCATAGATGCCGAGCAGGCCGATATTGGGATCGGTGCCGATCGCGATCATCGGCGCCACCGAAGCGAACGTCACGCCCATCATCACCGGCAGCCGGATGCCGAACTTCCAGAAGCCGAACGCCTGGATCAGCGTGGCGATGCCGGCGGCAAACAGGTCGGCGTTGATCAGGAAGGCCAGCTGGTCCTTCGGCAGCTTCAGCGCGCCGCCGACGATCAGCGGCACCGCCACGGTGCCCGCGTACATCACCAATACATGCTGCAGCCCGAGCGCGAGCAGCCGGCCCGAGGGCAGCCGCTCATTGGTCAGGTCCGTGGGGACCGTGGTGCTTGCGCTTGTCATTGTGTTTGTCTCCTCTCCGATGGTTGGACGTTTGCTGGGCGTCCGCATGCCTTCTGTTATGTCCGGCCCGATCGTTGGGAACGACTCGGGCCCGGTCCCGCTGCCGGCACCTAGAGGGTGCGCGTGGCTGGGCGGGCGGTGAAAGCTGGGCGGGACGCCGGCAGGGTGGAACAGCGTGCTAGGTGGAGCGTCCCAGCACGCTGCGAAGGTCGAAGCTGCCCGGGTCGTCGGGCTGTACGCGGTCGGCGCAGGCGCCGAGATGGTGCGCCATCCGCGATTGCGCCAGGGCGGCGTCGCCCTGTTCCAGCGCATCGAGAATGGCTTCGTGTTCGTCGAAGGAGCAGGCGTTGTTGCCCGGCGCCTCGACGCTGGCGATCATCAGCGTGGTGCGCGACACCAGCCGGCGCATCATCGTGACCAGCAGCGCGTTGCCCGACAGCTCGGCCAGCGCGGTATGGAATTCGGCCGACAGGCGGATCCACTTGGGACGCTCGTTGTTCAGGAAGGCCTGCCGCTCCTGCTGGACCATCTGCCGCACCGGCGCGATCACGCTGCGGACATTGCGCTGCGCGGCGAGCTTCTCGAGCACGGCGCGCTCGAGCATCTGGCGCAGTTCGAACATGTCGTGCGCCTCGTCGGTGGAAGGGCTGGCGATGAAGGCGCCGCGATTGGGCTCGAGATCCACCATGCCGTCGGCCGCGAGACGGGCCAGCACCTTGCGCACGGTGTGCCGCGCGGTGGCATAGATCTCGCAAAGCGAATGCTCGGTCAGCTTGGTGCGCGGCGGCAGCCGATGCTCCATGATTGCGTCGTAGATCTCGTGATACATGCGCTCCTCGACCGAGCCCTTGCGCGGCTTCGTTTCGTTGGGCGCGGCGCCTTCATCGGCGCCGGCAATCAGCTTGAGAGTCTTGGACATCGTGGCACCCGCTGGTGGACGGTTCGGCCGCGCATCGCTCGATGGCGCCGATCCAAAAATTGTTGACAATTATTTGGTTGTGCATTCAATATTGTCAACAAAACCGAACCAGGTTTTCGACAACTACGGGTAATCCCGCAGTTGTCATCCGGATTGGTGCAGCGCATTGTCGCCATGCACCCGTTCTGCGCCGGGATGCGTTGAAAAGACGTACCGAGCGGGCACCATACCCACAAATGGTGCTAGTGAAGGCAGCGGCGCCTCTCACCACCCACGTGCTAAGGAACCAGACCATGGGACGCTTGACCACCCACGTTCTCGACACCGCCGCAGGCATTCCCGGCCAAGGCCTGTCGATTACCCTTTCCAAAATTGTTGACAATCGCCGCGAAACGCTGAAGACCGTTGTGACCAATCACGATGGCCGTTGCGATCAGCCGCTGCTCGAAGGGGCCGACTTCGCCGTCGGCGTCTATGAGCTCGAATTCGGCGCCGGCGATTATTTCCGTGCGCGCGGGGTGCAATTGCCCGAGCCGGCCTTTCTCGACGTGGTGACGCTGCGTTTCGGCATTGCCGATACCAGCGCGCATTACCACGTGCCGCTGCTGGTGTCGCCGTGGTCGTACTCGACCTACCGCGGCAGCTGATCCGCGCAGCGAGGGAAACAGGAGACAAGAGATGGAAGGCTACATTCTCGACTGGGCCAATCTGCTGCTGCGCTGGGCTCACGTGATCACCGCGATCGCGTGGATCGGCTCGTCGTTCTACTTCGTCTGGCTGGACAACAGCCTGCAAAAGCCGGTCGATCCCGAACTGGTGGACAAAGGGGTCGGCGGCGAACTGTGGGCCGTGCACGGCGGCGGCTTCTACAACCCGCAGAAATACCTGACCGCACCGAAGAAATTGCCCGAGAACCTGCACTGGTTCTATTGGGAGTCTTACTCGACCTGGATGACGGGCTTCGCGCTGCTGGTGGTGCTGTACCTGTTCAACGCCAGCACGTTCCTGATCGACAAGAACGTCTACGACATGTCGCCGGGCGCGGCGGTCGGGCTGGCGATTGCCTATCTGGCGGTGGGCTGGGTGGTCTACGACTGCATCTGCCGCGTGTTCGGCAAGAACGATCGCGTGGTCGGCATTCTGGTCGCGCTGTACGTGGTGCTGGCCGCCTATGTGGCCTGTCACGTGTTCTCGGGCCGTGCGGCGTTCCTGCTGACCGGCGCGATGATCGCCACGATCATGAGCGCCAACGTGCTGGTGTGGATCATCCCGGGGCAGCGCAAGACTGTCGCGGCGATGCGCGAAGGCAAGCCGGTCGATCCGATCCACGGCAAGAACGCCAAGCAGCGCAGCGTGCATAACACCTATTTCACGCTGCCGGTGCTGTTCGCGATGCTGTCGAACCACTACAGCATGACCTACGCGCACAAGTACAACTGGGTCGTGCTGGTGCTGATCATGCTGGCCGGCGTGCTGATCCGCCAGTTCTTCATCCTCAAGCACAAGGGCAAGATCAATGTCCTGTGGCCCGCCGCCGGCGTCGCCGCGTTGGGCGTGGTCGCCGTGATGATCGCCCCGCAGCCCCGCCAACCGGTCGCCGCGCAGCCGGACGGCGCCACCGCGACCAAGGTCAGCTTCACCAAGGTGCAGGAAATCATGAACGCGCGCTGCGTGCAGTGCCATGCCGAGGCGCCGAAGATGATGCCGACCGCGGCCAAGGGCATCAAGCTGGAGACGCCGGACGAGATCAAGGCGCACGCCCAGCTGATCTATCAGCAGGCCGTGCAGCAGAAGGCGATGCCGCTGGGCAACGTCACGCAGATCACGGACGACGAGCGCGCGCTGCTGGGCCAGTGGTTCGAGGCCGGCGCCAGCACGACGCAATAACCCACCGATCGGTGATCGACGGTCCGGTGGCCGCGCAGTCGGCGACCGCAGTACCGGACCGGCGAGGGTTTGAACGGGGCGAAAGCCCCGTTTTTTTATTGCGTTGGCTCGCCTGGCACTCGCATGACGCGTGCGTTCACGGCGTCTTAACTGACACTGCGGACATCGGTTTCGCGTGCCGGCTACTCCCAGGGATTGACGATCGTGATACCGCAGTCGACGAAGTCCCTGGTATTGCGCGTGGCGACGATGGCGCTTCCACCGTTGCGACCGCACGTGACGGGAGAATCGGCAAGAGCCGGCGACCGGCATTCCGTGGCCGAAGCGCGTGGCAGGATCAGCCCCCGATATCCATCAGCGCCACCACCCCCAACACGACGAACACCGCCGCGGCGATGCGGTGGACCAGCTTGATCGGCAGCCGGTGCGCGAAGCGTTCGCCCAGCAGCACCGCCGGCACGTTGGCCAGCATCATGCCGATCGTGGTGCCGGCGACCACCGCGAGGATATCGGTGCTGAAGCGGGCGGCGAGAGCGACCGTGGCGATCTGGGTCTTGTCGCCCATCTCGGCGAAGAAGAACACCACCACGGTCGCGCACAGTACGCCGAACGCGCCCTTGACTGCCTTGGGCTTTTCGGTCTCGTCGAGCTTGTCGGGGATCAGCATCCATGCGCCCATCGCGATGAAGCCGAGGCCGAGGATCCAGCGCAGCAGCGCCGGGCCGACCATTTGCGTGATCCAGCCGCCGAGGGCGCCGGCCAGGCCATGATTGACCAGCGTCGCGATCAGGATGCCGAGGATGATGGGGATGGGCTTGCGGTAGCGCGCAGCGAGAATCAGCGACAGCAGTTGGGTCTTGTCGCCCATTTCCGCGAGGGCGACGATACCGGTCGAGACGAGCAGGGATTCCATTCGTTGTTTTCGGAGCAGCGGGCCGGACGCATCGCGAGATGCCAATGACGTGCGTTTTCCCCGGCCCAGCCGAAAAACGACGTCATCGGTCTCGCCAGGCCCTGGAACAGGCATTGCACCGTTCCGAAGCTGCGCACGCCATAACCGCAAGCGGTCAAGTCTGTTGACGTACGCCCCTGTCGCACAACGCGGTGTCGCGCGGCAGGGCGGCTACTCCCCAATGGGAAGCGCGATTATAGCCAGTCTGCAAGGCGGTCGTCCATACCGGCGCCGATCTCCGCTACGTCGGACCGCGCTCGCTACGCCGGCACCGGCGACGGCGCGGTGGTGCGGCGGCCGCGGAAATCGGTCCAGCACAGCGCGTGGAAGTCGTACAGCTTGCAGCGGCGCGCGGTATCGAAATACCAGCGCCACGAGAAGTTCTGCACCACGATGCGGCCGGGCAGCGCCTGCTCCAGCAGCGCCTGCGCGCGCTTGAGCCGGTACAGGGGCACGCTCATGTCGACGTGGTGGGCGGTGTGTTCCATGATGTGGTGAAGCAGCGTGCCGACGCCATGGCGAAAGCGCAGATGGACCGTGGTCGACACGAAGGGCTGCGCGCGCGCCCACATCGCCTTGCTGTGGTACCAGGCCACGCTTTCATGGGTATGGTGGACATACAACACGAAGCCCACCGTCGCGTTCCAGACCAGGAAGGGCACGGCGAAACCGGCGGCCAGCAGCAGCGCGACCGACTGCTGCGTCGCCATGGCCAGCCAGACCAGCGTGCCGATCCACAGCGCCGCGAAGGCGGCCACCAGCAGGCAGTCGGCGAGGAAGATCCGGCGGCGTGTCGCCATCTGCCGCCGGCTGGGGAAGAACAGCTTCAGCCACCAGATCTCGATCAGGTAATACAGCCCGGCGCCCAGGCCGTTGCGATACAGCCGCTCCAGCGCGCGCCGCCACCAGGGCAGCGCCGCGTACTCCTGCATCGAATACGGGGCCCAGACGAAATCGAAGCCCTTCAGGTTGGTGTAGCCGTGATGGACGACGTTGTGGCCGACCTCCCACAGGCTGTACGGGGTCAGTGACGGCAGGAAGGCGATCCGGCCCAGCCATTTGTTCAGGCCGCGGCGCGGCGTCAGGCTCTGGTGGCAGGCATCGTGGCCGAGGATGAACAGGCGCGCGATCAGCACGCCGGCCAGCACGCCGAGCGCCAGCTTGGCGAGCCAGTGCGATGCCATCACGAGCGCGGCGAGGGCCGCGACAAACAGCGCCGCGTCGAGCGCGAACAGCAGCAGTGCGCGCGGCGTGCTGCGCTCGGACAGCGGAATCAGCCAGCTGCGGATGACCTTGCGGGGTGGCAGCGGAGCGTGGGGCGACAGCGGTTCGGGTGGAGCGCCGGATGGAACGGCATCGGCGGGTGCAACAGGTGTGGTCATATCGGGATCGGCATTGTCGAATGGCGCGGGCCAGCGTAATGCAGATCGATGACGACGGCCTTGATCGGGGTCAAGCCAAGGCGAAAGCCGCTGGGTCCCCGCATGCGCGGGGACGACAGGCGCATGTGGGAACCCGCGTCGTCCCCGCGAAGGCGGGGACCCAGTGTCTTCAGAATGGCTGCCGTACGCGCTATGCCGCAGCGGTTTCCGCCCGCTCGCCCATCACGTAGACGCTGTCGATCACCCGATCGTCACCCAGCATTGCGAACGCGAACAGCTGCTCCTCGAGCGTTTCCGAGCGCGCGCTGCGGCGGGCCAGCAGCGGCGTGGCCTCCGGGTCCAGCACGATGAAGTCGGCCTCGTTGCCCGGCGCGAAGCTGCCGACGCGGTCGTCCCAGCCGAGCGCGTCGGCCGGCGCGCGCGTGGCCAGGTAGAACATCCGCAGCGCGGTCAGGTGGTAGCCGCCCATCCGCGCGACCTTGTGCGCGGCGTTCATCGTGCGCAGCATCGAGAACGAGGTGCCGCCGCCGACGTCGGTGGCCAGCGTCAGATTGAGCCGATGCGAGTCCGACTGGTGGAAGTCGTAGAGGCCGCTGCCGAGGAACAGGTTCGAGGTCGGGCAGTGGGCGACCGCCGCGCCGGTGTCGGCCAGCCGGCGGCGATCGTCGTGGTCCAGGTGGATCGCATGGCCGTAGAAGGCGCCCGGACGCAGCAGGCCGTATTGGTCGTAGACGTCCAGATAGCTGCGCGCCTGCGGGAACAGCTCGGCGACCCATTTGACCTCGTCGCGGTTCTCGGCCACGTGGGTCTGGATCAGCGCATCGGGGTAGGCGCGCGCCAGCTCGCCGCAGGCGGCCAGCTGCGCCTCGGTCGAGGTCGGCGCGAAGCGCGGCGTGATCGCGTACGACAGGCGGCCCTTGCGGTGCCAGCGCGACAGCAGGTCTGCCGATTCGCGCGCGCCGGACTCGGCGGTGTCGCGCAGGAAGTCAGGACAGTGGCGGTCCATCAGCACCTTGCCGGTCGCCAGCCGCAGATTGCGGCGATGGCTCTCGGCGAACAGCGCGTCGGCCGAGGCCGCATGCACGGTGCTCCAGACCAGCGCGCTGGTGGTGCCGTTGCGCAGCAGCTCGTCGGCGAAGAAGCTGGCCACGCCGGCCGCGTACTCGGGCTCGGCGAAGCGGCGCTCCTCGGGGAAGGTATAGGTGTCAAGCCAGTGCAGCAGGCCCGGCGACGGCGACGCGATCATGTCGGTCTGCGGGTAGTGCACGTGCGTATCGATAAAGCCCGGCACGATCAGCTTGCCGCGATGGTCGATCACCTCGGTGCCCGGCGCGATCGACGGTGCCAGCTCGGCGTAGGGGCCCCCGGCCACGATGCGGCCGTCCGCGACCAGCAGCACACCGTCTTCCCAATACTGATACGCGTCATCATGGAATTGCGGATCGCGCAGGAAATGCAGCACGCGGCCGCGGATGGCGCGCAGGGTACCGTTCGGGGAAGGGGAGCTGGTGGTCTGGTTCATGGTCGTGGGGTTGGGAAAGGCCGGCGCGAGGCGCCGGCCGATGTTGCGCCGGTCAGCGCCGCAACGGCATCAAGCCGTCGCCGCGCGCGCCGGCTCCGGGGGACTGGCCGATTGCCAGAAGCGGTCCACTTCGGTCAGGTATTCGGCCTTCAGGGCCGGCCGCAGGAAGCTCGCCTCGAAGCTGTTGCGGGCGAGCCGGTGCGCGTCGGCGGCGTCGAGCGGCAGCGCGTCGAAGGTCGCTTCCCAGTTCGCGTTCATGTAGCCGCCGAAATAGGCCGGGTCGTCCGAATGGATCGTCACCGCGACGCCGGCGTCCAGCAGCGTCTTCAGCGAGTGGTCGCGCAGGTCCGGATAGACCTTGAGCTTCTGGTTCGACAGCGGGCAGACCGTCAGCGCGATGCGTTCGCGCGCGAGACGCTCGACCAGCGCGGGGTCGTCGATCGCACGCACGCCGTGGTCGATCCGCTCGACCTGCAGGATGTCGAGCGCGTCGCGGACATAGTCGGCCGGGCCTTCCTCGCCGGCATGGGCGACGCGATGCAGGCCCAGCTCTTTCGCGCGGGCGAATACCCGCGCGAACTTCTCCGGCGGATTGCCGCGTTCCGACGAATCGAGGCCAACGCCGATGAAGCGGTCGCGGTAGGGCAGCGCCGCTTCGAGCGTGGCGAACGCGTCTTCCTCCGACAGGTGCCGCAGGAAGCAGAGGATCATGCTGCTGGAGAAGTCGTACTGCGTACGGGCCTGGGCCAGCGCGTCGGCGATGCCGTCGATCACGACCTCGATGTCGACGCCGCGCGCGGTATGCGTCTGCGGATCGAAGAAGATTTCCGCGTGGCGCACGTTGTCGGCGACCGCGCGCTCGACGTACGCCATCGTCATGTCGAAGAAGTCTTCCTCGGTCAGCAGCACGCTGGCGCCGGCATAGTAGATGTCGAGGAACGACTGCAGGTCGGTGAACGCATAGGCGGCGCGCAGCGCCTCGACGCTGGGGTAAGGCAGCTTGACCTGGTTGCGCTGCGCGAGCCGGAAGATCAGCTCGGGCTCGAGCGTCCCTTCGATGTGCACATGCAGTTCGGCCTTGGGAGTGCGGCGGATGCGGTCCGCGAGCGCGGCGTCGAGCGTCATGGGGAATCCTTTTTTTCGATGCCGGCATGCTGTCCGTGTTCGAACAGACGGCCGGCGCGGTTACCGGTGGGCGGGGCTTTCGCTGCCGCCCGGTTGCCCGCCGTCCCGCTGCGCTGCCGGTGCGTCGGCGCGCAGCGCGGCCAGGCGCTGATCGCGCACTTGCAGCAGCTGGGCGACGATGGCAACTGCAATCATAGCCGGAGCCTTGTCGGTGATGCCCGCGACGCCGATCGGGCAGGTCATCCGTACGAAGCTGGCGGGGTCGATGCCATGCTCGACCATCCGGTGCTCAAAGCGGGCGCGCTTGGTCTTCGAGCCGATCAGCCCGAAGTACGCGAAGTCGGTGCGCCGCAGGATCCGTTCGCACAGCGCCTGGTCCAGCGCGTGGCTGTGCGTCATCACCAGGAAGTAGCTGCCGGGCGGCGCCTCGTCGACCACCGCCTCGGCCGTGTCGGTGGCCTCGGCCACCACGTTGCCGGGCAGGCCGGCCGGGAACAGCGTGTCGCGCTCGTCGACCCAGTGGACGCTGCACGGCAGCGTGCCGAGCACCTTGACGAGCGCATGGCCGACATGGCCGGCGCCGAACAGCACCACGTGCATCTCGTCCGGGGCCAGCAGGTCGGTCCAGCTGCCGTCGTCGTGCAGCGTGACGGCGGGCAGTGTCGGCAGCGGCGTGCGGTCGAGCGCATGGCGGACCGGCCCGCTGGCCGGCACCGTCCGCGTCACGGTGCGGCGCGCGGCGAAGGCGGCCTCGACCGCGTCCAGCCATTCGAGATCGGCCGGACCCAGCCGCTCGAAGGCGAGCTGCACCACGCCGCCGCAGCACTGGCCCAGCGCGGGGCCGAGCGGAATCCGCACGACGCGGCGCGTGGCATCGGGCGCCAGCGACGAAGGCGCTCCGTGCGCGGCGGCGTCGAGCATCTCGCGCGCGATCGCCATGCCGCGCCATTCGAGATGGCCGCCGCCGATCGTGCCGATCAGATCGTCGCCGGTCACCAGCATGCGGATGCCGGGCTCGCGCGGCGCGGAGCCCTTGACCTCGACGATGGTGACCATCGCCGCCGGCACGCCGGCGCGCACCAGCGCGGCGGCATCGGCAAAGCGGAAGGGCTTGAGCGGGGCGTCCTGCATGATCGCGTCCGATCGATCTGGCGAGCCGGCGCTCACGCTGCGGCGGCCTGACGCACGGCATCGGCCGCGTTCAGGATCGCCTCGCTGGTCGCCGGCGCATCGAGCGGCGGATTGATCCGATAGCCGCCCAGGCTGGCGATGGCATCGCGGATCGCGAAGAACACCGAGAACGGCAGCAGCAGCGGCGGCTCGCCGACTGCCTTCGAGCGGTGGATGCTGTCCTCGGCGTTGCGGTTCTCGAACAGCCTCACGTTGAACACTTCCGGGCAGTCGTTGACGGTCGGGATCTTGTAGGTCGACGGCGCATGCGTCATCAGCTTGCCGTCCTTGTTCCACCACAGCTCCTCGGTGGTCAGCCAGCCCATGCCCTGGATGAAGCCGCCCTCGACCTGGCCGATATCGATCGCCGGATTCAGCGAGCGGCCCACGTCGTGCAGCACGTCCGCGCGCAGCAGCCGGAATTCGCCGGTCAGCGTGTCGACCAGCACTTCGGAGCAGGCCGCGCCGTAGGCGTAGTAGTAGAACGGCCGGCCCTGCAGCTTGCTCTGGTCCCAATGCAGCTTGGGCGTGGCGTAGAAGCCGTCGGACCACAGCTGCACGCGGGCGACGTAGGCCTGGCGCGCCAGCTCGTCGAAGCGCAGGCGCAGCTCGCCCGCGACCACCAGGTCGTCGCCGAAGCGCACCGTCGACGGATCGACGCCGGCCTGGCGCGCGGCGAAGGCGGCCAGCCGCTCGCGGATCTGGCGCGCCGCGTCCTGCGCGGCCTTGCCGTTCAGGTCGGTGCCGGTCGAGGCCGCGGTCGCCGAGGTGTTGGCCACCTTGCTGGTGTCGGTGGCGGTCACGCGCACGCGTTCGAGCCGGATGCCGAGTTCGTGCGCGACCACCATCGCCACCTTGGTGTTCAGCCCCTGGCCCATCTCGGTGCCGCCGTGATTGACCAGCACCGAACCGTCGTTGTAGACGTGCACCAGCGCGCCGGCCTGGTTGAAGTGCGCGACGTTGAACGAGATGCCGAACTTGACCGGCGTGATCGCGATGCCCTTCTTCAGCACCGGGCTTCCGGCGTTGAACGCGCGCGTCGCCTCGCGGCGCGCGCGGTAGTCGCTGCTGGCCTCGAGCTGGTCGAGCAGCTCGTGGATGACGTTGTCCTCGACGGTCTGGCCGTAGGGCGTCACGTTCCGCTCGGTCTTGCCGTACAGGTTGTCGCGGCGCACGTCGAGCGCGTCGCGGCCGACGGTGCGCGCGATATTGTCGAGGATGTACTCGATCGCGAAGGCGCCCTGCGGGCCGCCGAAGCCGCGGAACGCGGTGTTGCTCTGCGTATTGGTCTTGCCGCAGTAGCCGTCGATCTGCACGTGCGGCAGCCAGTAGGCATTGTCGAAATGGCAGATCGCGCGCGTCATCACCGGGCCCGACAGGTCGGCGGAGAAGCCGGCACGCGACACCATCTCGACCGCGACCGCGTCGATGCGGCCCTGCGCGTCGTGGCCGACTTCGTAGTCGAACACGAAGTCGTGGCGCTTGCCGGTGATCATCATGTCGTCGTCGCGGTCCGGACGCAGCTTGACCGGGCACATCAACTTCCACGCGGCCAGCGCCGCGCAGCAGGCGAACAGCGCCGACTGCGATTCCTTGCCGCCAAAGCCGCCGCCCATGCGGCGGCATTCGACCAGCACCTGGTGCACCTGCCAGCCCAGCACATGGGCGACCGCGTGCTGCATCTCGGTCGGATGCTGGGTCGAACACCAGACGTGCATGCCGTCGTTTTCCTTCGGCGCGGCATAGGCAATCTGGCCTTCCAGATAGAACTGCTCCTGGCCGCCGAGCCGGATATGGCCCTTGTCCCGATGCGCGGCGGTGCCTAGCTGCTGGCGCGGCTGGCCGCGTTCCAGATGCATCGGCGGCAGCACGTAGCTGCCGGCCTCGTGCGCCGCCTGCGGCGACAGGATCGGCGGCAGGTCCTCGTAGTCGATCGCGGCCAGGCGTGCGGCGCGGCGCGCGGCATCGTGCGAGGAGGCCACCACGATGAAGATCGGCTGGCCGACGAACTGCACGGTGTCGCTCGCCAGGATCGGGTCGTCGTGGATGATCGGGCCGCAGTCGTTGACGCCGGGGATGTCCTTCGCGGTCAGCACCGCGACGACGCCGGGCGCGGCGCGCACCTTGTCCAGCGCGATCGCGCGGATGCGGGCATGGGCACGGGCGCTGATGCCGAGCGCGGCGTGCAGCGTGCCGGCGAGTTCGGGGATGTCGTCGGTATAGGTGGCCGTGCCGGCCACGTGCAGATGCGCGGATTCGTGCGGACGAGACACGCCGATCTGCGGCGGCGCCTCGGCGGCAATATGCGCGGCGAGGTCGCCGCTGCTGAAGTCCGCCGCCACGGGCGCACCGCCGTTGGCGACACCGGTGTCGAGCAGGAAGGCTTCGGTTTGCTTGTTCATGCCGATCGCTCCTTGTCTTAAGCGGTGACCACGGTGTTCGGCACGCTGCCCGCGCCGATCGCCCGTACGTTGACGGCCGCGGCCGGCAGCGCATCGTCGCGCGTCTCCAGCCAGAAGCGGTACAGCAGATTGGCGGCGCCGCGGGCGCGGTATTCGGCGGTGGCGCGCATATCGGTCAGCGGCGTGTAGTCCTGCGACAGCGCGGCCATCGCCGCCTTGACGGTGGCTTCGTCCCAGCGCTGGCCGAGCAGCGCGGCCTCGGCCTGGGCCGCGCGCTTGGGCGTGGCGGCCATGCCGCCGAAGGCGATGCGGGCCTCGCTCACCACGCCGTTGGCGACGGTGATGCCGAAGGCGGCGCAGACCGCGGAGATATCCTCGTCAAACCGTTTGGACAGCTTGTAGGTACGGAAGTGCTGGGGCCCGGCCACCGGCACGCGCAGCGCCGCGACGAATTCGCCCTCGGCCATCGCGGTCTTCTGGTAGGCCAGGTACAGGTCCTCGAGCGGCAGCGCGCGGCGCGTGTCGCGATGCTGCAGCACGACCTCGGCGCCCAGCGCGATCAGCGCCGGCATCGAGTCGCCGATCGGCGAGCCGTTGGCGATATTGCCGCCGAGTGTGCCGGCGTTGCGGATCGGCAGCGAGGCGAAGCGCTTCCACAGCTCTTCGAGTTCGGGGTGAGCGTTGTTCAGCGCGGCGTAGGCGCGCTCCAGCGAGACGGCCGCGCCGATCTCGATGACGCCGTCGTGTTCGACGACCTGCTGCAGGTCCTCGACCTGGCCCACATAGAGCAGGTTGCCCAGTTCGCGGAACTGCTTGGTGACCCACAGCCCCACGTCGGTGCTGCCGGCAAGGATGCGTGCCGACGGCTCGGCCGCCTTCAGCGCGGCGAAGGCCGACGCGGTGCGCGGCGCATGAAAGAAGGCGCCGGACGGATCGCGATAGTGGAAGGTGTCCTCGCGCGTCAGCGTGCGCAGCGCGCTGGCGATCGCCTTCGGCTCGAGCCGGCTCGCGTGCGGCGCGGGCAGCGACATCATCCGCTGGCCCGCCTCGATGATCGGCCGGTAGCCGGTGCAGCGGCACAGATTGCCGGTCAGCGCGTCGCAGATCGTCTGGCGGTCCGGCGCGGGGCCGCCCGGCTGGTGCTGCTGGTACAGCGCCCACAGCGACATCACGAAGCCCGGCGTGCAGAAGCCGCATTGCGAGCCGTGGCATTCGACCATCGCTTCCTGCACCGGATGCAGCGAACCGTCGGCCTGGCGCAGGTCCTCGACCGTGATCAGCGCCTTGCCGTCCAGCGTGGGCAGGAACTGGATGCAGGAGTTGACGGCCTTGAAGCTCAGTTCGCCATCCTGCTGCAGTTCGCCGATGACCACGGTGCAGGCGCCGCAGTCGCCCTCGGCGCAGCCTTCCTTGGTGCCGGTGCAGCGCGCGTCTTCGCGCAGGTATTGCAGCACGGTGCGGGTAATCGGGGCATCGGTGACCTGCTGAACCTGGCCGCGATGGTAGAAGCGGATGGGTTGTGTCTCCATGGTCGTTTTATCTCCTTGCGATGGGGACAAACATAGCACTGGCGCCGAGTAGCAATATTCGGCCCAAGTGATATGCCCCATCATGACGCCCCGGTCACCCGCGGCACCGGAGGCGCATGCCGCGAATGTGCCGTGGCGCACCAAAACCGGGGGCATTCCGCGGGTTTGCGCCGAATTGACCGCTGCCAGGGTGACTGGCATACACTATGCGCCGATCCTTATCCCCACGCCACCGGCCCGCAGGCTTATCAGGCCGGACGAATTCACCATGCACGGACGCGACCATCTGGACACCTATCTGCTTCGGGTTTTGCACACCCTGCTGACCGAGCAGAGCGTCACGCGCACCGCGGTGCGGATGGGGCAATCACAGCCGGCGATCAGCAATACGCTGAAGCGGCTGCGCGAGATCACCGGCGACGCGATTCTGGTGCGCGGCAAGAGCGGCATGGTGCCGACCGAGCGCGGCCGCGAACTGCTCGAACTGGCCGAGCAGAGCCTGGCCGCGATGGACCGCATCGCGCGCCCCCCGCAACAGTTCGATCCGGGTACCACGGACCGGACCTTCCATCTGGGCGCGCCCGACTATCTGGACGCGTTCTTCCTGCCCAATATCGTCGAGCGGGTGCGCCGGCTGGCGCCGGGCGCGAAGCTGTTCGTCCATCCGCTGACCAGCGCCACGGACTTCCTGGAGGAGCTCGAGCAGGGCAAGCTGGACATCGTGGTCGGCAACTGGCTGTCGCCGCCCGAGCATCTGCATATCTCGCCGCTGTTCGAGGACGAGGTGGTCTGCATGCTCGGCGCCCAGCATCCGCTGGCGAAGAAGGGACTGTCGCTGAAGCACTACCTGGAGATGCCGCATCTGGCGCCGGCGCCGTATGCGTCGATGCAGCGAAGCATGATCGACCAGGCGCTGGCGGAGCAGGGCTACAAGCGCCGCATCCAGGTCACGCTGCCGTATTTCGGGCTGGTGCCCTATGTGCTGATGAAGACCGACATGGTGTTCACCACCGGCCGGCAGTTCGCCGCGCACTATGCGCAGTACCTGCCGATCCGCATGGTGCCGGCGCCGGTGTCGTTCCCGCGGATGCGCTTCTACCAGCTATGGCATGAGCGCTGCCACGCGGCGCCGGACGTGCTGTGGCTGCGCCGGATGATCGCCGAGGTGGCGGCCGATCTGCCGCTGCTGCCGCGGCTGGAGATCGCGGCCGAGTCCTGAGTCGGACGGGCGCGGCCGCTGCGGCTGCTGCGGCTGCGATTGCCGTGGCTTCCGACCGCAGGTCAGGAGCCCGCCTTTTCCTTGTAGCTGGGGAAGAACAGCTGCTCGCCGTCGACCTTGTAGCCGGCGATGGCGTCCTGCCCCGCCTTCGACGTGATCCACTCGATCAGCTTGCGCGCATCGGTGTAGTTGATGCCGGGATGCCGGGCAGGATTCACCGCGATGATGCCGTAGGGGTTGAACATCTTCGGATCGCCCTGCACCGCGATGGCCAGCCCGGTCTTCGCCCGATAGGCGCCATAGGTGGCGCGGTCGGACAGCGTGTAGCCGGGCATCTGCGCGGCCATCGTCAGCACCTCGCCCATGCCGAGCCCCGCGTTGACGTACCAGGCCTGGCCCTTCGGCTCGATGCCGGCCTCTTTCCAGTACGACTTCTCCATCACGTCGGTGCCCGAGTTGTCGCCGCGCGAGATGAACTTGACGCCGCTGGCGGCGATCTTGCGGAAGCTTGCGATCACGTCCTTGCTGCCCGCGATCTTGGCCGGGTCCGCCGACGGACCGACCACGATGAAGTCGTTGTACATCACGTCGCGCCGGTCGATGCCGTGCCCCGCCGCGACGAAGGCGTCCTCCATCTTGCGCGCGTGCACCAGCAGCACGTCGACATCGCCCATCTCGCCCATCTTCATCGCCTTGCCCGATCCGACCGCGATCACCTTGACGGTGACGCCGCTGTCCCGCTCGAAGCGCGGCAGCAGGGTCTTGAGCAGGCCGGAGTTTTCGGTGCTGGTGGTGGTCGCCAGCTTCAGTTCGCCGGCGAAGGCCGCGCCGGCGCCGAGCAGCGAGGCGGCCGACAGCAGGGCGGCGGCGAGCCGTCGCGACAGCCCGCGGGAGGGGCGACCCGGAGTGGGAAATGGCATGTGGAATTCCTCTAGTTATGTTTGTCTGAACATAATTGCGCGCGCCCATCGGCTTCGGTGACAATGCGCGACATCCGAAGCTTCCGCTAATCTGCGCAAGCTTGTGCGGGCGCCATGATTGTCTCGGCACTCCAAGAACAAAGTAAATAAGAACAGCGGAACATATGACATTCCAATTCGAACTGTTTCCGGTGGTATCGGCGGACGACAACCCCCGTGCCAACGGCAAGGTGTTCCTGCTGCTGCAGGCGGTGCGCGAGACCGGCTCGCTGCATCGCGCCGCCGCCAAGGTCGGACTGTCGTACCGGCATGCCTGGGGCGTGATGCGGGACTGGGAAGCGCTGCTCGGGCGCAGCATGCTCGATATGGAGCGCGGCCGCGGCGCCTCGCTGACCCGGTTCGGCGAGCGTCTGCTGCGCGCCGAGGGCAAGCTGCGCGAGGCGGTCGATCCGGCGGTGCGCAAGGCGCTGGCCGAGTTCGCCGCGGAGCTGGACGACGCCGCCCGGCCGCAGACGCGCATCCATTTCTCCGGCAGCCACGACCCGGCGATGGAGGTGCTGGCGGGAGCCCTGAACGAGCAGCCGGAAGGGCTGCAGCTCGATACCGTGTTCTGCGGCAGCGTCGAGGGCCTGATCTGCCTGCACGAGCGGCAGGCCGAACTGGCGGGCTTCTATGTCGCGCCGATCCAGACCGCGGGCTCGGTCGCGCACGTGACGCTGCGCAAATGGCTGCGCCCGTCCGCGGTGCGATTGATTCCGGTGGCCTCGCGCGAGCAGGGGCTGATCGTCGCGCCGTCGCGCGCGCGCGAAATCCGCGAGCTGCGCGATCTGGTCCGCACGCAGGCGCGCTTCGTCAACCGGCAGCGCAGCTCGGGCACGCGGCTGCTGTTCGACCAGCTGCTGGCGGCGCACGGACTGTATGCCGACCAGGTGGTCGGCTATGACGAGCCCGAGTTCAGCAACGAGAAGGTTGCCGAGGCGGTGCATGCCGGCCGCGCCGAGGTCGGCTTCGGCCTGCGCGTCAATGCCGAGGCGCACGGCCTGGCCTTCGTGCCGCTGACGCGCGAGGTCTACTATCTGGCGCTGCGCAAGGCCGACCAGTTCGCGCCGTGGGTCCATGCGTTGCTGGCGCTGCTGGCCGACCCGGCGATCGCCGCCCGCATCACCGCGCTGCCCGGCTATGCGCTGGTCGAGCAGCGCGGGCTGCTGGCCCCGGAGCAGGTGCTGCCCTGGTACGGGGTCGACGGGCGCGAGTAGGGCGAGACCAGGGCAAGACCGGGGCAAGACCGGGGCAAGGCCGGGGCAAGGCCGGGGCAAGACCGCGGACCTTCGGGCAGCCCGGAACGACACCCGTATTACACTGCGCCCATGGCCGGCGCCGCCGGCCGCGACTCTGCGAGGGCGTCCCGATGCTGGAAACCGCCGCGCTGGCCGCCGGCATGTCCTGGGCCAGCGGCTTTCGTCTCTACCTGGCCGTGCTGGCCGCCGGCCTGCTGGCCCGCATGGGCTGGCTCGATCTGCCGGCCGGGCTGCAGCCGCTCGCGTCCAACTGGGTCATCGGCGTGGCCGCCGTGCTGGCGCTGGCCGAATTCGTCGCCGACAAGGTCCCGGGCTTCGATTCGGTCTGGGACGGCATCCATACCTTCGTGCGCATTCCCGCCGGGGCGATCCTGGCGGCGGCCGCGTTCGGCAATCTCGATCCGCAGTGGATGGTGGTCGCCGGCCTGATCGGCGGCACGCTGGCCGGTACCGCGCATGCCGCCAAGGCCGGCACCCGAGCGCTGATCAATGTGTCGCCGGAACCCTTTTCGAATTGGGCGGCCTCATTCACCGAGGACGTGACGGCCACCGGCAGCCTGTTGCTGGCGTTCTTCCTGCCGGTGCTGTTCTTCGTGCTGCTGGCGATCAGCCTGCTGCTCGCGCTGTGGTTGCTGCCCAAGCTGTGGCGCGGCGTGCGCAAGCTGCACGGCACGCTGACCCGCAAGGGCGGGCCGCCCGCCACGTACTGACCGGGATCGGCAGCGTCCGCTGCCCCCAACACGAATACCCCTGACCACGACATCATGCCGACCGATTCCGCCGCGGATTCCACTGCTCCTGCGCTGGTGCGCCCCGTCGCCGTTCCCCATGCCGGGGCGCGTTTCTCGCCGTGGGGGCAGGCGTGGCGGATGGCGCGGCGGGACTGGCGCGCCGGCGAGCTGACGCTGCTGCTGTTCGCGCTGGTGCTGGCGGTCGCGGCGCTGGCCAGCGTCGGCTTCCTGTCCGACCGGATGCGGCAGGGGCTGGAGCGCGATGCCCGCCAGCTGATCGGCGCCGACGTGCTGCTGGTGGCGGACCAGCCGTTCGATGCGGCCTTCGCGGCGCAGGCGGCGGCGCAGGGCCTGTCCGTCGCGCAGACGGTGACCTTTCCGAGCATGGCGACCGTCGCCCGCCCGGCAGACAGGCCGAACGGCGGCGAGACTGCCGAGCGGGCGGACAACCCGAACGCCGGCCAGGCCGGTACCGCGCCCGCCGACGACGACGCGCCGGCCAGCCAGCTCGCCGCGCTGAAGGCCGTCAGCCCCGGCTATCCGCTGCGCGGCACGCTGAAGACGGCCACCGCGCCCGGCGCGCCGGGGCAGCCGGCCGGCGGCATCCCGGCGCCCGGCACGGTATGGGTCGACGAGGCGCTGCTCGGCGCGCTCGGCGTGCAGATCGGCGACACGCTGCGGCTGGGCAGCCGCGGCTTTCGCATCGAGCGGATCATCACGCAGGAGCTGGACCGCGGCGGCGGCTTCATGAACTTCGCGCCGCGCGTGATGCTGCCGCTGTCCGACCTGGAGGCGACCGGCCTGATCGGCTGGGGCAGCCGCGTCAGCTACCGGCTGCTGGTCGCCGGTCCCGAGGCGGCGGGCGTCGCCTATCGCCAATGGGCGCAGGCCGAGATCGAGCGGCGCGGGCTGCGCAATACCCGCGTCGAGTCGCTGGACTCGGGCCAGCCGCAGATGCGCGCCACGCTGGATCGCGCCGAGCGCTTCCTGTCGCTGGTCGCGGTGCTGTCGTCGATGATCGCCGCGGTCGCGATCGCGATGTCGGCGCGCCGCTATATGCAGCGCCATACCGACGCCTGCGCGATCTACAAGTGCCTGGGGCTGTCGCGCCGCGAGATCCTGCTGGCGTTCGGACTCGAATTCCTGCTGGTCGGCGTGGTCGGCGCCGCGCTGGGCGTCGTGCTCGGCTATCTCGGCCACTACGGGCTGCTGCTGTCGCTCGGCGACCTGCTGACCGTGTCGCTGCCGCAGCCGTCCGCGCTGCCGGCGGTGATCGGCCTGCTGTCCGGACTGGTGCTGCTGGTCGGCTTTGCCTTGCCGCCGCTGCTGGCGCTGACGCGGGTCGCGCCGCTGCGGGTGCTGCGCCGCGACGTCGGCATGCCGCCGATTTCGGTGTGGATCGCCTATGCGCTGGGGCTGGGCGCCTTCATCTCGCTGCTGCTGGTGGCGGCGCGCGACCTGAAGCTCGGGCTGCTGACCGCGGGCGGCTTCGCCGGCGCCGGCGTGGTGTTCGCGCTGCTGGCGCTGGGCCTGTTGACCCTGCTGGCGCGGCTGGTGCGCGGCCGCATGGTCGGCGGCAAATCGGCCGGCCGCGCGGTCGGCTGGCGCTTTGCGCTGGCGGTGCTGGAGCGCCGCCGCGCGGTCACGGTGCTGCAGACGGTCGCGCTGGCCGTCGGGCTGATGGCGCTGCTGCTGCTGGGCATGACGCGCAACGACCTGATCGACTCGTGGCGCAACGCCACCCCGGCCGACGCGCCGAACCGCTTCATCATCAATATCCAGCCGGACCAGCGCGAGCCGCTGCGCCAGATGCTGGCGCGCGACGGCATCGACGATCTGCTCTATCCGATGGTGCGCGGCAGGCTGACCCATATCGGCGGCGAGCCGGTGCAGGCCGCGCGCTTCGAGGAGGGCCGCGCGCGCAATCTGGTCGAGCGCGAGTTCAACCTGTCCTATACCGATGCGCTGCCCGAGGGCAACCGCGTGGTGGCCGGCCGCTGGTTCGACGGCAAGCGGCCCGAGGCGTCGATGGAGGAGGGCATCGCCAAGACGCTGGGGGTGAAGCTGGGCGATACCCTGCGCTTCGACGTGGCGGGCCAGCAGATCGAGGCGCCGGTGACCTCGCTGCGCAAGCTGGACTGGAGCTCGATGCGCGTCAATTTCTTCGTGATCCTGCCGCCGTCGATGATGCAGGGACTGCCGGAGACCTATATCACCGCCTTCCACCTGAAGCCCGAGCAGGCCTCGCTGGACAATGCGCTGAGCGCGCGCTTTCCGAACATCACGATCGTCAATACCGAGCTGATCCTGCGGCAGGTGCAGGGCGTGCTCGACCAGGTCATCGCCGCGGTGCAGTTCCTGTTCGCCTTCACGCTGGCGGCCGGCGTGACCGTGCTGTATGCCGCGCTGGCGGGCGCGCGCGACGAGCGCCGCCGCGACGCGGGATTGCTGAAGGCGCTGGGCGCGTCGGCGGCGACCATCAAGCAGACGCAGTACGCCGAATTCCTGGTCGTCGGCGGCCTGGCCGGGCTGCTGGCCAGCATCGGCGCGATCGCGGTCGGCTGGGCGTTGTCGCGCTTCGTGTTCGACTTCTCCTATGTGCTCAATCCGTGGATCGTGCCGGTCGGCGTGGTTTCTGGCATGCTGTGCGCTTTTGCCGGCGGCTGGCTGGGCCTGCGCGACGTGCTGCGCCAGCCGGCGCTCGCGACGCTGCGCGAGGCCTGAGCCGGCAAGCCGATTCCATTGATTCAAACCGCCATGTCCGACGTATCCCGGCAGAATGCCGACACCGCTGCCGAGCAGCAGGCCAATGACAAGGTCACCGACAGCGCCACCGACCGCGCCACCGAACAGGCGGCGCAGCCCACCGCCTACGAGCTGATCGGCGGCGAGGCGCGCGTGCGCGAGCTGGTCGACCGCTTCTACGACCTGATGGACCTGGAGCCGCAGTTCGCCGGCCTGCGCGCGCTGCATCCGCCGTCGATGGACGGCTCGCGCGACAAGCTGTTCTGGTTCCTGTGCGGCTGGCTGGGCGGGCCCAACCATTTCATCGAGCGCTTCGGCCATCCGCGGCTGCGCGCGCGCCATCTGCCGTTCGAGATCGGCATCAGCGAGCGCGACCAGTGGATGCGCTGCATGGCGATGGCGATGCACGACGTCGGCCTGTCCGAGGACCTGCAGATGCGGCTGCTGCAGGCGCTGTTCCAGACGGCCGACTGGATGCGGAACGTGGCGCGCTGAGTCGCCGGTCTGAGTTGCGGGCCTGAGTTGCGGGCCTGAGTTGCGGGCCTGAGTTGCCGACCTGAGTTGCAGACTGTTTACTCCCCTCTCCCGCTTGCGGGAGAGGGGGCGGGGGAGAGGGCAAGCGGCGGCGGCCATACCACTGCCGATTGAACCCAACTCCCTCTCCCCAGCCCTCTCCCCCTGAGGGGGAGAGGGAGTCCTTCATCGCGGGATTCGATTCGGGAAGGAAATTACAAACGATGGACCAGACCAATCACAACAACCTCGCCGCGCGCATCCTGGCCTTCTGGTTCGGCACGCCGGACTCGCCCGACTGGGATCGCGAACGGGCGATGTGGTTCACGCGCAGCGAAGCGTTCGATGCGCGCGTGCGTGAAGAATTCCTGCCGGCATGGGAGGCCGCGCATGCGGGCACCGATGGATGGTCCGCGTTCGTCGAGACCACCGTCGAGCTCGCGCCGGAGACGGTCTGCGCGCGCATCGTGCTGCTCGATCAGTTCCCGCGCAACATGTTCCGCGGCGATCCGCGCAGCTTTGCCACCGATGCGCAGGCGCTGGCGCTGGCCCGGCAGATGGTCGAGCGCGGCGACGACCGCTGCCTGCCGACGCCGTATCACCGGATGTTCTGCTATATGCCGTTCGAGCATGCCGAGGCGCTGGACGCGCAGCACGCGGCGGTCAACCTGATGGCGGCGCTGCGCGAGGACACCGCGGGGCGCGTCGACGTCGTCGAATGGGCCGAGCGCCACCGCGTGGTGATCGAACGCTTCGGCCGCTTCCCGCATCGCAATGCGGTACTGGGCCGGCCCAGTACCGACGAGGAAGTCGCCTTCCTGCGCCAGCCGGGCTCGTCCTTCTGAATCCGATCAGGTCTTGTCGCGGGCCTGCTGCCACTTGTCGACGCGCAGCTGCGGCACGTTGGCCAGCGACGAGAGGATGCCGTCCGGCGTGTCGGCCACGCGCAGCAGGCCGGCGTGTTCGGGCTTCAGGAAGCCTTCGCCGACTGCATGGCGCAGGAAGCCGATCATGCCGTCATAGAAGCCGGCGACATTGAGCACGCCGACCGGCTTGGCGTGATAGCCCAGCTGCAGCCAGGTGAAGGTCTCGAACAGTTCCTCGTAGGTGCCGATGCCGCCGGGCATCGCGACGAAAGCGTCGGCGCGGTCGGCCATCATCTGCTTGCGTTCGTGCATGTTGCGCACGACGTGCAGCTCGGTCAGGCCGGCGTGGCCGATCTCCTTGTGCATCAGCGCCTCGGGAATAATGCCGATCGCGGTGCCGCCATGCTCGAGCACCGCATCTGCGACCATGCCCATCAGGCCGACCTTGCCGCCGCCGTAGACCAGCGCCAGGCCCTTGTCGGCCAGCGCGCGGCCCATCGCACGCGCGGCCTGCGCGTATTCCGGGCGGTTGCCGGGGCTCGAACCGCAATAGACGCAAACCGATTTCACTGCTTTCCTTCCTGTCTGGGTTTGGATGGGGGAGTCGATCCCGACGGGGTCGCCGCCTGTGCCTTCTCGGCGGCGAACTCGCGCGCCAGCTGATCGAAGGCCTGGCGCGCATTGCCGCGCAGATAGGGCGCGAGGATCGAGAAGATGTGATAGCTGGCGCTGTGCAGATAGCCGCGGATCTGTTCCGGATCGTTGTACTGGCGCGGATGCTGCACGAACTGGAACGACAGCCAGTAGGTCGCGACCACCACGATATTGGTGCAGATCGCTTCGACCTGGTCGGGCGTCGCCTCCATCTCGCCGTCGTCGAGGAACTGGCGGCAGATCTCCTGCGCGAAGCGCTTCTTCTGCTCGACGATCCGCTTGAAGTTGGTCTCCAGCATCCGGTTGCGGGCCAGCAGATCGTTGATGTCCCGGTACAGGAAGCGATAGTTCCACAGGAACTCGGACATGTACTGCAGATAGCCCCAGCTTTCGCCGAGCGTCGGCTTGTGGTCGTCGGGCAGCTTCAGCCGGCGCTCCATTTCCTGCTCGAAGCGCGCGAAGATCGACGTGATGATGTCGTCCTTGTTGCGGAAGTGGTAGTACAGGTTGCCGGGGCTGATCTCCATCGCCTCGGCGATGGTGGTGGTGGTCACGTTGGGCTCGCCGACCTCGTTGAACAGGCGCAGCGAGACATCGAGGATGCGGTCCCGCGTGCGGCGGGGACCGGTCTGGGGTTTGGATTCCATGAGGCCGGGCAAGCTAGGCAGCCGCGGGCCGCAAACAGACGGACCGGCGCACTGCGAATGGACGGACTGCGATTATATGCAATGGCATCGCATGCGCCCCTGCGGCGCTCCGCCGCCGCGGTCCCCGCTCAGCCGATCAGCGCGCGCAGCCAGCCCACCACGTGCGGGGCGGCGATCGCCAGCCAGGTGCCGCCGCACAGCACCAGCGCCAGCATCACCGCCGCGCTGCCGAAGTCCTTGGCCCGCTTGGACAGGCCGTGCCGCTCCAGCGAGATGCGGTCGACCGCGGCCTCGACGCTGGAGTTCAGCAGCTCGACGATCAGCACCAGCAGCAGCGTGCCGAGCAGCAGGATCCGTTCGACCACGGTCACCGGCAGCAGGAAGGCCAGCGGCGTCAGCACCGCGACCAGCGTCAGCTCCTGCCGGAACGCGCTCTCCTCGAGCACCGCATAGCGCAGGCCGGACAGCGAGTTGACCGCGGCCCGCCAGGCGCGGGCGATGCCGCGGTTGCCCTTGTGGGGGTTGTCTTCAATCGTGTAGTCGCCGTTCTCGCGGGGCAAGGTCGGCTTCGGCACGGAGTTGTCGGAGGGAAGAGGGGGTTTCGCCATGATCTTGTCGGGGGCGCGCGGCCTGGCCGTTCGGCATGCCGTGCAGCGGTCGCAGATGCGCGAGGAACTGTTCGGACGCGGCGCGCCACGAGAAGCGTTCGGCGTGCGCGCGCGCGGTGGCGCGGTCGATGCGCAGCGCTTCGAGGCAGGCCTCGCGCAAATCCTCGTGCATCACGCCGGCGTCGCTGTCGCCCAGCACATCGATCGGGCCGGTGACCGGATAGGCCGCCACCGGCAGACCGCTGGCCAGCGCTTCGAGCAGCACCAGGCCAAAGGTGTCGGTGCGGCTCGGGAACACGAAGACATCGGCCGAAGCATACACCTTGGCGAGTTCGGGCTGGCTCAGCACGCCCAGGTAGTTCGCGTTCGGATAGCGGGCCCGCAGCGCGGGCAGCGCCGGGCCGTCGCCGACCACCCATTTCGATCCGGGCAGATCGAGCGACAGGAAGGCCTCGACATTCTTCTCGACGGCGACGCGGCCGACGTAGAGGAAGATCGGGTGGGCGGTGTTCAGCACGTTGACCGGCTGCGGCACGAACACGTCGAGATCGACGCCGCGCGTCCACAGCACCGCATGCTCGATGCCGAAGCGGTGCAGGTCCTGCAGCACCACCGGGGTCGGCGCCATCACTGCCTGGGCCGGACCGTGGAACCAGCGCAGGAAGCGATAGGTCCAGGCCAGCGGAATGCCGAAGCGCGCCTGCACGTATTCGGGAAAGCGGGTGTGGTAGGCGGTGGTGAACGGCAGCTTCTGGCGCACCGCGTGACGGCGTGCCGCCAGGCCGAGCGGGCCTTCGGTGGCGATATGCAGCGCGTCCGGGGCGAACTCGCGGATGCGCCGGCGCACCGCGGCGCCGGGCAGCAGCGACAGGCGGATCTCGGGGTAGGTCGGGCAGGGCACCGTGCGGAATTCGAGCGGCGTCAGCAGTTCCACGGTATGGCCCATCGCCTGCAGTTCGCGGCGGGTCGACTTCAGCGTGCGAACCACGCCGTTGACCTGCGGTTCCCAGGCATCGGTGACGATCAGGATTTTCATGGTGTGTCCTTGCGGCGAAAGCCGCGGTATCGGTTGCCCGGCAGCGGTCGGTCGGAATGCGGCGCGGCGCTACGCCGTCGCCGCGCTCTTGCGCGTGCGGCGCGCGACCGCCGGTGCGGGGTCGCGCAGCGTGGTCCAGTAGACGATCTTCAGCTCGCCCTCGACGGTCTCGACCAGCGCCGACAGGCTCTCGACCCAGTCGCCATCGTTGCAGTAGAGCTGGCCGTCGACCTCGCGGATCTCGGCCTTGTGGATATGGCCGCAGACCACGCCATCGCAGCCGCGCCGGCGCGCTTCCTCGACCATGGCGTGTTCGAACGAGCTGATGTAGTTGACCGCGTTCTTGACCTGGTGCTTCAGGTACTGCGACAGCGACCAGTAGGGAAAGCCCAGCCGCGCGCGGATGCGGTTGAAATGCCGGTTCAGCGCGAGGATCAGCGTGTACAGCGTGTCGCCCAGGTACGCGAGCCAGCGCGCGTGCTGCACGACGCCGTCGAACAGGTCGCCATGGACGACCCACAGGCGCCGGCCGGTGGCGGTCACGTGCACCGCTTCCTCGCGCACCACCACGTCGCCGAAGGCCAGGCCATCGAACTGGCGCGCGACCTCGTCATGGTTGCCCGGGACATAGATGACCTCGGTGCCCTTGCGCGCCTTGCGCAGCAGCTTCTGCACGACGTCGTTGTGGCTCTGCGGCCAGTACCAGCCGCGCCGCAGCTGCCAGCCGTCGATGATGTCGCCGACCAGGTACAGCGTGTCGGACTCGTTGTGCTTGAGGAAATCGAGCAGGTAGTCGGCCTGGCAGCCCGGCGTGCCCAGATGGATATCGGACAGCCAGATCGCGCGGTAGCGCTCGACTTCGGGCGGCTCGGGAGAGGGGGCTGCGGCGGGGACCGGGTCGCGCCGGTCGTGCTGGTCCGGGCGGCCGGTGTCGGCGGGGAAGGCGGTGGTCGGCGCACGGTCCAGGCCGGGCGGCATGAAGGCGGCTGGCATGCCGGGAATGGCGGCCAGCGGCAGCATCGGGTCGGAGCGTCCGCGCAGTCGCTGCGCGGCGCGGGCCAGATGTGCCCGGGCGGAACGGAGTGGACTGACCATGGCGGCCCCGGTGACGGCGATGACTGCATTGAGCCAGCCATCGATGACGGCGCCGTGACGGAAACATGAATGACATGTGACCAACCGTAAAGACGGTGGGCGACCTGCAGGCGCGGCGATGCCGCGGGCCAGCGTTCGATCAGCCGGGGATCAGGAAGCGGCCGCGGCAGGGGCGTGCGCGAGACGGTCCAGCGCTGCCAGCACCGCGTCGACGGCGCGTGCGTCGCGCAGCAGCGAGACATGGCCGATGCCGGCCAGCGCCACGTTGTGGGCGCCGTCGAGCCAGCTGGTTTCGGCCGGGCCGGCGATCGAATCGTGCCAGCTGAAGATCGACACCATCGCGGCGCGGTCGCGCGGGCTTTCGCTGCGCGCCAGCGCCTGCAGCCAGTGGTTGCCGCAGCGCATCTGGCGCGCATTGGCGCCGCTGCCGATGCTGGCCAGCGTGCAGCCGTGGTGCGGCGTGCCCAGCGTGACGATGCCCGCGCAGGCGGCGGGCCGTGGCTCGCGGCGGGCACGGGCCAGCGCCGCGCGCGCGGCCAGTCCGCCCATGCTGTGGCACAGCAGCAGCGGGGCGTGGCCGGTGGAGCGGTTCAGCGCTTCGATCGCGGTGAGCAGCGCGTCGCCGTAGTCCTCGATATCGGCCAGCATCGGCTCGAGGTCGATCGCCTCGCAGCGATAGCCGGCCGCCGCCAGCGCCGGCTGCAGGTCGAGCCAGACCGCGCGGTTGCAGCCGTAGCCGTGCACCAGCAGCACCGGTGGGCGGGATGCGTCGGCGTCCTGCCGGGCCGGCATCAGCGGCCGCCGATGGCGGAACGGTTGCAGCCAGTTGAACATGCGGAACACCGCGACGCATTCGCGCAGATAGCAGAGCAGCGCCTGCCGGGGTCCGAGCCGCGCGGCGGCGCGATGCGCCTGCAGCGCGGGCGGCAGCGTCGGCATGCCGGCGCGGAACGCGTTGGTAGCCGATGCGCCGGTGCCGCCCACCGAGATCGCGAAGGCCATCGCGACCGACAGCCCGAACAACACCAGCACGGTGACGATGCCGCCGGCCAGCGCCGCGGGCCAGTTCCAGTCGGCCAGTCGGACCAGCGCCAGCGCGACGCCGCAGGCACCGCCGAGCTGCATCGCCACGGCGATGCGGCGCACCGCGGTGGCGGTCAGCTTCATGGCTGGCGCGGCGGCCGCAGGTCGACCAGCCGCGTGCCGGCCAGCCGATCGTGCAGGAACTGGCGGCGCCGACCCAGAAAGGCTACCAATATCCACACGCCGAGGCCGCACGCCAGCACGCCGACGAACGGTCCCTTGACGAGGCCCAGCGCATGGCCCACCGCCGCCGACGGCGGCAGCCACAGCCATGCCAGCAGATAGCGCAGCGCCGCGCGCGGCCAGCGCGGCGGCCTGCCGTCGGCGCCTTCGACGCGGATGCGCCAGGTCTGCATCGGCAGCGTCTGGCCGGTGCGTTGCCAGAACCAGGTGAAATAGAGGCCCATCACCAGGAAGCTCCACAGCTGCATGGCCAGCGGCGTGTCGATACGCAGTTCCCGCAGCAGCGGCCGGGCCAGCAGATAGAGCGCGGTGGAGGCGCTGAGCACGCCGAACAGCAGCACGCCTTCGTACAGCATGCATGCGACGCGGCGGCGGATCGGGGGCGCGTGCATGGGGACCTGCTCGGGTGCCTGCGCGGGGGCGGTCGGCTCGGGGCGCGGTGCGGCGGCGTCAGTGGCGGTCTTGGCGGACATGGACTGGCATGGACGGAGTCGGGGCGAGGCGCGGACAAAGGCCGCGCTGGCGTGATGGGCAGCGGCATTATGCCAAAGGCGTCGCCATGGGCCGCATCGCGCGGCGGCGTGGCGGTTGGTACGGGAGAGCGGGGAGCGGGAGAGGGCAGCGCGGCTTCGGGCGGCTTCGGGCGGCTTCGGGCGGCCGCGGGCGACGGCGGCGCCGATCCGTTGCCGCGAATCAGCTTCCGCAGATCAGTTGCCGCGAGAGAAGGTGTCGGTGCTGGCGGCCGGCGCGGTCTCGGCGACCGGTGTCGAGGCGGCCGTCGCGCTGGCGGCGTCGAGCGGGATGCCGGCACCGGGGCTCGCCGCAACGGCGCCGCTGGCCGGGGTGGCGCCCGGCACGAGCGCGGCGGAGGCCGACAGCACGGCTGGGGCGCTCGCCGCCGCGGCGGGCGCGGAAGCGCCGCCCGTCGCGTGCGGTACCGGCCGTACGGGCGTCGTCGTCGAGATCGGCGGCTTGCGGCTGGATGGCAGCGCGCTGACCGCGCCCGGGCGCGGCGGCACCTTGGCGGCCTCGGCGAGCTGACGTTTCTGTTCTTCGGGCAGCTGCTGGTAGCGGTCCCAGGCCTCGGTCTTGCGCTCGACCGGCACGGTGCGATGGATCTGGAAGTTCTCGCGCGCCAGCCGGCGCTGCTCCGGCGTCATCTGCGCCCACTCGGTCATGCGCGCATGCAGCCGCTGCTGCTCGGCCGGCGACAGTTCCTGGAAGCGGGCGGCGATGCGAAGCCACTTGCGGCGGTGGACCTCGGTCAGCGTGTTCCACTGGCCGGCCAGCGGCGCCAGCACGCGCTGCTGCGCCGACGTCAGTTCGGACCAGGTCGGGCGCGCCGCACGGACCGCGGGGTTGGCGGCCGGGCTCGACGCCCTGGCGGCCGGTTCGACCGCATCGCGCGCATGCGCGGCCGGCGGCGTCAGGCACCACAGCGCGGCGGCGCTCAGGCCGGCGCCCAGCCACAGCGCGAGATCACGGTGCGCGCCGACGCGCGCGCGCTTACTCGCCATGCTTGAGAAAGACATGGAAGCCCTCGTCCGCGTAGGCGGCCGGAGGCAGTTCGTCGAGCAGCATCGCGGCGTCGACATCGGCCAGTTCCTCGATCCGTTGCTGCTGCTGCCATTGGTAGATGCCGGCCAGTCCGCCGGCCAGCGCGACCACCGTCCATACCAGGCCGAGCCGGCGCACCCAATCGCCGAGCGGCCGCATCGACCGGTGCGCGCCGCCGTGCAGCGGCGGTCCGGCCGTTGCCAGTCGAGGTGATGTTTGAGGCGCTTCCACGCGGCGGCGCGACAGCGCCACGCGCCGTGCGGCGGCCAGGCGCGCGGCGATATCGTCCGGCACCTGGTTGGCGGAAGCGTCCAGCATGGCGGTGATCTGCCGGGCCAGGCGGCGTTGCTCGATCTCGGATGCGTTTCTGCTGTTCATAGTCGGAGTCCCCGGGCGCGCAGCGCCTGCGCCAGGGCATGCGTGGCGCGCGAACAGTGGGTCTTGACGCTGCCTTCGGAACATCCCATGGCAGCGGCCGTTTCCGCGACGTCCATATCCTCCCAGTAACGCAGCAGGAAGGCCTCGCGTTGACGGGTGGGCAGGCGCTGGACTTCTTCCTCGATGATGCGCATGGTCTGCACGCGCTCGAACCGGTCGGCGCTGCTCTCGGCGGCCTGCGATCCCGGCTCGCTCTCCAGCGCCTCCAGCAGGTCGGCGTCCTCGCCATCGCGCTCGTCGCGCAGGTTCGAGAACAGCGTGACCCAGGTATTGCGCACCTTCTGGCGGCGAAACCAGTCGTGGATGGTGTTCTGCAGGATGCGCTGGAACAGCGGCGGCAACTCGGCGGGGCCGCGGTCGCCGTATTTTTCGGCCAGCTTGATCATGGCGTCCTGGACGATGTCCAGGGCGGCCTGTTCGTCCCGTACCGCGAATACCGCGTGCTTGAAGGCGCGGCGTTCGGCGCTGGCGAGAAAATCGGATAGTTCCTGTTCGGTTGCCATGCGGCGGGCAAGAGCGGCCGGCCAATGCCGCACGAGGGCGGGGCGGCCGGCAGCCCGGAAATCAGCAAAATGCGGCGATGCTAGCAAATAACGGGGCGGCCGTGTCGCCCCGGCGACACGATACGAGGTCATAGACCGCGCTGGTGCGATGCAGTATCATCGACGGTTCACGACATCAGTGGTTGTCTCATCTGGCCGCTTATGAGGCGGTCTCCCATGCAGACGCGCACCGCTTGAACCCGTGCCACAAGCCCGGCAGAGAGCATCCAAACAATTTTTTGCCGAAAATTGCAAAGGACTGACATGAACATGCCCAGCGCGGAATTCTCCCACGCCGACAGCAATTCATCCGCCGCACCCGAAATGATCGGGGCGGAAATCCTCGTCCACGCACTTGCCGAAGAAGGCGTCGAATACGTCTGGGGTTATCCCGGCGGCGCAGTGCTGTATATCTACGACGAGCTGTACAAGCAAAAGAAAATCGAGCACATCCTGGTGCGCCACGAGCAGGCCGCGGTCCACGCCGCGGACGGCTATGCGCGCGCGACCGGCAAGGTCGGCTGCGCGCTGGTGACCTCGGGTCCCGGCGTGACCAATGCCGTCACCGGCATCGCCACCGCCTATCTGGACTCGATTCCGATGGTCGTGATCACCGGCAACGTGCCGACCCACGCGATCGGTCAGGATGCCTTCCAGGAGTGCGACACGGTCGGCATCACGCGGCCGGTGGTCAAGCACAACTTCCTGGTCAAGGACGTGCGCGATCTGGCGGCGACCATCAAGAAGGCCTTCTATATCGCCGCGACCGGCCGACCCGGTCCGGTGGTGGTCGACATCCCGAAGGACGTGTCGCGCAATGCCTGCCGCTACGAGTACCCGAAAGCGATCGACATGCGCTCGTACAACCCCGTCAACAAGGGGCATTCGGGCCAGATCCGCAAGGCATTGGCGCTGCTGCAGAGCGCCGAGCGGCCGCTGATCTATTCGGGCGGCGGCGTGGTGCTGGCCAATGCCAGCGACGAACTGCGCCAGCTGGCCGCGCTGACCGGCCATCCGGTCACCAACACGCTGATGGGCCTGGGCGCGTTCCCCGGCACCAGCAAGCAGTTCGTCGGCATGCTCGGCATGCACGGCACCTACGAAGCCAACATGGCGATGCAGAACTGCGACGTGCTGATCGCCATCGGGGCGCGCTTCGACGACCGCGTGATCGGCAACCCGGCGCACTTCACCTCGCAGCCGCGCAAGATCATCCATATCGACATCGACCCCTCGTCGATCTCGAAGCGGGTCAAGGTGGACATTCCGATCGTCGGCAACGTCAAGGACGTGCTGCAGGAGCTGATCGCGCAACTGCAGGCCAGTGACGTCAAGCCGCGCCGCGAGGCGCTGTCGCGCTGGTGGGAGCAGATCGAGCAATGGCGCTCGGTGGACTGCCTGAAGTACGACCGCGATTCCGAGATCATCAAGCCGCAGTACGTGATCGAGAAGATCTGGGAACTGACCAAGGGCGATGCCTTCGTCTGCTCGGACGTCGGCCAGCACCAGATGTGGGCCGCGCAGTTCTACAAGTTCGACCAGCCGCGCCGCTGGATCAACTCCGGCGGCCTCGGCACGATGGGCGTGGGCCTGCCGTACGCGATGGGCATCAAGAAGGCGTTCCCGGACAAGGAAGTCGTCACCGTGACCGGCGAGGGCTCGATCCAGATGTGTATCCAGGAACTGTCGACCTGCCTGCAGTACGACACCCCGGTCAAGATCTGCGCGCTGAACAACCGCTACCTGGGCATGGTGCGCCAGTGGCAGGAGATCGAGTACGACAACCGCTACTCGCATTCCTACATGGACGCGCTGCCCGACTTCGTCAAGCTGGCCGAGGCCTATGGCCACGTCGGCATGCGCATCGAAAAGACCGCCGACGTCGAGCCGGCGCTGCGCGAAGCCTTCCGCCTGAAGGACCGCACCGTCTTCCTGGATTTCCAGACCGACCCGACGGAAAACGTCTGGCCGATGGTGCAGGCGGGCAAGGGCATTTCGGAAATGCTGCTCGGCGCGGAGGACCTGTGATGCGACACATCATTTCGGTCCTGCTGGAGAACGAACCGGGCGCGCTGTCGCGCGTGGTCGGGCTGTTCTCGGCGCGCGGCTACAACATCGAGACGCTGACCGTGGCGCCTACCGAGGACGCCTCGCTGTCGCGGATGACGATCGTGACGACCGGCTCGGATGACGTGATCGAACAGATCACCAAGCATCTGAACCGGCTGGTCGAGGTGGTCAAGGTGGTCGACCTGACCGAGGGCGCGCACATCGAGCGCGAGCTGATGCTCGTCAAGGTGCGCGCCGTCGGCAAGGAGCGCGAGGAGATGAAACGCACCGCGGACATCTTCCGCGGCCGGGTCATCGACGTCACCGAGAAGACCTACACGATCGAGCTGACCGGCAACGGCAGCAAGCTCGATGCCTTCCTCGATGCGATCGACCGCAGCGCGATCCTGGAGACCGTCCGTACCGGCGGCTCGGGAATCGGCCGCGGCGAGCGCATCCTGAAGGTCTGACGCCGGTCTCTCGCGCGGCAACCCCACCACACCCCATTGCAGTATCGACGGCGGCGCGCCGGCGCCAACCCCATGCGCGGCGCGTCGTCGACTCCCAACATCGGAAAAAGAGCGAAGGAATCATCATGAAAGTGTTTTACGACAAGGACGCCGACCTGTCCCTGATCAAGGGCAAGAACGTCACCATCATCGGCTACGGCTCGCAGGGTCACGCCCACGCGCTGAACCTGAACGACTCGGGCGTCAAGGTGACGGTCGGCCTGCGCAAGAACGGCGCGTCGTGGAACAAGGCCGTCAACGCCGGCCTGCAGGTCAAGGAAGTGGCCGAGGCCGTCAAGGACGCCGACGTGGTCATGATCCTGCTGCCGGACGAGCAGATCGCCGACGTCTACAAGAACGAAGTGCACGACAACATCAAGGAAGGCGCCGCGCTGGCCTTCGCCCACGGCTTCAACGTGCACTACGGCGCGGTGATCCCGCGCGCCGACCTCGACGTGATCATGATCGCGCCGAAGGCCCCGGGCCACACCGTGCGTTCGACCTACAGCCAGGGCGGCGGCGTGCCGCACCTGATCGCGGTGCACCAGAACAAGTCGGGCGCCGCCCGCGACATCGCGCTGTCGTACGCCACCGCGAACGGCGGCGGCCGTGCCGGCATCATCGAGACCAACTTCCGCGAAGAGACCGAGACCGACCTGTTCGGCGAGCAGGCCGTGCTGTGCGGCGGTACCGTCGAGCTGATCAAGGCCGGCTTCGAGACGCTGGTCGAAGCCGGTTACGCGCCGGAAATGGCCTACTTCGAGTGCCTGCACGAGCTCAAGCTGATCGTCGACCTGATCTATGAAGGCGGCATCGCCAACATGAACTACTCGATCTCCAACAACGCCGAGTACGGCGAGTACGTGACCGGCCCGCGCGTGGTCACCGAGGAGACCAAGAAGGCCATGAAGCAGTGCCTGAAGGACATCCAGACCGGCGAATACGCCAAGAGCTTCCTGCTCGAGAACAAGGCCGGCGCGCCGACGCTGATCTCGCGCCGCCGCCTGACCGCCGAGCACCAGATCGAGGAAGTGGGTGCCAAGCTGCGCGCGATGATGCCCTGGATCGCCAAGAACAAGCTGGTCGACCAGTCGAAGAACTAAGCGTGCCGGACGCCGCGCCGCCGGGTTTGCCGGGCGGCGCGGTCCCGCGTCCCGCAGCCGTCCAGCCTTCCGTCCCGACCGGAGGCGGTCGCCATGGCCAGACCATGGTCCGCCGAGGGAAAACGGGGGAGGGCTGGGCGGCTTTTTGTTATCCTTGTCAGACTTGACTGACCTCCATAGACCTCTTTCCCACCTGCATGAACTATCCCCATCCGCTGATCGCCCGTGAAGGCTGGCCGTTCCTGGCCGGCGCTTTTGTCATCTCGCTGCTGGTGCATGCCAGCGCGGGATTCTGGTGGGCGCTGCCGCTCTGGATCATCACGGTGTTCGTGCTGCAGTTTTTCCGCGATCCGCCGCGGCCGATTCCGACCCAGCCCAATGCGGTGCTGGCGCCGGCCGACGGACGCATCGTCGCGGTCGAGAAGACCCAGGATCCCTACGCCGGCCGCGAGGCGCTGAAGATCAGCGTGTTCATGAACGTGTTCAACGTCCATTCGAACCGCGTGTCGGTCGACGGCACCGTCGAGAAGATCGACTATTTCCCCGGCCAGTTCGTCAACGCCGACCTGGACAAGGCCTCGACCGAGAACGAGCGCAATGCGGTGGTGATCCGCCGCGCCGGCGACGACAAGGTCGTCACGCTGGTGCAGGTCGCCGGCCTGATCGCGCGGCGCATCCTGTGCTACACGCGCGTCGGCGACACGGTGGCGCGCGGCCAGCGCTACGGCTTCATCCGCTTCGGCTCGCGCGTCGACGTCTATCTGCCGCTCGACGCCCGGCCGCGCGTGACGATCGGCGAGAAGGTTTCGGCTTCGTCGACGATCCTCGCCGAGCTGGATTGAGCCACGAGCGATCGAGGAGATTCGGCATGGGTGCATTCAATCGGCGCAACAAGCGCGTGGTCGGCGGCAACGTGACCCATCTGCGGCCGTTCCGGCATAACCAGATGCGAGGCGCGGAAATCGATCCGGCGGACGACGACGAGCTCGAGGTCGAATACGTGCGGCCGCGCCGGCGCGGCATCTACCTGCTGCCGAACGCCTTCACCACGGCCGCGCTGTTCGCCGGCTTCTTCGCCATCGTGCAGGCGATGAACATGCGTTTCGATGTCGCGGCCATTGCCATCTTCGCGGCGATGGTACTCGACGGCATGGACGGCCGCGTGGCCCGCATCACCAATACGCAGAGCGCGTTCGGCGAGCAATACGACTCGCTGTCGGACATGACGTCGTTCGGCGTCGCGCCGGCGCTGGTGATGTACGAATGGATCCTGAAGGACCTGGGCAAGTGGGGCTGGATCGCGGCCTTCGTCTATTGCACCTGTGCGGCCCTGCGGCTGGCGCGCTTCAACGCCAATATCGGCGTGATCGACAAGCGCTTCTTCCAGGGCCTGCCGAGCCCGGCCGCGGCGGCGCTGGTAGCCGGCTTCGTCTGGCTCGCGATCGACAACAAGCTGCCGGTGCGCGAACTGTGGATGCCGTGGGTGGCGTTCGCGATCACGCTGTATGCCGGGCTGTCGATGGTCACCAATGCGCCGTTCTACAGCGGCAAGGCGCTCGACGTGCGCCATCGCGTCTCCTTCGGCGTGATGATCCTGGTGATGGTGCTGTTCGTGGTGGTGTCCAGCGATCCGCCGGTGGCACTGTTCGGGCTGTTCGTCGGCTATGCGATTTCCGGCTACGTGCTGTGGGGCTGGCGCGCGATGCATGGCGAGCAGGGCGGCGTGGCGCGCTCTCAGGCGGGCGGCTCGGACTGACGCCGGGCCGCGCGGAGCAGCCGCGGATGTCGATTTGATGAACGGGAAAGGCGCTTCGGCGCCTTTTTTGTTTTTGCGTTTGCTTGCGATTCCCCGCTTGTGATGTCCGTCCAATTCGCGGTATGTTGCCGAGGCGTCATGCCGCGAAGGCATGGCGGCCCGCCGCGTAGCCGCGATCGGCTACCGACTTGCCACTGACACAAGGAGAATCCCATGAGCGTGCTGGATTTCATCAAGGAAGCAGGCGAGAAGCTGTTCGGCCGCGAAGCCAAGGCCGCCGAGCCGGCCCAGGCCGCGCCCGCCGATGCCGCGCAGCAGGCTGAGGCGGCCAACCGCACCGCCGGCGAAGCGATCGAAAACTACATCCGCAAGATGGGTCTCGATGCGACCGGGCTGTCGGTGCAGGTCGACGGCGCCCAGGGCAAGGTCACGGTGTTCGGCGTCGCGCCGGACCAGGCCACGCGCGAGAAGATCATCCTGTGCTGCGGCAACGTCGAAGGCGTCGAGCAGGTCGAGGACAAGATGTCGGTCAACGTCGAGTCGGAATCGGCGCAATGGCATACCGTGGCCAAGGGCGACACGCTGTCGGCGATCGCGCAGAAGTACTACGGCAAGGCCAACGCCTACAACGCGATCTTCGAGGCCAACCGGCCGATGCTGTCGCACCCGGACAAGATCTATCCGGGCCAGAAGCTGCGTATCCCGCCCCAGGCCTGAGGCCCTGCAGCGGCCCCGCGTTGCGCGGGGCAGAGCGGCGCGCGGCCGCTTGGGGGAAATCCCCGTGTTGCGCGCCGTTGCCATCTCGGCTATATTCGCTGCCATGATTTCGCGCCAAGCCCGTCTCGCCCGTACCCTGCTAGGTAGCCTACTAGGCAGCCAGGTCGGGACACGCGCGCGCTGAGGAAGCGATAGCCTCACGCGAAGTCGCACAGGATTTATCCACGCCCCGGCCTGCATCCCTGCACGCCGGGGCGTTTTGCATTGTGCCGCAGCGATCGGCGACGATGCGACCGGCAGGCAGCGGGGCACCGGAACAGAAACCGAAACCGCCGAAACCCGTTCGAGCACTTATCCCCCAGGAGCGTTTTCCATGTCGGACAAACTGATCATTTTCGATACCACGTTGCGCGACGGCGAGCAGTCGCCCGGCGCCTCGATGACGCGCGAGGAAAAGATCCGCATCGCGCGCCAGCTCGAGCGCCTGAAGGTCGATGTGATCGAGGCCGGCTTCGCCGCCAGCTCGAACGGCGACTTCGAGGCGATCCGCGCGATTGCCCAGACCGTCAAGGACTCGACCATCTGCTCGCTGGCCCGCGCCAACGACAAGGACATCGCCCGCGCCGCCGAGGCGCTCAAGCCCGCCAACTCCTTCCGTATCCATACCTTCATCGCCACCTCGGCGCTGCATATGGAAAAGAAGCTGCGCATGACGCCGGACCAGGTCTACGAGCAGGCGCGCCTGGCGGTGCGTTTCGCGCGCCAGTTCACCGACGACATCGAGTTCTCGCCGGAAGACGGCAGCCGCTCCGACATGGACTTCCTGTGCCGCGTGCTCGAGGCCGTGATCGACGAGGGCGCGACCACGATCAACCTGCCCGACACGGTCGGCTATGCGGTGCCCGAAGGCTATGCCGCGTTGATCCGCTCGGTGCGTGAGCGCATTCCGAATTCGGACAAGGCGGTGTGGTCGGTGCACTGCCATAACGACCTGGGCATGGCGGTGGCGAACTCGCTGGCCGCGGTCAAGCTCGGCGGCGCGCGCCAGATCGAATGCACGATCAACGGCCTGGGCGAGCGCGCCGGCAACACCAGCCTCGAAGAGGTGGTGATGGCGGTCAAGACGCGGCGCGACTACTTCAATCTCGATGTGGGCGTCGATACCACGCAGATCGTGCCGGCCTCGAAGCTGGTCTCGCAGATCACCGGTTTCGTGGTGCAGCCGAACAAGGCCGTGGTCGGCGCCAACGCGTTCGCGCACGCGTCGGGCATCCACCAGGATGGCGTGCTGAAGGCGCGCGACACCTACGAGATCATGCGCGCCGAAGACGTGGGCTGGACCGCGAACAAGATCGTGCTCGGCAAGCTGTCGGGCCGCAACGCGTTCAAGCAGCGCCTGCAGGAACTGGGCATCGAGCTCGACAGCGAGAGCGAGGTCAATGCCGCCTTCGCGCGCTTCAAGGAGCTGGCCGACCAGAAGGCCGAGATCTTCGACGAGGACATCATGGCCATCGTCTCGGACGAGGCCCACGACGCCAACGAACACTATCGCTTCATCTCGCTGTCGCAACGCTCGGAAACCGGCGAGCGGCCGCATGCACGCGTGGTGTTCAACATGGACGGCCAGGAGTACACCGGCGAAGGCGAGGGCAACGGCCCGGTCGATGCCACGCTGCACGCGATCGAGGGCAAGGTGAACAGCGGCGCCGAGCTGGTGCTGTATTCGGTCAACGCGATCACTACCGGCACGCAGGCGCAGGGCGAGGTCACGGTGCGGCTGTCCAAGGCCGGCCGCATCGTCAACGGCGTCGGCACGGACCCGGACATCGTCGCGGCCTCGGCCAAGGCCTATCTGGCCGCGCTGAACAAGCTGCACGACAAGGCGGTGCAGAAGATCAATCCGCAGATCTGATCGCGCCGGGGCAGAAGGACCCGCCGGTCAATCTCGCCGGCGGATGCAGCCAGCCGACGCAAGCACAGCGCCGGTGGTTCGTGAGATTCGACTCACGGACCACCGGCGTTTTTTGTTGGCGCCTGGCAGTGGCCTGGCCGCCTGACATGCCGCAAAACGCAATGTGGCCATTAAAGCTGGAAGCAGGCCGGCAAGGACTCGACGATCATCGCGACCACGATTTGCCCCAGACGCATGGACACGGGTTTGGCGGTTTGGTGGCTGGTTTGTGACCCTTCGTTAAGGAATGTCGATGTCGTTGGCAGTCAGTGAATTCGCCATGCCATGCACGGTGTTGGATGTAGAACGGGTCAAGACCCTCGGGGAAACCGACAAGCAGCGCATCGCTCTGGGGGCGCCATTGATCATTGGCGATCGCTGTTATCGCTTCAACTGGGACAGGCAGTACGCCGCCCCCCGTCTGCAGTGTCTTTCCAATCAGCGTTCCACGCCGCGACGAAATCGTCGCGAAGAAAAGGTGCTGACCGACAGCCTGGCGGGGCAATTGCGCCTGGGCCTGGTCAGCGCTGTCGATCTGGACCGTTTGCATCCGTATCACACCGTCGGCCGGAATGCGGCGCTGGAACACGTCGCCGCGGGTGGCCTGCTGCAAGCGCGTGGGCGCGCCTGCTCCAGGCGCTTCACCGTCGTCGTGGATCGGCACGGCAAGGCGGCGTGGACGACGGTCAGCGAGTCGCGCTGGCCCGCGTTGAAGGCCCTGTGGAACTGGCTTCGCTGTCTGGGGCGCCAGGGGCGACGGGAGTGGCGGGACGAACGGCAGTTGCTGCAGGAGCTCCGCTGCCTGCTGCCAGCGGATCAGGTCAAGGCGCGGCGCGAATCGATCGAGGCCGGCCGCTCGAACCTGATGCGCGGGCTCGACCGGCAGAATCCGGCCGACGTTCAGGACAACTTTCGCGGCCGGATTGCCACGCCCGAGGGCGTCATGCAATTCCTGCGATACGACGAAAAGGCGTTGGAGCGCTTCGACAATGACGCCAGAACCGTGCTGCACCATGTCGCGTGCGACCCGAGGCTTGCCACCGGCCCGGTGCTCGATTCGCTGTTCATGAAGATCGCGATCGAGGCGCTCGAATGCCGCGGGGCCGGTGTCGCCAACGCGCGACCGGGGGCGGCAGAAGGGGGAGAGACCACCCCGCGCATCTTCGCCTCGGACTACGACGGGAATACCCCGGTCCACCTTGCCGTACTCCATGGCGACAAGGCATCGGTGCTGCGCTTCCTGCGGCAGGCGGCAAAGACGGACTCGGACAATGCAGGAGGCGCGGGCCCGCGTTTTGCCGAGCGACGCAACCGGGCCGGACAGACGATATGGGATTGCGCGCAGGCCAGGGTCAAGGCCCGGCGGGCTGATGCCTGGGTGCTCGACATCGTGCGCGAGCACGGTGGCGAGCCGCCGGCAATCCAGGACAGTGCGATGGAACTGGAGCCGGCCAGGGGCATGCCGGGGTGCTCGCGCAGCCGGCTGACGTCACTGCCCACGTCGCCAGCAGGGCGGCATGGGCGGCATTAAGGGCGCGATGCCTAGCGGATCGTTTCCCGCGGATCGGCCAGCGGGTCGGGCGTGATCTGGGTCTGCCGCAGCACGCCGGCATCGTCGAAATAGAAGTGGAACAGCGACGGCCAGTTTTCTTCGTGCAGGAAGCGGTACGACCAGACATCGCGGCGCATCAGCGGGAAGTACTGCGTCGGCTCGCGCGGCAGGCCGAAATGTTCGGCGACGTCGCGCTTGGTCCAGGTGCCGATCCGCGCCTTGTACAGCTCGGTGGTGGTCAACATCTGGCGGAAGCGCGTCAGCTTGCCGCTGGTATCGAAGTCGGCCGCATAGGCCTGACGCCCCAGTGGCTGCTTCGAATAGATCCAGCGCACGGTGCCGTCGTCGAGCCGGAAGATGTCGGTCGGCTCGCCGAAGGTCGCGCGCACCGTGCTTTCCGGCGCGCCGATCAGCTTCTGCGCCTCCTGTACCGGCTGCAGGATGACGCAGGCCGTCAACAGCACGCCGGCGGTGCCGAGCGCCAACCAGCGGCCAATGCTCTTCAGTGCTTTCATTGCGAACCTCGGTCCTTCATTGCCACGAAATAGCCGCAGTGTAGCGCCGCAGGCGCCGCATCGCACCGCCGGCGCGATTGCAAGGCGGTGAGCGCTGGCTTACCATGCAGCGCTTTCGCGGAGATCGATCGATGGTTGTGAAGGGGTGGCTCGGGGCTTGCCTGTTGGCCCTCGCGGCGGGCGTTGCGTCGGCGCAGGAGCCGATCCGGCTCGGCATGATCGACGGACTGTCGGGTCCGTTCGCCAATGCCGGCGAAGCGGTGGTGCGCAACCTGCGGCTCGCGATCGACCGGGTCAACGCGCGCGGCGGCGTCCGCACCGCCGAAGGGCAGCGCCCGCTGGAGCTGGTCACCTTCGACAGCAAGGGCAATGTCGACGAGAGCCTGATCCAGTTCCGTGCGCTGGTGGACCGGCGCATCCCGTTCGTGCTGCAGGGGAACAGCTCGGCGGTCGCCGCGGCGCTGGTCGGCGCGGTGAACCGGCACAACGCGCGCCAGCCCGAGGCGCGCGTGCTGTTCCTGAACTATTCCGCGGTCGATCCGGCGCTGACCAACGAGAACTGCAGCTTCTGGCATTTCCGCTTCGACGCCGGCGCCGACATGCGGATGGAGGCGCTGACCGAGGTGATTCGCGCCGACGCCAGCGTGCGCCGCGTCTACCTGATCGCGCAGGACTACAGCTTCGGCCATCAGGTCTCGCGGCTCGCGCGCGACATGCTGGCGGCCAAGCGGCCCGACGTGAAGATCGTCGGCGACGAATTCCACCCGATCGGCAAGATCAAGGACTTCGCGCCGTATATCGCGAAGATCAAGGCCAGCGGCGCGGACGCGGTGATCACCGGCAACTGGGGCAACGACCTGACGCTGATGGTCAAGGCGGCGCGCGAGGGCGGCCTGGGCGCCAAGTTCTATACCTTCTACGGCAATGGCCTCGGCGCCCCGGCCGCGATGGGCGATGCCGGCGTGGGCCGCGTGCTGGCGGTGGCCGAATGGCACCCGAACGTCGGTGGCGCCGCCTCCGATGCCTTCTACCAGGCCTTCCGCAGCCGCTATCCCGAGCCGAAGGACGACTACGTGCATCTGCGCATGCAGATGATGATCGAGATGCTGGCGAGGGCGATCGAGCAGGCCGGTTCCACCGATGCGGTCAAGGTCGCGCGGGCGCTGGAGGGCATGCGTTACGTCAACGACTTCCACGACGCCACCGTGCGCGCGGATGACCACCAGGTGCTGCAGCCGCTCTATGTGTCGATGATGGAGCGGCAGGGCGGCGAAGTGCGCTTCGACAACGAGGGCTCCGGATACGGCTTCCGCACGGTCAAGCGGCTGAAGTCGGCCCATACCACGCGGGCCACGACCTGCAAGATGGAGCGTCCCTAGCCCCGGCAAGGCGCCGCCCGGCCGCTTTTGCCCGGCAACTCCAGTTGCGCTATAATGCGCGGCTGTCGTTCAGGCGGCACTCGCGGTAACGCGGGCGCGCCCGGCGGCAAGGCAGTGTGCGGCGCAAGCCGCATTTTTCTCCCGCACGACGTTCGCGGCCCTGGCGCTGCAACGTTCGCAAGTGAAAGGAAACATCATGTCCGTAGCCGATATCAACAAGTCCGAAGTCATCAAGCAGTTCGCCCGTGGCGCCAACGACACCGGCAGCCCCGAAGTCCAGGTCGCTCTGCTGACCTCGCGCATCAACGAACTGACCCCGCACTTCAAGGCCAACATGAAGGATCACCACAGCCGCCGCGGTCTGCTGCGCATGGTGAGCCGTCGTCGCCGCCTGCTGGACTACCTGAAGTCGAACGACGCCGATCGTTATCGCGCGCTGATCGAGAAGCTGGGTCTGCGCAAGTAAATTGCGCCAGGCTGCTCGGATCGGGGAAGGGACGAGGATGGCGATGCCGATGCCGGCATGGTCGGCAATGTCGGTCCTCGCACCGCACGCCCCGGCGTGACGCCAGGATGCCTGCGTCAGCACTGCTGATGCAGGCATTTTGTTTTTGCGCGGCCGATCGGCCGTGCCGGCGAATGCCGGCAATCCGATTGCGCCGCGGGTGGCCGGCCAGGCCGGACACCGTTGCCGTTGCACCACGATGTGCAACGGAGTAAGTTGAATCGTTCTTTTCATTCATGACACCGGAGTCCGGCAAGGAACCAGGGCTTTGTGTCATTCCAGCGCCTCATCGGATATCGGCAGCGATCGTTTGGCCTTGATCGCTGCGGCGACCGCGGTGACGCGCTGGAATGGCATAGCACTTCCCTGCGACCGCGCCTGACAGCGATCCGGCAGCAATGCCCGCGGCTGCATCACGCGGGCGCCGGCACGCCGGCGGGCTTCCGGCCCGTCGCCGTGCAAGCACAAAGGGGAACGCTCATGTCCATGTTCAACAAGGTCGTCAAGCAATTCCAGTGGGGCCAGCATACGGTCCGCATGGAAACCGGCGAAATCGCCCGCCAGGCCGGCGGCGCGGTGCTCGTCGATGTCGAGGACACCGTGGTGCTCGCCACCGTGGTGGCCGCCAAGCAGCCCAAGCCGGGCCAGGATTTCTTCCCGCTGACGGTCGACTACATCGAGAAGACCTATGCCGCCGGCAAGATCCCGGGCGGCTTCTTCAAGCGCGAGGGCCGTCCGTCGGAGAACGAGACGCTGACCTCGCGCCTGATCGACCGTCCGCTGCGTCCGCTGTTTCCGGAAGGCTTCTATAACGACGTGCAGGTGGTCGTCCACGTCGTGTCGCTGAACCCCGAAGTGCCGGCCGATATCCCGGCGCTGATCGGTGCCTCGGCCGCGCTGGCGGTCTCGGGCATTCCGTTCAACGGCCCGGTCGGCGCCGCGCGCGTCGGCTACCAGAACGGCCAGTACCTGCTGAACCCGACCCGCAGCCAGCTGGCCAGCTCCGAGCTGGACCTGGTGGTCGCCGGCACCGAGCGTGCCGTGCTGATGGTCGAATCGGAAGCCAACCAGCTGTCCGAAGAGGTGATGCTGGGCGCCGTGGTCTACGGCCACGAGCAGATGCAGGTCGCGATCAACGCGATCCACGAGCTGGTGCGCGAAGGCGGCAAGCCCGAGTGGAACTGGGCCCCGGCGCCGAAGAACGAGGCGCTGATCGCCAAGGTGGCCGAGGTCGGCTCGCCGCTGCTGCAGGAGGCCTATCAGATCCGCCAGAAGTCGGCCCGCTCGCAGAAGGTCAAGGAAGCCTACGCCGCGGTGGAGGCCCGTCTGGCCGAGGCCGGCGTCGAGTTCGACAAGGTCGAGGTCGGCAACATCCTGTTCGATCTGGAAGCGAAGATCGTCCGTGGTCAGGTGCTGGCCGGCGAGCCGCGCATCGACGGCCGCGACACCCGCACCGTGCGCCCGATCGAGATCCGCTCGTCGGTGCTGCCGCGCGCGCACGGCTCGGCGCTGTTCACCCGCGGCGAGACGCAGGCGCTGGTGGTGGCCACGCTGGGCACCAAGAGCGACGAGCAGATCATCGACGCGCTGGCCGGCGAATACCGCGATCGTTTCATGCTCCACTACAACATGCCCCCGTTCGCGACCGGCGAGACCGGCCGCGTGGGTTCGCCCAAGCGCCGCGAGATCGGCCACGGCCGCCTGGCCAAGCGCGCGCTGATTCCGGTGCTGCCGGCCGAGGACGAGTTCGCCTACACGATCCGCCTGGTGTCGGAAATCACCGAGTCGAACGGCTCGTCGTCGATGGCTTCGGTCTGCGGCGGCTGCCTGGCGCTGATGGACGCCGGCGTTCCGGTCAAGGCGCACGTGGCCGGCGTGGCCATGGGCCTGATCCTGGAAGGCAACAAGTTCGCCGTGCTGACCGACATCCTGGGCGACGAGGACCACCTCGGCGACATGGACTTCAAGGTCGCGGGTACCGACAACGGCATCACCGCGCTGCAGATGGACATCAAGGTCCAGGGCATCACCAAGGAAATCATGCAGGTCGCGCTGGCGCAGGCCAAGGAAGGCCGCCTGCATATCCTGTCGAAGATGCAGGAGGCGATGGGCCATGCGCGCACCGAGCTGTCGGAACACGCGCCGCGCATGATCACGATGAAGATCCATCCGGACAAGATCCGCGAGGTGATCGGCAAGGGCGGCTCGACGATCCAGGCGCTGACCAAGGAAACCGGCACGACCATCGACATCCAGGAAGACGGCACGATCACGATCGCGTCGACCTCGACCGAGGGCATGGCCGAGGCCAAGCGCCGCATCGAGGGCATCACCGCGGAAGCCGAAGTGGGCAAGATCTACAACGGCACCGTGCTGAAGCTGCTGGACTTTGGCGCCATCGTCAACATCCTGCCGGGCAAGGACGGTCTGCTGCATATCTCGGAGATCGTCAACGAGCGCGTCAAGGACATCAAGGACTGGCTGAAGGAAGGCCAGCAGGTCCGCGTCAAGCTGATCCAGGCCGACGAGAAGGGCCGCCTGCGTCTGTCGCTTAAGGCGGCGATGGCCGAGGAGGGCGGTTCGATCGCTCCGCTGGCCAACGCCGAAGCGCCGGCGGCGCCGGCCGAGCCGACGGGCGGCGAGCAGCAGTAAGCGCGCTCGCGTCGTCCCCGCGTACGCGGGCACGGCATGACTTCTGCCCGCTTGCCGGGCAGCGTGCAAGAAACGGCTGGGCGATGCCCGGCCGTTTTTTTGTTTACACTGCCGCCAGTCCCTCAGGGCAAGCGCGCCAGTTCGCGCTTTCTTTTTTCCCCTTTCCGCATCCCAGCCGCGCACCACGCGCGGTTTCCAGTTTCAAGGAGCCAGCATGCAAGCCATCGAGATCCGCGAATACGGCGGCCCCGACGTGTTGCAGTTGACCGAGCGTCCCGATCCGGCGCCCGGCCCCGGTGAAGTCCTGATCCGCGTCGCCGCGGCCGGCATCAACCGGCCCGACGTGTTCCAGCGCACCGGCAACTATCCGGTGCCGCCGGGCGCGTCCGACCTGCCGGGACTCGAGGTGGCCGGCGAGGTCGTCGGCGGCGACCTGTCGCATCCCGACAATCGCTTCGGCCTGAAGGTCGGGGACCGCGTCTGCGCGCTGGTGCAGGGCGGCGGCTACGCGCAGCTGTGCACCGCGCCGCTGGCGCAGTGCCTGCCGGTGCCGCAGGGCTTGAGCGATATCGAGGCGGCGGCCTTGCCCGAGACCTTCTTCACGGTGTGGAGCAATGTGTTCGACCGCGGCTATCTCGGCCGCGGCCCGCGCGGCAAGGAAGAAACGCTGCTGATCCAGGGCGGCTCCAGCGGTATCGGTACCACCGCGATCCAGATCGCGAAGGCGCTGGGTCACAAGGTGTTCGTCACCGCCGGCAGCGACGAGAAGTGCCGCGCCTGCGAGGAGCTCGGCGCCGACCGGGCGATCAACTACAAGACGCAGGACTTCGCCGCCGAGGTCAAGGCGCTGACCGGCGGCCGCGGTGTCGACGTGATCCTCGACATGGTGGCCGGCCCGTATCTGGCGCGCGAGCTGTCGTGCATCGCCGACGATGGCCGCATCGTGATCATCGCGCTGCTCGGCGGCGCCAAGGCGGAGATTCCGCTCGGCGACATCCTGCGCCGCCGTATCACCGTGACCGGCTCGACGCTGCGGCCGCGCCCCGCCTCGTTCAAGGGCGAGATCGCGCGGGCTCTGCACGAGCATGTGTGGCCGCTGCTGGCCAACGGCAGCATCAAGCCGGTGATCCACCAGGTCTTCCCGGCCGCGCAGGCCGCCGACGCCCATCGCCTGATGGAGTCGAGCGAGCACGTCGGCAAGATCGTGCTGACCTGGCAAGGCTGACGGCCAAAGCGGCCGGGCGATGGCTGGCCGCTTTCTGTCGCATGCGCGCCCGGCGGGGCAGAAGTTGAAATCGGGGTGGCAACGAGACAGTCCCGGCGAGTTGGCGGCGAATACTTCCTTGGCCATACCGGCATCGGTCACTACCAAGGAGCTCGCCATGCAGACCAATCGAATCGCACCCCAGACCATTCGCCCGCAACTGTCGCCGTCGGAGGACCCCGGCGCGCTGACGCAGCAGGATATCGACGAGTTGACCGCGCTCGTCCAGCCCGAGCTGGAGCGGGCGGGAACGTGGCGGGGCTGGCTATGCTGTTGCCTGCGCTGCCTCTTTCCCTGTATTTGCTGCGTCGAGGCCTGTCGTTCCTACCGCGTGTCGAAGAGGGTGATGGAGCGGATGGAGGCGCGGGCCGCGGCGCAGGCACCGGCACGCCTGGCCCCTTGAGCGCCGGCCGTTGCCCGGCGTCAGGCTGGCGGGACGTGCCGCGCCGCCGGGCTTCAGCGCGATCGCGCCTGGCGGTGTGACGCGACGGCGCAGGGTATCGCGCGGTCGTAGCGCCCGGGTACTCAGCGCGGTACAATTGCGGGTTTGATTTTGAGAGGCGCTTTCGTGAGACAAAAGCTCGTCATCGGCAACTGGAAGATGCATGGCAGCCTGGCTGCCAACGAGGCCCTGCTGAACGGTATCAAGGCCGGCGCCCCGTCGGGCGCGAGCCTCGCGGTGTGCGCGCCGTTCCCCTACCTGGCACAGTGCCAGGCGTTGCTGGCGGGCAGCCAGGTCGCCTGGGGCGCGCAGGACGTGTCGGCCGAGGCGCGCGGCGCCTTCACCGGCGAGGTGGCGGCATCGATGCTGGCCGAATTCGGCGTCAGCTACGTGCTGGTGGGCCATTCGGAGCGCCGCACCTACCATGGCGAGAGCGATGCCGCCGTGGCCGCCAAGGCGCTGCGGGCCCTCGAATTCGGCATCGTGCCGGTGATCTGCGTCGGCGAGACGCTGGCGCAGCGCGAAGCGGGCGAGACCGAAGCCGTGGTCGGCCGGCAACTGCAGGCCGTGCTGGAAGCGCTGTCGGTGGAGCAGCTGAGCCGCGTGGTGCTGGCCTACGAGCCGGTCTGGGCGATCGGCACCGGCAAGACCGCCAGCAAGGAGCAGGCCCAGGCCGTGCACGCCTTCCTGCGCAGCCAGGTCGCCGCGCGCGACGCCGGCGTGGCGCAGCGCATGGCGATCCTGTACGGTGGCAGCGTCAAGCCGGACAATGCGGCCGAGCTGTTCTCGATGGCCGATATCGATGGCGGGCTGATCGGCGGCGCCTCGCTCAAAACCGAAGATTTTCTCGCGATCGGCAACGCCTGATGCCGGCCGCACCGACCGTCTGAATCAGGCAAGCGAATCGAATCCATGGCAATTTTGAAAACTCTATTGATGGTCGCGCAGGTGCTGTCGGCACTGGGCGTGATCGGGCTGGTGCTGCTGCAGCACGGCAAGGGCGCCGACGTCGGCGCGGCGTTCGGCTCGGGCGCCTCGGGCAGCCTGTTCGGCGCCACCGGCTCGGCGAACTTCCTGTCGCGCACCACGGCAATCCTGGCCACGCTGTTCTTCGTCTGCACGCTGGCGCTGACGCTGCTGGGCAACTACCGTCCGTCCGCCTCGCTGGGCGTGATGGGCGCCGCTCCGCAGACCGCTCCGGCCCCGGCCGCCTCGATGCCCGCGGCGTCCGCGCCGGCCGCCGCGGCATCGGCCCCGGCCGCGCCGGCCGTGCCGAAATAATCCGGCATTCGCGCCCGGGATTGCCGAACATTTTGCACTTGTGCATTGAACAAAGTGGCGATCATGGGTTAGAATGCAGGGCTTGAAACGATTCCCCAGCGACGGTTCCTGGCAGCGCAGCCAAATAGCAAAAATGGCCGCAAAACCAGCGTACCGAAGGGCTTGAAACCCGGCGCCAGGCAATATTGTTTCTCCCCCAGCCGACGTGGTGAAATTGGTAGACACGCTATCTTGAGGGGGTAGTGGCGAAAGCTGTGCGAGTTCGAGTCTCGCCGTCGGCACCAAACAACTTGATCGGAGTCTGCTCCCGGGCAATGCCCCGGTGAGGGGCTCCGGCAGTCCGCAAGGCGGCGCCGTGATGTCTGCGCAATGGCGTTGGGCGCTTGGGGTGGGCAACAGGACGCCGCTTCAGCTGGTGCTGTTGACAACATTCCAGATAAGGCTGGCCGTACCTTGAATCTCGAAGCCTATTTCCCCGTTCTCGTCTTCATCATCTTCGGCGTGGTGCTCGGCCTCGCGCTGATGTCGATCGGCCGGATCCTGGGTCCGAACAAGCCCGACGCCGCCAAGCTCTCGCCTTACGAGTGCGGCTTCGAAGCGTTCGAGGACGCGCGCATGAAGTTCGACGTGCGCTATTACCTGATCGCCATCCTTTTCATTCTGTTCGATCTCGAAACCGCTTTCCTTTTCCCGTGGGGCGTCGCTCTGCAGGACATCGGCTGGCCGGGTTTCATCGCCATGGGCGTGTTTCTGCTGGAATTCATCGTGGGCTTCGTCTACATCTGGAAAAAGGGCGCGCTCGATTGGGAGTGATGTGAAATGGCAATCGAAGGCGTTCTGAACGAAGGCTTCGTCACGACTACCGCTGACAAGCTGATCAACTGGACCCGCACCGGGTCGCTGTGGCCGATGACGTTCGGCCTGGCCTGCTGTGCCGTGGAAATGATGCATGCCGGCGCCGCGCGCTACGACATGGACCGCTTCGGCGTGATTTTCCGCCCGTCGCCGCGCCAGTCGGACGTGATGATCGTGGCCGGCACGCTGTGCAACAAGATGGCTCCCGCCCTGCGCAAGGTCTACGACCAGATGGCCGAGCCGCGCTGGGTCATCTCGATGGGCTCGTGCGCCAATGGCGGCGGCTACTATCACTACTCGTATTCGGTGGTGCGCGGTTGCGACCGGATCGTGCCGGTCGACATCTACGTGCCGGGCTGCCCGCCGACGGCCGAAGCGCTGATCTACGGCATCATCCAGCTGCAGAACAAGATCCGCCGCACCAACACCATCGCGCGCAAGGGTTGACATGGCCAAGCTCGATACCCTGAAGTCCGCGCTGGAGAAGGCGCTCGGCAATCGCATCGGCAAGCTGGTGGAGTCGTTCGACCAGCTGACGCTGATCGTCAAGGCCGACGACTACCTCGAAGTGGCCCGCATGCTGCGCGACGATCCGTCGCTGCGTTTCGAGCAGCTGATCGACCTGTGCGGCGTCGACTATTCCACCTATGGCGACGGTGCCTGGGACGGTCCGCGTTTTGCCGCGGTCACGCACCTGCTGTCGCTGACGCATAACTGGCGCCTGCGCGTGCGCGTGTTCGCGCCGGACGACGACATGCCGGTGATCCCGTCGCTGATCGACGTGTGGAACTCGGTCAACTGGTTCGAGCGCGAGGCGTTCGATTTCTACGGGATCATCTTCGAGGGCCATCCGGACCTGCGCCGCATCCTGACCGACTACGGTTTCGTCGGCCATCCGTTCCGCAAGGACTTCCCGGTGTCCGGCTATGTCGAGATGCGCTACGACCCCGAGCAGAAGCGCGTCATCTATCAGCCGGTCACGATCGAACCGCGCGAGCTGACGCCACGGGTGATCCGCGAGGAAAACTACGGCGGCCTGAAGCACTGACCGGCACTGAGAACCCGCGATGGCAGATATCAAGAATTACACCCTGAACTTCGGTCCGCAGCACCCGGCGGCGCACGGCGTGCTGCGCCTGGTGCTGGAGCTGGACGGCGAGGTGATCCAGCGCGCCGATCCGCACATCGGCCTGCTGCACCGTGCCACCGAGAAGCTGGCCGAGCAGAAGACGTGGATCCAGAGCGTGCCGTACATGGACCGTCTCGACTATGTGTCGATGATGGCCAACGAACACGCCTACGTGATGGCGATCGAAAAGCTGGTCGGCATCGACGTGCCGATCCGCGCGCAGTACATCCGCGTGATGTTCGACGAGATCACGCGCCTGCTGAACCATCTGATGTGGATCGGTTCGCACGCGCTGGACGTTGGCGCGATGGCGGTATTCCTGTACGCGTTCCGCGAGCGCGAGGACATGTTCGACATGTACGAGGCGGTGTCGGGCGCGCGGATGCATGCGGCCTACTATCGTCCGGGCGGCGTCTATCGCGACCTGCCTGACACGATGCCGCAATACAAGGCGTCCAAGGTCCACAACGAGCGGGCGATCAAGGCGATGAACGAGGCGCGCTCCGGCTCGCTGCTCGACTTCATCGAGGATTTCACCAACCGTTTCCCGAAGTACGTCGACGAATACGAGACGCTGCTGACCGACAACCGGATCTGGAAGCAGCGCCTGGTCGGCATCGGCGTGGTCAGCCCGGAACGCGCGCTGCAGATGGGCTTCACCGGCCCGATGCTGCGCGGCTCGGGGATCGAGTGGGACCTGCGCAAGAAGCAGCCCTACGAGGTCTACGACAAGCTCGATTTCGACGTGCCGGTCGGCGTGGGCGGCGACTGCTATTCGCGCTATCTGGTGCGGGTGGAAGAAATGCGCCAGTCCAACCGCATCATCAAGCAGTGTGTCGACTGGCTGCGCCGCAATCCGGGCCCGGTGATGAGCGACAACCACAAGGTCACGCCGCCGTCGCGCGTCGACATGAAGTCGAACATGGAAGAGCTGATCCACCATTTCAAGCTCTTCACCGAAGGCATTCGCGTGCCCGAGGGCGAGACCTACGCGGCGGTGGAACACCCGAAGGGCGAGTTTGGCATCTACGCGATCTCCGATGGCGCGAACAAGCCGTACCGTCTGAAGATCCGCGCACCGGGCTTCGCCCACCTGGCCGCGCTCGACGAAATGGCCAAGGGCCACATGATCGCGGACGCGGTGACGATCATCGGTACGCAGGACATCGTGTTCGGCGAGATCGACCGCTAACGACGTGCCGCCTCCGGACGACGATCCGGACCGACCGCGGCAAGCCGGCATGGGGCTCATGCCTGCGAGGACAACGCAGCGACGGCTGCAACTGATGCGGACCGCGCCACCGGCTGGCGCGTTTCGCTTGTAAATCGGCGCATTAGGCAACACCACGGCAACGACCATGCTATCAGCAGAAGCTCTCAAGGAAATCGATCGCGCGATCGCCAAGTATCCGGCCGACCAGAAGCAATCGGCCGTGATGGCGGCACTGGCCGTGGCGCAGGGCGAAGTGGGCTGGGTGTCCCCGGAAGTCATGGAATTCGTGGCCAGGTACCTCGACATGCCGCCGGTGTGGGTGGAGGAAGTGGCCACCTTCTACAACATGTACGACACCAAGCCGGTCGGCCGCTACAAGCTGGCCGTCTGTACCAACCTGCCTTGCGCACTGTCCGGCGGCGAACGCGCCGGCGAGTACCTGAAGCGCAAGCTGGGCATCGACTACAACGAGACGACCCCGTGCGGCACCTTCACGCTGAAGGAAGGCGAATGCATGGGCGCCTGCGGCGACGCCCCGGTGATGATCGTCAACAACACCCGCATGTGCAGCTTCATGAGCGACGCCAAGCTCGACGCGCTGGTCGACGAGCTCAAGGCCGAAGCCGCTGCCAAGGGGGACAAGTAATATGACCTGTCTGCACGACCGCCATATCCAGCCGCTGATCCTGGCCGGCCTGGATGGCAAGAACTGGCATCTGGAAGACTACGTCAAGCGCGGCGGCTATCAGCAGCTCAAGCGCATCCTGACCGAGAAGGTGCCGCCCGAGCAGGTGATCGCCGACGTCAAGGCCTCGGGCCTGCGCGGCCGCGGCGGCGCAGGCTTTCCTACCGGCCTGAAGTGGAGCTTCATGCCGCGTCAGTTCCCGGGCCAGAAGTACCTGGTCTGCAATACCGACGAGGGCGAGCCGGGCACGTTCAAGGATCGCGACATCATCCGCTACAACCCGCACGCGCTGATCGAAGGCATGGCCATCGGCGCGTACGCGATGGGCATCACCGTGGGCTACAACTACATCCACGGCGAGATCTGGAACGAATACAAGATCTTCGAGGAAGCCCTCGAAGAGGCGCGCGCCGCCGGCTTCCTCGGTGACAACATCCTGGGCTCGGGCTTCAGCTTCCAGCTGCATGCCCACCACGGCTATGGCGCCTACATCTGCGGCGAGGAAACCGCGCTGCTCGAATCGCTGGAAGGCAAGAAGGGCCAGCCGCGCTTCAAGCCGCCGTTCCCGGCCAGCTTCGGCCTGTACGGCAAGCCGACCACGATCAACAACACCGAGACCTTCGCCGCGGTGCCGTTCCTGCTGGCCGTCGGTCCCGAGAATTACCTGAAGATGGGCAAGCCGAACAACGGCGGCACCAAGATCTTCTCGGTCTCGGGCGACGTCGAGCGTCCCGGCAACTACGAGATTCCGCTCGGCACGCCGTTCGCGACGCTGCTGGAACTGGCCGGCGGCATGCGCGGCGGCAAGAAGCTGAAGGCCGTGATCCCGGGCGGCTCGTCGGCACCGGTGGTGCCGGCCGACCTGATGATGGCGTCCGACATGGACTACGACTCGATCGCCAAGGCCGGCTCGATGCTGGGCTCGGGCGCGGTGATCGTGATGGACGAGACGCGCTGCATGGTTCGTTCGCTGCTGCGCCTGTCCTATTTCTACTTCGAAGAATCGTGCGGCCAGTGCACGCCGTGCCGCGAAGGCACCGGCTGGCTCTACCGCATGGTGAACCGCATCGAGCATGGTGAAGGCCGCCAGGAAGACCTGGACCTGCTCAACAACGTTGCCGAAAACATCATGGGCCGCACGATCTGCGCGCTCGGCGATGCGGCGGCGATGCCGGTCCGCGGCATGCTCAAGCACTACTGGAAAGAGTTCGAATATCACGTCGAACACAAGCAGTGCATGGTTCCGGCCTACATCTAAGCGTGGCAGAACATGGTTGAACTCGAAATCGACGGCAAGAAGGTTGAGGTTGCGGAAGGCAGCCTGGTGATGGAAGCGGCCCGCAAGCTGGGCACCTACATCCCGCACTTCTGCTATCACCGCAAGCTGTCCATCGCGGCCAACTGCCGCATGTGTCTGGTCGAGGTCGAAAAGGCGCCGAAGGCGCTGCCGGCCTGCGCCACGCCGGTCACCGCGGGCATGAAGGTCTTCACCAACTCGGAGAAGGCGGTCAAGGCCCAGAAGTCGGTGATGGAATTCCTGCTGATCAATCACCCGCTCGATTGCCCGATCTGCGATCAGGGCGGCGAGTGCCAGCTGCAGGATCTGGCGGTCGGCTACGGCGCCTCCGAATCGCGCTACAAGGAAGAGAAGCGCGTGGTGTTCCACAAGAACGTGGGCCCGCTGATCTCGATGGAAGAGATGACGCGCTGCATCCACTGCACCCGCTGCGTGCGCTTCGGCCAGGAAGTGGCCGGCGTGATGGAGCTGGGCATGCTGAACCGCGGCGAGCATTCCGAGATCACGACCTTCGTCGGCAAGACGGTGGACTCCGAGCTGTCGGGCAACATGATCGACCTGTGCCCGGTCGGTGCGCTGACCAGCAAGCCGTTCCGCTACACCGCGCGGACCTGGGAACTGTCGCGCCGCAAGTCGGTGTCGCCGCACGACGGCCTGGGCGCGAACCTGATCGTCCAGTCCAAGAACCACCGCGTGATGCGCGTGCTGCCGCTGGACAACGAAGCCATCAACGAATGCTGGCTGTCGGACCGCGACCGCTTCTCGTACGAGGGCCTGAACAGCGCCGACCGGCTGACCCGGCCGATGATCAAGCAGGACAACCAGTGGCTCGAGACCGACTGGCAGACCGCGCTCGAGTACGTCGCCAACGGCCTGGCCGGCATCAAGCGCGAGCATGGCGCCGACCAGATCGCCGCGCTGGCCAGCCCGCACGCGACCGTCGAAGAGCTCTATCTGCTCGGCAAGCTGGTGCGCGGCCTCGGTAGCGACAACATCGACTTCCGTCTGCGCCAGTCCGATTTCTCGGCGAAGGTCGAGGGCGCGCCGTGGCTGGGCATGCCGATCGCCGACGTCTCGACGCTGCAGGGCGCGCTGGTAATCGGCGCCTCGCTGCGCAAGGATCAACCGCTGCTGGCCTCGCGCCTGCGCCAGGCCGCCAAGAAGGGCGCCCGCGTTGCCGTGCTGGGCGCCAGTCCCGAAGATCTGCTGATGCCGCTGGCGGCGCGCATCGCCGTGGCGCCGTCGGCCTGGGCCGCCGCGCTGGCTGGCGTGGCGCGTGCCGTCGCGGCTGCCAAGGGCGTCGCCGCTCCGGCCGGCACGGAAGGTTTCGACGGTGGCGCGCTGGCCGAGGCGGCCGCGCAGGCCCTGCTGTCGGGCGAGCGCCGTGCCGTCTTCCTCGGCAACGAGGCCGTCCGCCATCCGCAATTCGCCGCGCTGCACGCGCTGGCGCAGTGGATCGCCGACAGCACCGGCGCCACGCTGGGCTTCCTGACGGAAGCCGCCAACACCGTCGGCGCGCATCTGGTCGGCGCGCTGCCGCGCCAGGGTGGGGCCGATGCCCGCGCCATGCTCGAGACGCCGCGCAAGGCTTACGTGGTGCTGAACGCCGAACCCGAGTTCGACAGTGCCGATCCGCAACGCGCGCTGGCCGCGCTGGGCCAGGCCGGTACCGTGATCGTGCTGTCGCCGTTCCGCTCGGAGGCCGCGCTGCAATACGCCGACGTGATCCTGCCGATCGCGCCGTTCAGCGAGACCTCGGGCACCTTCGTCAACTGCGAAGGCGTGCCGCAGAGCTTCAACGGCGTGGTCCGCCCGCTGGGCGAGACCCGTCCGGGCTGGAAGGTGCTGCGCGTGCTGGGCAACCTGCTGGAGGTGCCGGGCTTCGACTACGAGACCGCCGAGTCGGTCCGAGACGAAGCGCTGGCCGACGCGATCGCTCCGCGCCTGAACAACCGCACGTCCGCCGCGATCCAGGTCGCCGCGCCGTCGGCCGATGGCGCCGTGCCGGCGATCGAGCGCGTCGCCGACGTGCCGATCTACCACTCGGACGCGATCGTGCGCCGTGCCGATTCGCTGCAGCTGAGCGCGGCTGCGCGCCGCGCGATGCAGGTGGGCCTGTCGGCCGACCTGTTCGCCGCGCTGGGCGTGGCCGCCGGCGATCCGGTGCGCGTCACGCAAGGGCAGGGCAGCGTGGTGCTGCCGGCCGTGCTGGAAGAAGGTCTGCCCGCCAATACGGTGCGCGTGTCGGCGGCGACGCCGGCCGCCGTCGGCCTCGGGCCGATGTTCGGCACCGTGCTGGTGGAAAAGGCGGTGGAACTGGCCCCGGTGGCCGCGGCTTAAAGAAGCGAATACGACAGGCGAGAGAGAAAGATGATCGATTGGATTACCTCGCAGGGACAGGCCGTCTTCGGTGGCGCATGGACGCCGCTGTGGATCCTGATTCGCGCCGTGGTCATCGTGGTGCCGCTGCTGCTGTGCGTGGCCTACCTGATCCTGTGGGAGCGCAAGCTGATCGGCTGGATGCACGTGCGGATCGGCCCGAACCGGGTCGGCCCGCTGGGCCTGCTGCAGCCGATCGCCGACGTGCTGAAGCTGCTGCTCAAGGAAGTGATGACGCCCTCGCAGGTCAGCAAGGGCCTGTACCTGATCGCGCCGCTGATGGTGCTGATGCCGGCCGTGGCGATCTGGGCGGTGATCCCGTTCCAGGCCGAGGTGGTGATGGCCGACGTCAATGCCGGTCTGCTGTATGTGATGGCGATCAGCTCGGTCGGCGTCTACGGCGTGATCCTGGCCGGCTGGGCCTCGAACTCGAAGTACGCGTTCATCGGTGCGATGCGCGCCGCGGCGCAGATGGTGTCGTACGAAATCGCGATGGGCTTCGCGCTCGTCACCGTGCTGATGGTGTCGGGCAGCCTGAACCTGTCGGCGATCGTCAACGGCCAGAACACCGGCTACTTCGCCAACATGGGCCTGAACATCCTGTCGTGGAACTGGCTGCCGCTGCTGCCGATGTTCGGCGTCTACTTCATCTCGGGCGTGGCCGAAACCAACCGCCACCCGTTCGACGTGGTGGAAGGCGAATCGGAAATCGTGGCCGGCCACATGATCGAGTACTCCGGCATGGGCTTCGCGCTGTTCTTCCTGGCCGAATACATCAACATGATCATCATCTCGACGATGACCGCGCTGATGTTCCTCGGCGGCTGGGCGCCCCCGGTCGACAGCGTCGTGACCAACGCGATCCCGGGCTTCTTCTGGCTGCTGATCAAGGTGTTCCTGCTGCTGTCGGTGTTCATCTGGATCCGCGCTTCGTTCCCGCGCTACCGCTACGACCAGATCATGCGCCTGGGCTGGAAGGTCTTCATTCCGCTGACCGTCGCATGGCTGATCATCGTGGCGATCTGGATGAAGTCGCCCTGGAATATCTGGCACTGAAATCGCCGCCGATCCCGGCCACGAAGCTGGCCGGGACGGACCAAGCCGGGCTGCGGCGCACGCGCCGCGCCCGGTGGAATTACTAGGAAGCAATCGTCATGCTGCTCGCCATCAAGGACTTCTTCAACAGCCTGCTCCTGAAGGAACTCTTCAAGGGCATGGCCTTGACCGGCCGCTATCTCTTCGCCCGCAAGATCACGGTGCAGTTCCCCGAGGAGAAGACGCCGGTGTCGCCGCGCTTCCGCGGCCTGCACGCGCTGCGCCGCTATCCGAACGGCGAGGAGCGCTGCATCGCCTGCAAGCTGTGCGAAGCGGTCTGCCCGGCGCTGGCCATCACGATCGAGTCGGACGTGCGCGCCGACGGCACCCGCCGTACCACGCGCTACGACATCGATCTGACCAAATGCATTTTCTGCGGCTTCTGCGAGGAAGCCTGCCCGGTCGACGCGATCGTCGAAACCCAGATTCTCGAGTACCACGGCGAGAAGCGCGGCGACCTGTATTTCACCAAGGACATGCTGCTCGCGGTGGGCGACCGCTACGAGCCGCAGATCGCGGCGGCCAAGGCGGCGGACGCGAAGTACCGCTGATCGCCGGCCGTTCGCGCGAATCGGTGCGAACGGCGCGAATCCGGGCGAACCGGGCCGCAAGGCTACACATTGAATCGTGCCCCGCGAGGGGCAACTAGAAGGATGCCGCAGGGGCAGGCCACCGGGGGTGGGCTGTGCCGTGCGGCACGACGAGAACCATGGAATTCACGACCACCATCTTCTACGTCTTCGCAGTGGTGCTGGTGCTCTCCGCACTGAAAGTCATCACCGCCAGGAACCCGGTGCACTCGGCGCTGTACCTCGTGCTGTCGTTCTTCACGGCGGCCGCGCTGTGGATGCTGCTGCAGGCCGAATTCCTCGCCATCCTGCTGGTGCTGGTCTACGTCGGCGCCGTGATGGTGCTGTTTCTGTTCGTCGTGATGATGATCGATATCGATATCGAGCACCTGCGCCGCGACTTCTGGACCTATGTGCCGCTGGCCTCGGTGGTCGGCGCGCTGATCATCGCCGAGATGGCGATCGTGCTGGTGCGCAACTTCGTCGGCACCACGCAGCCGCTCAAGCCGATGCCGCAGGGGAGCGACTACTCGAACACCGGCGCGCTCGGCCAGCTGATCTACACCGACTACATCTACGCCTTCGAGGTGGCCGGCATCATCCTGCTGGTGGCCATCATCGCCGCGGTCGCGCTGACGCTGCGCCGCCGCAAGGACACCAAGGCGCAGGACGTGTCCGAACAGCTGCGCACCCGCCGCGCCGACCGCGTGCGGCTGGTTTCGATGCCGGCACAGACCGCGCAAGCCGCCGGCGAGCAAGCCGACGCCGCCAACAAGAACTGAAGATCGGGGAACGACGTGCTCTCTCTCGCCCATTTCCTGGTGCTCGGTGCGATCCTGTTTGCGATCAGCATCGTCGGCATCTTCCTGAACCGCAAGAACGTGATCGTGCTGCTGATGGCGATCGAGCTGATGCTGCTGGCGGTCAATATGAACTTCGTCGCCTTTTCGCACTATCTGGGCGATCTGGCCGGACAAGTCTTCGTTTTCTTCATCCTGACGGTGGCCGCCGCCGAGTCGGCGATCGGTCTGGCAATCCTGGTCGTGCTGTTCCGTAACCTGGACACGATCAACGTCGACGACCTGGACGCGCTCAAGGGCTGATGCCCGCGAGCCGATCCTGTCGAAACACGTCACCCAACCGACCGCACCCGACCGCACACCAACAAGCGTCCTATGGCAACCACGCTCAACCCCAACCTGCTGCTCGCGATTCCGCTGGCGCCGCTCGCCGGCGCGGCTATCGCGGGATTGTTCGGCACCAAGTTCTTCGGATCGTTCTCGTCGGAGACGCGCGCCGGCCGCGCCATCGCCCACACCGTGACCATTCTCGGTGTGGCGATCGCCTGCCTGCTGTCGCTGCTCGTGCTGCGCGACGTGATGGTGGATGGGGCCAGCTTCAACGCCACGGTCTATGAGTGGATGGTGCTGCCGTTCGCCGGCCACGAGCTCAAGATGGAGGTCGGCTTCCTGGTCGACTCGCTGACCGCGATGATGATGGTGGTGGTGACCTTCGTCTCGCTGATGGTGCATATCTACACCGTCGGCTACATGCAGGGCGACCCCGGCTACAACCGTTTCTTCGCCTATATCTCGCTGTTCACCTTCTCGATGCTGATGCTGGTGATGAGCAACAACTTCCTGCAGCTGTTCTTCGGCTGGGAAGCGGTGGGCCTCGTCTCGTATCTCCTGATCGGCTTCTGGTACACCCGTCCGACCGCGATCTTCGCCAACCTGAAGGCCTTCCTGGTCAACCGCGTCGGCGACTTCGGCTTCATCCTGGGCATCGGCCTGCTGCTGGCCTACAGCGGCAGCCTGAACTACACCGAGGTGTTCGCCGCGCGCGACCAGCTGGCGACCGTGACCTTCCCGGGCACCGACTGGATGATGCTGACGGTGGCGTGCATCTGCCTGTTCATCGGCGCGATGGGCAAGTCGGCGCAGTTCCCGCTGCACGTGTGGCTGCCCGACTCGATGGAAGGCCCGACCCCGATCTCGGCGCTGATCCACGCGGCCACCATGGTGACCGCCGGCATCTTCATGGTCAGCCGCATGTCGCCGCTGTTCGAGCTGTCCGACGCCGCGCTGTCCTTCGTGCTGGTGATCGGCGCGATCACCGCGCTGTTCATGGGTTTCCTGGGCATCATCCAGAACGACATCAAGCGCGTGGTCGCATACTCGACGCTGTCGCAACTGGGCTACATGACGGTCGCGCTGGGCGCCTCGGCCTACCAGGTCGCGGTGTTCCACCTGATGACCCACGCGTTCTTCAAGGCGCTGCTGTTCCTGGCCGCGGGCTCGGTGATCATCGGCATGCACCATGACCAGGACATCCGCAACATGGGCGGCCTGCGCAAGTACATGCCGATCACCTGGATCACCTCGCTGGTCGGTTCGCTGGCGCTGATCGGTACGCCGTTCTTCTCGGGCTTCTACTCGAAGGACTCGATCATCGAGGCCGTGGCCGAGTCGCACATCGCCGGTTCGGGCTTCGCCTACTTTGCCGTGATGGCCGGTGTGTTCGTCACCGCGTTCTATTCGTTCCGCATGTACTTCCTGGTGTTCCACGGCGAGGAGCGCTTCGGCAAGCCGCACCTGCACCACGACCACGCCGAGGAAGAGGAAGAGGCGCATGGCGACGACCATCACCATGGCCTGGCGCCGGGCGAGAAGCCGCACGAGTCGCCGTGGGTCGTGACGCTGCCGCTGGTGCTGCTGGCGATCCCGTCGGTGGTGATCGGGGCGATCGCGATCGAGCCGATGCTGTTCGGCGACTTCTTCAAGAACGGCGTGGCCTTCCAGGACGTGATCTTCGTCGGCGAAAACCATCACGCGATGCGCGAGCTCGCCGGGATGTTCCACGGCTGGGTCGCGATGGGCATCCACTCGCTGCAGACCCCGGTGCTGTGGCTCGCGCTGGCCGGCGTGGTGCTGTCGTGGTTCTTCTACATGAAGCGCCCCGACATCCCGGCCGCGATCCAGCAGCGCTTCAGCGGCGTGTACAAGTTGCTCGACAACAAGTACTACATGGACGCCATCAACGAAGCGGTGTTCGCCCGCGGCGCGCGCCTGATCGGCACGGGCCTGTGGAAGGGCGGCGACCAGGGCCTGATCGACGGCCTGCTGGTCAACGGCGCCGCGCGTGTGGTCGGCTGGGTCGCCTCGGTCAGCCGCTACGTGCAGTCCGGCTATATCTATCACTACGCATTCGCGATGATCCTGGGCATGCTGGTGCTGCTGTCGATCACGATCTTCGGCTCGGCTAGCGCGGTGGGCGCCAAGTAAGGAATACAACGAAAATGGTTCTCTCTTTCGCTATCTGGCTGCCTATCTTTTTCGGCTTGCTGGTGCTGGCTTTCGGCTCGGATCGCAGCCCGGGCTTTGTCCGCTGGACCGCGCTGTTCGGCTCGATCGTCAGCTTCCTGGTCACGCTGCCGCTGATCCTGAACTTCGACCGCGGCACCGCGCAGATGCAGTTCGTCGAGAAGTACTCGTGGATCGAGCGCTTCAACATCAACTACCACCTCGGCGTCGACGGCATCTCGATGTGGTTCGTCGTGCTGACCGCCTTCATCACGGTGATCGTCGTGATCGCCGGCTGGGAGGTCATCACCGAGCGCGTGGCGGCCTACATGGCCTCGTTCCTGATCTTGTCGGGCATCATGGTCGGCGTGTTCGCCTCGCTTGACGGCATGCTGTTCTACGTGTTCTTCGAGGCCACGCTGATCCCGATGTACATCATCATCGGCGTCTGGGGCGGTCCGAACCGGGTCTACGCGGCCTTCAAGTTCTTCCTGTACACGCTGCTCGGTTCGCTGCTGACGCTGGTCGCGCTGCTGTACCTGTACAACAAGACCGGCAGCTTCGAGATCCTGCAATGGCATCAGGCCAAGCTGTCGATGAACGAGCAGGTGCTGCTGTTCCTGGCGTTCTTCCTGGCCTTCGCGGTCAAGGTGCCGATGTGGCCGGTCCATACCTGGTTGCCCGACGCCCACGTCGAGGCGCCGACCGGCGGCTCGGTGGTGCTGGCCGCGATCATGCTGAAGCTGGGCGCCTACGGCTTCCTGCGCTTCTCGCTGCCGATCGCGCCGGACGCCAGCCACAGCCTGGCCGCGTTCATCATCGCGATCTCGCTGGTGGCGGTGATCTACATCGGCCTGGTGGCGATGGTGCAGGCCGACATGAAGAAGCTGGTCGCGTACTCGTCGATCGCGCACATGGGCTTCGTCACGCTGGGCTTCTTCATCTTCAGCGAGATCGGCATCGAGGGCGGCATCGTGCAGATGATTTCGCACGGCTTCATCTCGGGCGCGATGTTCCTTTGCATCGGCGTGCTCTATGACCGCGTGCACTCGCGCCAGATCGCCGACTACGGCGGCGTGGTCAACACGATGCCGAAGTTCGCGGCGTTCGCGGTGTTCTTCGCGATGGCCAACAGCGGCCTGCCGGCCACCTCGGGCTTCGTCGGCGAATGGATGGTGATCCTGGGCGGCGTCCAGTACAACTTCTGGATCGGCCTGGCGGCCGCTACCTCGCTGATCCTGGGCGCGGCCTATTCGCTGTGGATGGTCAAGCGCGTGGTGTTCGGCGATATCAAGCACCAGCACGTCGCCGAGCTGGTCGACCTGAACAAGCGCGAGTTCGTCATGCTGGGCCTGCTGGCCGCGATGACGCTGTACATGGGCCTGCATCCGAAACCCTTTACCGATGTGATGCACGCATCGGTGGTCAACCTGCTGTCGCACGTGGCGCAGTCCAAGCTGTAAGCAGGGAGAGAACGAATCATGGAATCGACCACGACTTGGGCGCCTGTGGCCCCGATCATCTTCCTGGCGATCGCCATCGCGGCGGTCAACTGGATCGACCTCGCGCGCGGCAAGAACCGCACGAGCGTCGCCTATCCGCTGTCGCTGCTGATCACGCTGGTGCTGACCGTCTGGTTCGGCCTGAACGCCGCCAACGGCGAGACCCACTACGCGTTCTCGAACCTGGCCGTGATCGACCCGATGGCCAACGTGCTGGCCTCGTTCTCGGCGCTGGCGCTGTTCGTGACGCTGGTCTACACCCGCCGCTACCTCGGCGACCGTGACCTGTACGCCGGCGAGTTCTACATGCTGGCGCTGTTCACGCTGGGCGGCCAGATCGTGATGATCACCGGCAACAACTTCCTGACGCTGTATCTCGGCGTGGAACTGCTGTCGCTGTCGTCGTACGCGCTGGTCGCGCTGCGCCGCGATTCGCGCGTGACCTCCGAATCGGCGATGAAGTACTTCGTGCTGGGCGCGCTGGCTTCGGGCTTCCTGCTGTACGGCATGTCGATGATGTACGGCGCCACCGGGTCGCTGAACCTGGGCGAGGTGTTCCGCGTGGTCGAGTCCGGCCGCGTCAACACGACGATGCTGGCCTTCGGCGTGGTCTTCCTGGTCGCCGGCCTGGCCTTCAAGCTGGGTGCCGCACCGTTCCACATGTGGATTCCGGACATCTACCAGGGCTCGCCGACCGCGGTGACGCTGCTGATCGCCGGTGCGCCGAAGCTGGCCGCGTTCGCGATGACGCTGCGCATCCTGGTCGAGGGCCTGCTGCCGCTGGCGGTGGACTGGCAGCTGATGCTGTCGGTGCTGGCGGTGGTGTCGCTGGCGATCGGCAACCTGACCGCGATCGTGCAGAGCAACCTGAAGCGGATGCTGGCGTATTCGACGATCTCGCACATGGGCTTCCTGCTGCTGGGCATGCTGTCGGGCGTGGCCGGCGGCCAGACCGACGGCGCCGCCAGCGCCTACGGCTCGGCGATGTTCTACGCGGTCACGTATGTGCTGACCACGCTGGGCACCTTCGGCATCATCCTGCTGCGCACCAACAAGGGCTTCGAGGCCGAGACGCTGGAAGACCTGAAGGGCATGTCGCGCAAGAACCCGTGGTTCGCGCTGCTGATGCTGGTGATGATGTTCTCGCTGGCCGGCATCCCGCCGACCGTGGGCTTCTACGCCAAGCTGGCGGTGCTCGAGGCGGTGGTCGCGGCGGGCATGTCGTGGCTGGCCGTGGTGGCGGTGCTGTTCTCGCTGATCGGCGCGTTCTACTACCTGCGCATCGTCAAGCTGATGTACTTCGACGTGCCGGCCGGCGAGGAAACGCTGGAGGCCTCGGGCGGCCTGCGTTCGCTGCTGAGCCTGAACGGCCTGGTCATCGTCGTGCTGGGCATCTTCCCGGCCGCGCTGATGAACCTGTGCTACCAGGTCGTGCGCACCACGCTGGGCGCCTGAGCGCCCGGCCGACACGCGCACCACGCACACCACAATGAGCGCATCCGCGGGCGGCTGGTTTGTCATCCTGCTGGCATTGGCCTGTGCCAATCTGCCGTTCGTCAACCAGCGCCTGTTCGCGGTCATTCCGCTCGGCAAGCCGCGCAAGCCGTTCTGGATGCGGCTCGCCGAGCTGATCGTCTACTATCTGTTGGTCGGCGCGGTCGGCTTCGCGGTCGAGGCCGGCCTGGGCAACCGCTTCGCCCAGGGCTGGCAGTTCTACGCGATCACCGCCTGCCTGATGCTGGTGTTCGCCTTCCCCGGCTACACCTGGCAGTACCTGGTCAAACATCGCGCGAGCTGACGCCGAATCCGGCATGACCTTCGGCGGCCTCGCCATCCCGGAGGGTTCATGTCGTCATCCCGATCCCAAGGCGCCAACGCCGCCTCCCTGGTTTCGCCCGAAGCGCTCGACGCGGGCGGCGACGACCATCTGAAGGAAGTCCCCCTGGCGTCCGCGACGCTGCACCGGGGCAAGTTTCTGACGCTGAAGCAGGACATCGTGCGGCTGCCCGACGGCAAGCAGGCCGGCCGCGAATATGTCGAGCATCCGGGCGCGGTGATGATGATCCCGCTGTTCGACGACGGCACCGTGCTGGTGGAGCGCCAGTTCCGCTATGCGGTGCGCGAGGTCATGCTGGAATTCCCGGCCGGCAAGCTCGATCCGCAGGAAGGGGCGCAGCGCTGCGGCGAGCGCGAGCTGCGCGAGGAGACCGGCTACAGCGCCGCGCGCTGGGACTATCTGACCCGCATCCACCCGGTGATCTCGTACTCGACCGAGTTCATCGACCTGTTCCTGGCGCGCGACCTGACCGCCGGCGAGGCGGCGCTCGACGACGGCGAATTCCTGGAAACGCTGATCGTGCCGGCGGGGCAGGTGATCGACTGGGTCCGCCAGGGCCGCATCACCGACGTCAAGACCATCATCGGGGCGTTCTGGCTGGAAAAGGTGCTGTCGGGTACATGGCAGCCGGGGGAGCAGACGGTGCCGGGTTGATCCCGGCCCGCTGCTTGTGCGAGCGCTGCTGCCCTCTCCCCCAGGCCCTCTCCCGCAAGCGGGAGCGGGGAGCGAACCGCCTGGTGGCGGTGTGCCAAGGGTGTTCTCCCTCTCCCGCTTGCGGGGGAGGGCCGGGGAAAGGGCCGGGGAAAGGGCCGGGGAGAGGGCAACCCACCTTTAAATTCGGCGAGACGCTACCATCTTCCCCAGACGCCAGCCCCAGGCTGGCCGCGGTCAGGAAAAAATTAGAACGACCGTTCACAAATTTGCGATTCACGGCTAATATTTGCTTTGACGGGCTGGAAACATCATGAAGGTGCTCGACCTGCGCTGCGCGCATGACCATCGGTTCGAAGGCTGGTTTGCTTCGGAGGACGATGCGCAGTCGCAGATTTCGCGCGATCTCGTTCAGTGTCCTGTCTGCGGCGACCACGCGGTGACGCGGCTGCCGAGCGCCCCGCGCCTGAATCTGTCCCGCGCGGCCGAGCGCCAGCCGGCTGCTCAGGCGCCGGCGCGGCAGGCACAGGCGGTCCCGCAGGCGGCGCAGGCTCTGCAATCGCTGTATCTGCAGGCGGTCAGGCAGGTGCTGGCGCAGACCGAGGACGTGGGGCCGCGCTTTGCCGAGGAGGCCAGGCGCATGCATTACGACGAGGCACCGGAACGCGGCATCCGCGGGACGGCGTCGCCGGAGGAAGTGCAGGCGCTCGCCGAAGAGGGCATCGAAACGTTTCCGCTCGTGGTGCCGGATGCGCTGAAGCAGACGGCTCACTGAATCGCGTCCCGTGCCCGCCTTCGCGCCGGTGCGAGGGTGCGTTGGCCAGAACAATTTGCCGGCCGCAGCCGGCATCACTGGAGACGGGCATGGATCTCAATTACACGGCGGCCGACAACGCCTTCCGCGAGGAAGTGCGCAGCTGGCTGGAAGCCAACCTGCCGGCGGACATTCGCGCCAAGATTCTGAATCACCGCCGGCCCAACCGCGACGATCTGGTGCGCTGGCACAAGATCCTGGCGGGCAAGGGCTGGTCGGCGCCGCACTGGCCGGTCGAGTACGGCGGCACCGGCTGGAACGCGACCCAGCGCCATATCTGGGATGAGGAAAATGCCCGCGTCGGCGCGCCCGGCGTGCTGCCCTTCGGCGTCGCGATGGTCGCGCCGGTGATCATGAAGTACGGCAACGAGCAGCAGAAGTCGTACTACCTGCCGCGCATCCTGGACTGCACCGACTGGTGGTGCCAGGGCTATTCGGAGCCGGGCTCGGGCTCGGACCTGGCCTCGCTGAAGACCCGCGCCGAACTGACTCCGGACGGCAAGCACTACATCGTCAACGGCCAGAAGACCTGGACCACGCTCGGCCAGCATGCCGACATGATCTTCTGCCTGGTCCGCACCGACCCCGAAGCCAAGAAGCAGGAGGGCATCTCGTTCCTGCTGATCGACATGAAGACGCCGGGCATCACCGTGCGTCCGATCATCATGCTCGACGAGGACCACGAGGTGAACGAGGTCTTCTTCGACAACGTCCAGGTGCCGGTCGAGAACCGCGTCGGCGAGGAGAACAAGGGCTGGACCTACGCCAAGTACCTGCTCGGCCATGAGCGCACCGGCATTGCCCGCGTCGGCAATTCCAAGCGCGAGCTCGGCTTCCTGAAGCGCGTCGCGCGCCAGCAGCAGAAGAACGGCAAGCCGCTGCTGGAGGATCCGGTGTTCGGCGCCAAGGTCGCCGCGCTGGAGATCGAGCTGATGGCGCTGGAAATCACCGTGCTGCGCGTGGTGTCGAGCGAGAGCGCCGGCAAGGGCCCCGGCCCCGAGGCCTCGCTGCTGAAGATCAAGGGCACCGAGATCCAGCAGATGCTGACCGAGCTGATGGTCGAAGCCGTCGGCCCGTACGCGCAGCCGTTCGACCGCGACTACCTGGAGTGCGAGACCGAGCATGCGGTGACCGGCTACGACGATGCCGCGCCGCTGGCCGCGTACTACTTCAACTTCCGCAAGACCTCGATCTACGGCGGATCCAACGAAATCCAGAAGAACATCATCAGCCAGATGATCCTGGGGCTGTGAGGAGACAGGAACCATGAACTTCAATCTCAGCGACGAGCAGAAGCAACTGGCTGATGCGGTACGCCGCTTCATCGACAAGAGCTACGACTTCGAGTCCCGCAAGAAGGCCTACAAGAGCGAGACCGGCTACAGCGAGGCGGCCTGGAACGCGCTGGTCGAACTCGGCCTGACCGCGCTGCCGGTGCCCGAGGCGCAGGGCGGCTTCAACGGGTCGGCCATCGACATGATGGTGGTGATGCAGGAGCTGGGCCGCGGCCTGGTGGTCGAGCCCTATCTGGCGACGGTGACCGCCGCCTACGCGCTGAAGCAGGCCGGCGGCCAGGACGCGGTGCTCGAACAGGTTGCCGGCGGCGAAATCAAGCTGGCCACCGCGTTCAACGAGCGCGAGGCACGCTACACGCTGAACGACGTGCGCGTGACCGCCAAGGGCGGCAAGCTGAACGGCACCAAGGTCGTGGCGATCCACGGCGGCCAGGCCGACAAGCTGGTGGTGTCGGCGCGCAGCGGCGGCGGCAACGCCGACCAGGACGGTATCTCGCTGTTCCTGGTCGATGCCAAGGCGCCGGGCGTCACCATCCGCGACTACCGCACGATCGACAACCTGCACGCGGCCGATATCACGTTCCAGGACGCCTCTGGCGAACTGCTGGGCACCGAGGGCCAGGCCTGGGCGCTGCTCGAGCAGGTCGCCGACTACGCCGCGGTGCTGCTGTGCGCCGAGGCCGTGGGCGTGATGGACACGCTGACAGCCGCCACCATCGAGTACGCCAAGACGCGCCAGCAGTTCGGCGTGCCGATCGCGCGCTTCCAGGCGCTGCAGCACCGCATGGTCGAGATGTTCATCCATGCGGAGCAGTCGCGCTCGATCACGCTGCTGGCCGCGGCCCGCTTCGACGAGGCCAGCCCCGAGGAGCGCCGCCGCTACGTGTCCGCCGCCAAGGCGCGGGTCGGACAGGCGGCGCGCACGGTCGGCCAGGAAGCGGTGCAGATCCACGGCGGCATGGGCGTGACCGACGAACTGCCGGCCGCGCACATGTTCAAGCGGCTGACGCTGATCAACACGACCTTTGGCGACGTCGACCACCATCTTGGCCGCTTCGCCAGCCTGCCGGAATTCCAGCAGGCGGCATGATGGCCAGCCGCTGAGGCAAGCAAGGCCGCGCTCGGGCTGAACGTCCGGCGCGGCTTTTTGCATTCCGGGTTTCTCCCCTCTCCCGCGTGCGGGAGAGGGGAGGGGGAGAGGGCAGCGGCGGTCGCTATGTACGTGGCGACTGAAACCACCCCTCTCCCCGACCCTCTCCCCTGAGGGGAGAGGGGGAACACACTCGCTACATTGTCGATACCGACAACCACGGAGACCCCATGTCCGACACCATGTACTTCGAAGACTTCGTCGTCGGCAGCCGGCGCGAGCTCGGCTCGCGGCTGATCACCGAGGACGAGATCGTCAGCTTTGCCACGCAATACGATCCGCAGCCGTTCCACGTCGACAAGGAGGCGGCGAAGAAGAGCATCTACGGCGGCCTGATCTCGAGCGGCTGGATGACCTGCGCGGTGATGATGCGCATGCTGGTCGACAACATGACATCGAAATCCGCCAGCATGGGCTCGCCTGGGGTCGACGAGATCCGCTGGCTCAAGCCGGTCTATGCCGGCGACACGCTGACCGTGTTTGTCGCGGTGCTGGACAAGCGGCCGTCGCAGTCCAAGCCCGATCGCGGCGTCGTGCACACGCAGTGGGAGGCGGTCAACCAGCGCGGCGAGCTGGTCTGCACCGTCAAGGGCATGGGCATGTATGGCCGCCGGCCGGCCTGACATTGGACAAGGAGAGAAGATGCGCACCATCGCTTCGCTGGAAGAACTCGAGGGCCTGCAGGGGCAGGAGGTCGCCGTCAGCGACTGGACCGAGATCACGCAGCACCAGGTCAATCTGTTCGCCGAGGCGACCGGCGACCATCAATGGATCCACGTCGATCCCGAACGCGCGCGGCGCGAATCGCCGTTCGGCGCGCCGGTCGCGCACGGCTTCCTGACGCTGTCGCTGCTGCCCGCGCTGATGCAGAGTGCGATGCAGATGCCGGGCGTCAAGATCGGCGTCAACTACGGCCTGAACCGCGTGCGCTTCACCGCGCCGGTGCCGGTCGGCAGCCGGCTGCGCGCGCGCATCAAGCTGCTGAAGGTCGAGCGCATCGCGCCGCCGCCCAATGCACCGGACCTGGTCGGCGCGCAGTCGACCTGGGAGGTCACGATCGAGCGCGAGGGCAGCGACCGTCCGGTCTGCGTCGCCGAATCGATCAGCCGGCGCTATTCCTGACGCCCCGGCGCGGTGCGCCGCACCGCTTTGCGTCATCGCACCATCGTGATGCAAGGCGCCGGCGCACCGCCACGGTGCCGTCATCTCGATGCAGTTCCCCACGCGGCCACAGGCCGCGTTCTTTTTTGGTGGCACGCTAGTTGCAGAAGTCCCTGCCGGGGTGCGTTCTTCCTCGAACACCAATACGAGCTAGGGAGCTGCAATGAAACGACGTGAGATATTGAAGCTGTCGGCGGTGGCCGCCGCGGCGATGATCGGTACCAGCCCGCTGGCGATCGCGCAATCGAAAGAGCCGATCAAGGTGGGCGTGCTGCATTCGCTGTCGGGCACGATGGCGATCTCGGAGACGTCGCTGAAGGACGTCGCGCTGATGGCCATCGACGAGATCAACAAGAGCGGCGGCGTGCTGGGCCGCAAGCTGGTGCCGGTAGTCGTCGATCCCGCGTCGAACTGGCCGCTGTTCGCCGAGAAGGCGCGCCAGCTGATCAGCAACGACAAGGTTGCGGTGACCTTCGGCTGCTGGACCTCGGTGTCGCGCAAGTCGGTGCTGCCGGTCTACGAGGAACTGAACGCGCTGCTGTTCTATCCGGTGCAGTACGAGGGCGAGGAGATGTCGAAGAACGTCTTCTACACCGGCGCGGCGCCGAACCAGCAGGCCATTCCCGCGGTCGAGTACCTGATGAGCAAGGAGGGCGGCGGCGCGAAGCGCTTCTTCCTGCTGGGCACCGACTACGTGTATCCGCGCACCACCAACAAGATCCTGCGCGCATTCCTGAAGAGCAAGGGCGTGGCCGACAAGGATATCGAGGAGGTCTACACGCCGTTCGGCCACAGCGATTACCAGACCATCGTCGCCAACATCAAGAAGTTCTCGCAGGGCGGCCGCACCGCGGTGATCTCGACGATCAACGGCGACTCCAATGTGCCGTTCTACAAGGAGCTGGGCAACGCGGGCCTGAAGGCCAAGGACGTGCCGGTGGTCGCGTTCTCGGTCGGCGAGGAAGAACTGCGCGGCATCGATACCAAGCCGCTGGTCGGCCATCTGGCCGCATGGAACTACTTCATGTCGGTCAAGAACCCGGAGAACGACGCGTTCAAGAAGCAATGGGCGTCCTGGGTCCAGGCCAACAAGCTGCCGGGCGGCGACAAGCGCGTGACCAACGATCCGATGGAAGCGACCTACGTCGGCATCCATATGTGGGCGCAGGCGGTCAAGAAGGCCGGCACCACCGATCCGAACAAGGTCCGCGCCGCGATGATCGGCCAGACCTTCAAGGCGCCGAGCGGCTTCACGCTGACGATGGGCGAGAACCACCATCTGTACAAGCCGGTGATGATCGGCGAGGTCAAGGGCGATGGCCAGTTCTCGGTCGTCTGGAAGACGCCGAAGCCGCTGCGCGCGCAGCCGTGGAGCCCGTTCATCGCGGGCAACGAGGGCAAGCCGGACAAGGTGATGTGAGGCTTCGTGCGGGAGAGGGTGGCAAACCACCCCCTCTCCCCGACCCTCTCCCCCTGAGGGGGAGAGGGAGAACACCGTCGGTACTCTGATTCCGCTGGACGGAGAGGGAGAAGACCGTCGGTTCTCTCGCAGGTTTTCTTCTCTCCCGCTTGCGGGAGAGGGGCGGGGGAGAGGTAGCGGCGCTCGCTATCCCACTGCCATCCGCTTCAAGCCCACTCCATCATCCAGGACACTACCCATTTCCATGTCCCGACCCATGCTGCTCCGCGCCTCCTGGTGGCGCGCCACGCTTGCCGTGCTGCTGGTGCTGCCGCTGCTGCTGGCCGCCCCTGCGCTGTGGGCCGCCACCGCGCTGACCCAGGCCGACCTGCAGCCGCTGGCCGAAGACGACTTCGACGCCAAGCGCGCCGCCATCGCCGCGCTGGCCAAGGCCGATCCGAAGCAGGCTGGCCCGATCCTGCGGGCACTGCAGGACGACACGCTGCAGTTCGCGCCGGGCATCGGCATGGTGCGCGTTCACGGCGAGCGTGCGATCGACGCGATCACCGGCAAGCCGGTCGAGGTCGATGCCGGCGCGCTGCAATCGCTGACCCTGAACAACAGCCTGCGCGCGCAGGTCGACGGCGCGGCCGGCAGCCTGCTGCTGGCGTCGCCGGACGCCACGGTGCGCGCGCAGGCGATCGCGGCGCTGCTGGAGCGCCCCGAGGACGCGCCGCGCGAGGCCGTCGCCGCCGCACGCCAGTCGGAAGCCGACACCGCGCTGCGCGGCAGGCTCGACGTGATCTGGGCCAATACCGTGCTCGCCGACGGCAGCCGCGACCAGCGGCTGGAGGCGATTCGCATCCTAGGCCGCGACAGCGACCCGGCCACGCGCCAGCGGCTGCAGCCGCTGGTTGAGCGCGACGACAGCGGCCAGTACCGCGAGCCCGACGCGCAACTGCGTGCCGCCGCGCAGCAGGCCCTCGACAATCTGCGCGCCAGTGAACGCCAGGCCGAGCTGATCGGCAACCTGTTCGCGGGCCTGAGCCTGGGCAGCGTGCTGCTGCTGGCCGCGCTGGGCCTGGCCATCACCTATGGCCTGATCGGCGTGATCAACATGGCCCATGGCGAATTCCTGATGATCGGCGCCTATGCGACCTGGCTGGTGCAGTCGCTGTTCCGCACCTATCTGCCCGATGCGTTCGACTGGTATCTGCCGGCGGCCTTGCCCGCGGCCTTCCTCGCCGCCGCCGCGGTCGGCTTCGTGCTGGAGCGGCTGGTGCTGCGCCATCTGTACGGCCGTCCGCTGGAAACGCTGCTGGCGACCTTCGGCATCAGCCTGCTGCTGATGCAGGCGGTGCGGATGCTGTTCGGCGCGCAGAACGTCGAGGTGGCGAACCCCAGCTGGATGAGCGGCGGCGTGCAGTGGATGCCGGGACTGGTGATTCCGTACAACCGCATCGTCATCGTCGTGTTCGCGCTGGCCGTGGTGGCGATCGCCTGGGCCGTGCTCAATCGCACCCGGCTCGGGCTGTTCGTGCGCGCCACCACGCAGAACCGCACGATGGCAGCCTGCGTCGGCGTACGGACCTGGAAGGTCGACAGCTATGCGTTTGCCTTCGGCGCGGGCATCGCCGGGCTCGGCGGCTGCGCGTTGTCGCAGATCGGCAATGTCGGCCCGGACCTGGGGCAGGCCTACATCATCGATTCCTTCATGGTGGTCGTCCTCGGCGGCGTCGGGCAGCTGGCCGGCACCATCGTCGGCGCCTTCGGCCTGGGGATCATCAACAAGTTCATCGAGCCGTTCTACGGCGCGGTGCTGGCCAAGATCATCGTCCTGGTGCTGATCGTGCTGTTCATCCAGAAGCGGCCGCAGGGACTGTTCGCGCTCAAGGGGCGCAGCGCGGAGGCATGATGCAAAGCTCGATCGATCCTTCAACGCGCGCCTTCACGCTGGCGGTGCCCCCGCGCCAGCCGCTGTTCTCCACGCGCGGCTGGCTGGCGCTGGCGCTGGTCGCGCTGCTCGCCGCCGTGGCGGTGCCGGTGTGCGCACTGGTGCTGCCCGACACGCATCCGCTGCATCTGTCGGCCTATGCGCTGACGCTGATCGGCAAGATCATGTGCTTCGCGCTGGCGGCGATCGCGCTCGATCTGGTGTGGGGCTACTGCGGCATCCTGAGCCTGGGCCACGGGCTGTTCTTCGCGCTCGGCGGCTATGCGATGGGCATGTACCTGATGCGCGCGATCGGCCGCGACGGTGTCTATCGCAGCGAGCTGCCCGACTTCATGGTGTTCCTCGACTGGAAGGAGCTGCCGTGGTTCTGGCACGGCACCGAGCATCTGGGCTACGCGCTGCTGCTGGTGGTGCTGGTGCCCGGCGTGCTGGCCTGGCTGTTCGGCTTCTTCGCGTTCCGCTCGCGCATCAAGGGCGTCTACCTGTCGATCATCACGCAGGCGATGACCTATGCCGCGATGCTGCTGTTCTTCCGCAACGAGACAGGCTTCGGCGGCAACAACGGCTTCACCGACTTCAAGCGCATCGCCGGCTTCGCGATCGCCGCACCCGAGACGCGCACCGTGCTGTTCGTACTGACCGCGTTCGCGCTGCTGGGCGGGCTGATCGCCTGCCGCTATATCGTGACCTCGAAGCTTGGCCGCGTGGTCACCGCGGTGCGCGATGCCGAGACGCGCGTGATGTTCTCCGGCTACAACCCGCTCGGCTACAAGCTGTTCGTCTGGACCTTCTCGGCGGTGCTGTGCGGCATCGCGGGCGCGCTGTATGTGCCGCAGGTCGGCATCATCAATCCGGGCGAGATGTCGCCGGCGAACTCGATCGAGATGGCGGTCTGGGTCGCGGTCGGCGGACGCGGCACGCTGATCGGTCCGGTGATCGGCGCGTTCCTCGTCAATGGCGCCAAGACGCTGTTCACCGCGCATTTCGCCGAGTACTGGCTGTTCCTGCTCGGCGCGATGTTCGTGCTGGTGACGCTGTATCTGCCAAACGGCGTCGTGGGGCTGCTGGTTCGCCTGCGGCGGGGTGGCGCGGCGGGTGCAACGGCGGCACCCAAGCCTGCGCCCGTGGCGGTGCCTGCCGGCAGCGGAGGAAAGGCATGAACGCCGCAATGAAAGAACGCCACGACGCGGCGCAGGCCGAAAGCGGCGACGCCACCGGCCTGGGCCGCGTGCTCGAGCGCGGCGCCATCGACGTCTCGCACGGCCCGATCCTGTATCTGGAGGACGTCACCGTGCAGTTCGACGGCTTCCGCGCTTTGAACCGGCTGACGCTGTCGATCGACCACGGCGAACTGCGCTGCGTGATCGGCCCCAATGGCGCGGGCAAGACCACGATGATGGATGTGATCACCGGCAAGACCGGGCCACGCAATGCCTCGGTCAGCGGCCGCGTGTTCCTTGGCCAGAGCATCGACCTGATGCGGCTGAACGAGCCGACCATCGCGCAGACCGGCATCGGCCGCAAGTTCCAGAAGCCGACCGTGTTCGAGCAGCACGCGGTGTGGGAGAACCTGGAGCTGGCGATGAAGGCCGACAAGCACTGGTGGTCGTCGCTGCGCGCACGGCTCGACGCCGATGGCCGCCGCCGCATCGAGCAGACGCTGGCGCTGACGGGCCTGGAGGACGAGGCCTACCGGCCGGCGGGGCTGTTGTCGCACGGCCAGAAGCAGCGTCTCGAGATCGGCATGCTGCTGATGCAGCGGCCGCAGCTGTTGTTGCTCGACGAGCCGGTGGCCGGCATGACCGACGAGGAAACGATGCAGCTGGCCAAGCTGCTCAATGGCCTGCGGGGCAGCTGCTCGATGATGGTGGTCGAGCACGACATGGAATTCGTTGCCGCGCTGGCGGGCGAGGCCGGCAAGGTCACGGTGCTGGCGGAGGGCAGCGTGCTGGCCGAGGGCACGCTGGACGCGGTCAAGCGCGACGAGCGCGTGATCGAATCGTATTTGGGGCGCTGAACGGCGGCGCTGAACGGCGGCGCGGAATGGAAGCGCAGAAAGGAAAACCGATGCTGCAAGTCAGCGGATTGAACCAGTACTACGGCGGCAGCCATATCCTGCGCGACGTCAGCTTCGACGTGCCGGAGGGCCGGCTGACCACGCTGCTCGGCCGCAACGGCGTGGGCAAGAGCACGCTGCTGAAATGCCTGATGGGCGTGGTGCCGACCCGCAGCGGCACCATCCGCTGGCACGGCCGGACGCTGGACAAGGCGCCGCCCTACGAGCGCGTCGCCGCGGGCCTGGCCTATGTGCCGCAGGGCCGCGAGATCTTTCCGCGGCTGACCGTCGAAGAGAACCTGCTGATCGGCGCCGCCAGCCGCGGCAAGCCGGCCGGCGTGCCCGACCGCATCTACCAGCTGTTTCCGGTGCTGCGCACGATGCAGCAGCGCCGCGGCGGCGACCTGTCGGGCGGACAGCAACAGCAGCTGGCGATCGGCCGCGCGCTGATGAGCGAGCCGAAGCTGCTGATCCTCGACGAGCCGACCGAAGGCATCCAGCCGTCGATCATCCAGGACATCGGCCGCGCGTTGCGGCTGCTGGTCGACGAGTTCGGCATGACGGTGCTGCTGGTCGAGCAGTACTACGAGTTCGCGCGCTATCTGGCCGATCACTACGTGGTGATGAGCCGCGGGGAGGTGGTGGCCAGCGGCGAGGGCGGGCGAATGGAAGAGCAGGGCGTGCGGGAAATGATCGCGGTCTAGGCCGTGGCTCATCTTCGCCTTCGCTCGATCGATCGATGCGCCATCCCGATTTTCCCGCCGACGATCCGGCTACGACGCTGGCCTTGCCGCCCGCGTGGCACGCCCAGCTGCGGCTGCGCTTTGCCGTCCGCGGCGAGCGCACCGCGCTGGTCGAGCGGCGGCATGCCGGGCCCCTGATGGTGCAGAAGCCGCTGTATCCGGAGGGCGGCATCTGCCATGCGGTGGTGCTGCATCCGCCGGCCGGCATTGCGGGCGGCGACGTGCTGGATATCGATATCGGCATCGAGGCCGGCGCGCACGCGGTGCTGGCTACGCCGGGCGCGACCAAGTGGTACAAGTCGCTCGGCCGCGACGCCAGCCAGCGCGTGCGCATTGCGGTCGCGGCCGGCGCGAAGCTGGACTGGCTGCCGCAGGAGAACATCGTGTTCGACGATGCGCGCGCGCGGCTCGCGACCACGGTGGAGGTCGCCCCGGGCGCCAGCGCGATCGGCTGGGACGCGCTGGTGCTCGGCCGGCAGGCGTCCGGCGAGCAATGGCGGCGCGGCACCGCGTGGATGGACACGCGCATCGGACAGGGCGTCCGCACGCTGTGGCGCGAGCATGCCCGCCTCGATGCCGATTCGCCGCTGCGCCAGGCGCGCGTGGGGCTCGACGGCCTGCCGGTGCTCGGCACGCTGTGGGCCGTCGGCGCGGGCGCGACGCAGGAACTGGCCGAGCAACTTGCCGAGCGCCTGCCGTATCGGCCCGATCTGCGTGCCGGCGTGACGTGCCTGGCCGACCCCGAGCAGCCGATGCTGCTGCTGCGCGTGCTGGGCGCGCACATCGAGCCGGTGCGCGAGCTGATGGTGGCGGCGTGGAGCGCGTTGCGGATGCCGATCCATGGGGTAGCGGCGAGGCCGTTGCGGCTGTGGGCGACGTAACGGGTCGAACTGACAAGTCGATCCAGCAGGTCGATCCAGCAGGTCGATCCACCAGGTCGATCTGACAGGTCGACGTAACGACAGAACGTTGAGGACTGGCGATGGAACTGACGCCAAGAGAGAAGGACAAGCTGCTGATCTTCACCGCCGCGCTGCTGGCCGAGCGCCGCCGCGCGCGTGGGCTGAAGCTGAACTATCCGGAGGCGGTCGCGCTGATCACCGCCGCGATCATGGAGGGCGCGCGCGACGGGCGCACCGTCGCCGAGCTGATGCATGCCGGCACCACGGTGCTGTCGCGCGAGGACGTGATGGACGGCGTCGCCGAGATGATCCCGGAGATCCAGGTCGAGGCGACCTTTCCGGACGGGACCAAGCTGGTCACCGTGCACCAGCCGATCGTCTGACCTGCGTCACCCGCATCGCCAGCATCGCCGCCGCTGACTGAATTTCCGTTTTCTACCGAGGACCAACATGGCCGGTTTCATTCGTTCCGTTTCCTTCCAACAAGCCATGCCGCGTGGCCGGGCGGGTGTCGCCGCTCATCTCGCCGCTGCGGCCGCACTGCTCGCCAGCGGGCCGGCACTGGCGCATCCGGGCCACGATGTCGCCAGCGTCGGCGCCAGTCTCGCCTCCGGCCTGCTGCATCCGCTGACCGGAGCCGACCATCTGCTGGCGATGGTGGCGGTGGGCGTCTGGAGCGCGCTGGCGGTGCGTGGCGCAGGCGCGGGTGGCGGAGCGGGTGGCGGCGTGCTGCGGTTGCCGCTGGCCTTCGTCGCGCTGATGCTGGTCGGCGCCGCGCTCGGCCTCGCCGGTGTTGCCCTGCCCGCGGTCGAGCCGATGATCGCCGCCTCGCTGCTGGTGATCGGCCTGCTGGTCGCGCTGCGCGCGCGGCTGCCCGCCGGCGTGGCGATGGCGCTGGTCGGCGGCTTCGCACTGTTCCATGGCCATGCGCACGGTGCCGAACTGCCCGCGAGTGCCGGCGCGCTGCCTGCGGTGCTGGCCTATGTCGGCGGCTTCGCGCTGGCGACGATGGCGCTGCATCTGGCCGGCATCGCCGCCGGCTCGGTACTGCGCCGGCATGCGCCGTGGCTGGCGCGCGCGCTTGGGGCCGGCGTCGCGCTGTATGGCGTCGGGCTGATGGTGGCCTGATGGTGGCCCGATGGTGGCCCGATGGTGGCTCGAATCCGCCCCGACCAACGACAGGAGACCCGATGATCCCCGGTGAACTGATGCCCGCCGACGGCGAGATCGAACTGAACGCGGGCCGCGCGACGATACGGCTGGCGGTCGCCAATACCGGCGACCGGCCGATCCAGGTCGGCTCGCATTTCCACTTCCACGAGACCAACGCCGCGCTGGAGTTCGACCGCGATGCCGCGCGCGGCTTCCGGCTCAATATCGCCGCCGGTACCGCGGTGCGCTTCGAGCCCGGGCAGTCGCGCACCGTCGAGCTGGTCGCCCTCGATGGCGACCGCATCGTCTACGGCTTCAACGGCAAGATCATGGGAGCGCTGTGATGGCGTTGACGATCGGAAGGCAGGCTTATGCCGAGATGTTCGGGCCGACCACCGGCGACCGCGTGCGGCTGGCCGATACCGCGCTGGTCATCGAGGTCGAGAAGGATTTCACGATCTACGGCGAGGAGGTCAAGTTCGGCGGCGGCAAGGTGATCCGCGACGGCATGGGGCAGAGCCAGCGGCTGGCGCGCGACTGCGTCGACACCGTGATCACCAATGCGCTGATCGTCGACCATTGGGGCATCGTCAAGGCCGATATCGGCATCAAGGACGGCCGCATCGCCGGCATCGGCAAGGCCGGCAATCCCGATATCCAGCCGGGCGTGACGATCGTCATCGGTCCGGGCACCGAGGTGATCGCGGGCGAGGGGATGATCGTCACCGCGGGCGGCATCGACACCCATATCCACTTCATCTGCCCGCAGCAGATCGAGGAGGCGCTGATGAGCGGCGTCACGACGATGATCGGCGGCGGCACCGGTCCGGCTACCGGCACCTATGCGACCACGGTGACGCCGGGCCCCTGGCACATGGAGCGGATGCTGCAGGCGGTGGACGCCTATCCGATGAATATCGGCCTGCTCGGCAAGGGCAACGCCAGCCTGCCGCAGCCGATCGTCGAGCAGGTCGAGGCCGGCGCGATCGGGCTGAAGCTGCACGAGGACTGGGGCACCACGCCGGCCGCGATCGATACCTGCCTGTCGGTGGCCGACGCCACCGACGTGCAGGTCGCGATCCATACCGACACGCTGAACGAGGGCGGCTTCGTCGAGGCGACCATCGCCGCGTTCAAGGGCCGCACCATCCATACCTATCACACCGAAGGCGCCGGCGGCGGGCACGCGCCGGACATCATCAAGGTCTGCGGCGAGGCCAACGTGCTGCCGTCGTCGACCAATCCGACGCGGCCCTACACGATCAATACGATCGACGAGCATCTGGACATGCTGATGGTCTGCCATCACCTCGATCCGTCGATCGCCGAGGACATCGCCTTTGCCGAGAGCCGGATTCGCCGCGAGACCATCGCGGCCGAGGATATCCTGCACGACCTCGGCGCGTTCTCGATGATCTCCAGCGATTCGCAGGCGATGGGGCGCGTCGGCGAGGTGATCCTGCGCACCTGGCAGACCGCGCACAAGATGGCGATGCAGCGCGGCAAGCTGCCCGGCGATCCGCACGATGCGCGCGGCGGGCACGACAACTTCCGCGTCAAGCGCTATGTCGCCAAGTACACGATCAATCCGGCACTGACGCATGGCGTCGCGCACGAGGTTGGCTCGATCGAGGTCGGCAAGTGGGCGGACCTGGTGCTGTGGAAGCCGGCGTTCTTCGGCGTCAAGCCGAGCCTGATCCTGAAGGGCGGCATGATCGCCGCCGCGGCGATGGGCGATCCCAACGCGTCGATCCCGACGCCGCAGCCGGTGCACTATCGGCCGATGTTCGCCAGCGCCGGCGGTGCGCTGCACCGGTCGTCGCTGACCTTCGTGTCGCAGGCCGCGCTGGCTGCGGATGTGGGCGGGCGTTATGGGCTGCAGAAGACGCTGTCGGCGGTGCGCGGCACACGCACGGTCAGCAAGCGCGACATGATCCACAACGACTGGCAGCCGACGGTCACCGTCGATCCCGAGACCTACCAGGTCGTCGCCGACGGCCAGCTGCTGACCTGCGAGCCGGCGACCTCGCTGCCGATGGCGCAGCGCTATTTCCTGTTCTGACCATGCACAAGATCGACAAGCATCTTCCCGCGCCGCACGGCATCGCGCCGGTGCTGGTGCGCCGCGCGCCGAAGCTGGTGCTGCCGTTCGGCGATCGCAGCAAGAGCCGGCTGCGCGCGGTGCTGGACAACGGCGAGGAAGCGGCGATCTTCCTGCCGCGCGGCACGGTGCTGCGCGGCGGCGACCTGCTGGTGACCGCCGACGGCACGTTCGTCGAGGTGCAGGCGGCAGCGGAATCGGTGCTGCAAGTACGGTCCGGCGATCCGCACGCACTGATGCGCGCGGCCTACCACCTCGGCAACCGCCACACACCGGTGGAGATCGGCCGCGACTATCTGCGGCTGGAATACGACCCGGTGCTGGCCGACATGCTGGTCCGCCTCGGCGTGAACGTCGAACGCGCCGAGCTGCCATTCGAACCCGAAGCCGGCGCCTATGGCGGCGGCCACAAGCACGGCCACGACGCGACCTTCGCCGAAGACTACGCGGCGGCGCAGGCGGTGTTTCATGAGCATCATGGGCACTCGCATTCGCACTCGCTCTCGCACCCGCACTCGCACTCGCACTCGCACTCGCACTCGCACTCGCACTCGCATCCGCATCCGCATCCGCATGATCATGATCATTCGCATGGGGATCAAGGACACCATGTCGGCTGCGATCACCCGCGCTGAGCCGCTCGCGCTGCCATGACCCAACTCCCGCAACTGCTGTCGCTGCTGCATCTGGCCTCGCCGGCGCTGCCGATTGGCGGGTTCAGCTATTCGCAAGGGCTGGAGGCGGCGATCGAATGCGGCATCGTGCTAGATGCCGACAGTGCGCGGCAGTGGATTCGCGACAATCTGCTGCACGTGCAGGCGCATGCCGAAGGTCCGTTGTGGCTGCTGCTGCATCGTGCATGGCGTGCCGATGACCGCGATGGCGCGCGGCACTGGAACGATTGGTTCCATCAAAGCCGGGAAACCGCCGAGTTGCGGCTCGAAACCGAGCAGATGGGATGGTCGCTGGCGCGGCTGGTCGGGCAGATGGAATGGGGCGAGCCGGCGTTGCGCGAAGCGCTGGCGGCGATGTCGCCGGTGTGCCTGCCAACGGCGTTCGCGGCGGCCTGCGTCGCGCTGCAGGTCGACGAGCGCGACGGGCTGGCGGCCTATTGCTTCAACTGGGCCGAGAACCAGATCGCCGCGGCGATCAAGGCGGTGCCGCTGGGGCAGGTCGCCGGCCAGCAGATCCTGCGCGCCATGCATGGCTGCGTGCTCGACGCGGTGGCCGAGGCGGCGCGCCGCGCCGATGCCGAACCGCCCGCGCTGTCGACGCTGTCGCCGATGCTCGGCCTGCTGTCGGCGCGCCACGAAACGCAGTATTCCCGGCTGTTCCGCTCCTGAGCGCAGCCGCATATCGAATCGGAACCGACATCATGACCCGTACCAAGACACTTCCTCCGCTGCGCGTCGGCGTCGGCGGCCCGGTCGGCTCCGGCAAGACCACCTTGCTGGAGATGCTGTGCAAGGCCATGCGCGAGCGCTACGACCTGGTGGCGATCACCAACGACATCTACACCAAGGAGGACCAGCGACTGCTGACGATCTCCGGAGCACTGCCGGCCGAGCGCATCATGGGCGTGGAAACCGGCGGCTGCCCGCATACCGCGATCCGCGAGGACGCATCGATCAACCTGGAGGCGGTCGACCGCATGCTGGCGCGCTTTCCCGATGCGGACGTGGTGTTCATCGAATCCGGTGGCGACAATCTGGCGGCGACATTCAGCCCCGAGCTGTCCGATCTGACGATCTACGTGATCGATGTCGCCGGCGGCGAGAAGATTCCGCGCAAGGGCGGACCGGGCATTACCAAGTCGGATCTGCTGGTGATCAACAAGACCGACCTCGCGCCGTACGTCGGCGCCAATCTTGACGTGATGGAAAGCGACGCGCGCAAGATGCGCGGGGAACGGCCTTTCGTGATGGGGAGCGTCAAGTCGGGGCAGGGTCTTGACGCGGTGATCCGCTTTATCGAGCGGCAGGGCATGCTGGCGATGTAGCGCGGCGGCGGATGCCGTCAGGCGGCATTTTGTCCGGCGGCGCGCTTGCGGGCGAGCGCACGTGCCACCGAGGCAACGAGATCCTGGTCGTCATTATCGAGCCTTGCCATATAACGCCGCGCATTGCGTTGCGCGGTAGTTTCTTCCGCACCGAACGGCGTGCGTAATTCCTCGACGGTCAATACCGAGTTGTCGCCATCAAACTTCAACATTTCGCCGGGAGGAACGCCGAGGGTATCGGCCAGCGTGCAGATGTTGATCAGCGCCACGTTGCGCAGCCCGCGCTCGATGCCGCTGAGGTAGGAGCGCGCCATTCCGCTTTCGAGCGCGAGTTTTTCCTGCGACCAGCCCCTTTGTTTGCGCAGGGCCGTCAGTCTTTGGCCAAATAGCTTGAGAGGATCGCCGATCATGGTAAGGGGGAGAGAGGAATTTGAAGGAAGTTAAGGGATTCGCCTGATCGACTCGACATCCTAGAGTCCGTCGCACAATCGGTGTCAGACAACATAACCTTCGATATAAACACTATAGATTGCGTAAAGTGTTGAAAATCTGCGCCGGCATCGGGAAATCAAAAGCGCGTAACGCTTTTTTCTCATGTTCGGAGGTGAATGTCATACAGGTATTCACCTGAATCGATCTCTCAATAATCTAAAGAACAGCGCGTTTTAGTTAAGGAATGGGGCGACGGCGATCCGCCGACGGATCCGCTGGCGCGAGCCGCGCCCCGCACACAAGCGCTCGTCCAATGAAAAAACCCCCAGCGTTCGCTGGGGGTTTTCGGTGCCGGAGGGCGGCTTTCGGCTCAGCGGCGGGCGTATTGCGTCGCGCCGAACAGGATCTCGCGTTCCTTGTCGGTATGCAGCGGCTTGCGTTCGCGTGCCAGTACTTCGACGCCGCGCTTGACCGCCGGGCGTTCGGCGATCGTATTGAACCAGCGCTTCAGGTGCGGATAGTCGTCCAGTTCGATGCCCTGGTTCTGCCAGCTGCGCAGCCACGGGAAGGTCGCGATATCGGCGATCGTATATTCGTCGCCAGCCAGCCAGGGGCGATTCGACAACTGCTTGTCGATCACGCCATAGAGGCGGCGCGCTTCATTGGTATAGCGGTTGATCGCATATTCGATTTTCTCTGGCGCATAGATGCGGAAATGATGCGCCTGGCCCAGCATCGGTCCCACGCCGCCCATCTGGAACATCAGCCATTGCAGCGTTTCGTATTTGCCGCGCACGTCCTCGGGCAGAAACTTGCCGGTCTTGCCGGCCAGATACACCAGGATCGCGCCCGACTCGAACAGGGAGATCGGTTTGCCGTCCGGCCCTTCGCTGTCGACGATCGCCGGGATCTTGTTATTCGGGCTGATCTTCAGAAATTCCTCGCCGAACTGGTCGCCGGCTCCGATATTGATGGGGTGCACCTGGTAGGGCAGGCCGCACTCTTCCAGCATGATATGAACCTTGTGGCCATTGGGCGTGGCCCAGCTGTAGACATCGATCATCGAGGAAGCTCCTGGACGGGAGAAGGGCGCCGCAGACTCGGCAGCGCAGCGCCGGTTGAATGGACCGACGCATTTAATCACAGAAGAAAAAAACGCGCAGACAGGCTGCGCGTGGATGGCTTGCTGCCGGCGCAGCCGCCCTGGAGTCGTGCGGCCGGATGGCCGCGGGGTGTTTTTTATCGTGACGACGGCATCAGCCGCCGCGCGTGACCGGCATCTGGATCTCGTCCGGATTCAGGCTCATGTGCTTGGCCAGTTCCAGCTTGGCGATCGCGTTGCGGTGCACCTCGTCCGGACCGTCGGCCAGACGCAGCGTGCGCTGGTGCGCCCACCACGAGGCCAGCGGGAAGTCTTCCGACACGCCGGCGGCGCCGTGCACCTGGATCGCCCAATCGATGACCTTCAGCGCGACATTGGGCGCGACGACCTTGATCATCGCGATCTCGGCCTTGGCGACCTTGTTGCCGACCGTGTCCATCATGTACGCGGCCTTCAGCGTCAGCAGGCGCGCCATCTCGATCTCGCAGCGGGCCTCGGCGATGCGCTCCTGCGTGACGCCATGGCGGGCGATCTGTTTGCCGAACGCGACCCGCTCCAGGCTGCGCTTGCACATCAGTTCCAGCGCGCGCTCGGCCACGCCGATGCTGCGCATGCAGTGGTGGATGCGGCCCGGGCCGAGGCGGCCCTGCGCGATCTCGAAGCCGCGGCCCTCGCCCAGCAGGATATTGTCCGCCGGCACGCGCACGTTCTTGAGCTCGATCTCCATGTGGCCGTGCGGCGCGTCGTCATAACCGAACACCGGCAGATGGCGCTTGACGGTGATGCCCGGCGTGTCGGCCGGCACCACGATCATCGACTGCTGCTCGTGGCGGCCCGCATCGGGATTGGTCTTGCCCATCACGATATAGACCTTGCAGCGCGGGTCGCCGGCGCCCGACGACCACCACTTGGTGCCGTTGATCACGTAGTGGTCGCCATCGCGCTCGATGCTGCAGCGGATATTGGTCGCGTCGGAGGACGCCACGTCCGGTTCCGTCATCAGGAAGGCGGAGCGGATCTCGCCGCGCAGCAGCGGCTCCAGCCACTTGTCCTTCAGTTCCTCGGACGCGTAGCGCTCCAGCGTCTCCATGTTGCCGGTGTCGGGCGCCGCGCAGTTGAATACCTCGGGCGACCAGGGCACGCGGCCCATGATCTCGCACAGCGTCGCGTATTCGAGGTTCGACAGTCCTTCGGGCGCGCGCTTCGAACGCGGCAGGAACAGGTTCCACAGGCCGGCCTCGCGCGCCAGCGGCTTCAGTTCCTCGATCAGCTGGCTTGGCACCCAGGCGTTGCCGGCCTTGCGGTTGGCCTGGATCTCGGCGTGGAAGCGCTTCTCGTTCGGATAGATGTGCTGGTCGAAGAAGGCCAGCAACCTGGCGCGCATTTCCTTGACCTTGGGCGAGTATTCGAAATCCATGGTGTCTCCTCACAACCCCTGCGATTTGGCCCCGCCGGGGCTGCCGGGGCCGCGTGAGGGCGGACCGGACAGACGGCGGGCGGGCGCGATATACGCCGACTGAGGCCACTCTATCCGAATCCATGGAATATGAAAAATGAATTTTCTGGATTCGATGGTATCAATCTGCTGCATTCCATGACACAATCGCCGCCATGCAGCTCTCCCGCATCGACCTGAACCTGTTCGTCGTGTTTGACGCCATCTATACCGAAGGCAGCATCACGGCGGCCGCCCGGCAGCTGAACCTGACGCAGCCGGCGGTCAGCCATGCGCTCGGCCGATTGCGCACGCTGTTCGACGACCCGCTGTTCGAGCGGCGCGGGCAGGGCATGGCGCCGACCCCGCTGGCCCGCTCGCTGGCCGGGGAGGTACGCACCGCGCTGCAGTCGTTCGCGCGGACGCTGCAGGACACGCCGCATTTCGATCCGGCCGCGACGGTGCGGCGTTTCACCATCGGCATGCGCGACGCGCTGGAATCGACGCTGCTGCCGCCGCTGATGTCGCGCGTCGCCGCGGTGGCGCCGCACGTCGACATCGCCGCGGTCCGCTTCGACCGCCGCGAGATGGAATCGGAGTTGCTGGCCGGCACGCTCGATGCCGCGATCGATATCCTGCTGCCGGTCTCGCCGGCGATCCACCACGCGCAGTTCATGGCCGACCCGATGGTGGTGCTGGCCCGGCGCGACCATCCCTTGGTGAAGAAGGAATTGACGCTGGAGCGCTATCTGGCCGCCGAGCACGTGCACGTGTCGTCGCGGCGGCGCGGGGCGGGGCTGGAGGACCAGGCGCTGCACCGGATGGGCATGACGCGGCGGGTGCGGCTGCGCTGCCAGCACTACGCGGCCGCGTGCCGCATCGTCAGTTGCACCGACCTGCTGGCGACGCTGCCGCTGCGCTATGCGCGCATCGCCAACGAGGCGTATGGCAACCGCCTGCTGACGCTGCCGTTCAAGGTGCCGTCATTGGAGCTGCACTTGTATTGGCATGCTGGCGGCGAGAATGACGGCGCGAATCGGTGGTTGCGGGAGCAGTTGGGGGCGGTGATCGGAGAGTTGGGCACGGGTATGGCGGACGTCGCGAGCTGACGAGCGTCCGCCGTTGCCGCCGGGCGGCGGCCATCTGGCGCAAGGCGGCAAGAAGCGGTTCACCCGGCCTGCTATGCGTCATCCGTGGACGTCGTCGTGCCTGTCGTGGCGGTTGTCGCCGATGTAGCGGATGTGCCGGTCGTAGCGGGTGCCTCGGTTGTGGCCGGTGCCTCGGTCGTAGCCGGTGCCTCGGTTGTAGCCGGTGCCTCGGTCGTAGCCCGAGCCTCGGTCGTAGCCCGAGCCTCGGTCGTAGTCGGAGCCACCGGTGTAGCCTGTATCGCGGCTGTGCGCGTCGTGGTTGACGTATTGGCGCCAGGCGCCGCGGGTCTCGTGCTTCTTTGGTTCGAGATTGACTGTGCCCGGTTCCTGACGATTCCGTTGGGGATGGGGCCGCCGTCCAGGCTATGCGGCATGGAGACGAGCGGGCTTCGCGTCGCCATCAGCGCGGTATGCGTCTTCATGAATTTCGCGTTCAACTCTTCGAGTTCCCCAGTCAGCTGCAATCGCTCTTCCTGCAGGGCCGCAAGTTGCACCCTCAGCTTCTCCGTTTCCGAGCGCAATCCATCGCGTTCGGTATCCGCCTGCTGCCGTGCGCTCCGTTCAGCCTCCAAGGTTTGTTGGAACTCTTGCAGCTGGGATTGAAGCGCCTCGACGGTCGGGCCGATCGGCGGCACCTCATCGGGCGGCGGCGGAACATCGAGCGGGCGCGCCGGCACTTCCTGCGGCGGCTGGCCGGCAATCTCGTTTGCTGCTGGATCGTTGAGCCCACGCTGGAACGCCCAATGGTCCAGGCGTTCCACCATGTTGGCCTTGACTCTCAATTCGGGTGCCCGGTGAGCCAACAGGACTTTCAGCGGAGCCACTTCGTTGGCGTTAACCTGCGCCGCGGCCATGGCGCGAGTCAGGTGCCGGGTCGCGTTTGGCCGGTGCGTCAGCCGTTTTGCGGTGATGTGGGTGCACGCGGCGAGATGGTGTCCCAGGCGCCTGTCATGTCCCCGGCCGATCCAGTCTCTGTCGCCCAGATCGGCCGGCATGCAGGCGAGCCCATGGCCACGGAAGTTTTCCCCGACACACACCTTGATCTGCACGCCCCGGAACAGGCGACCGAGCAGCGGAAGGCTGGCCAGCGCGTTGAGAAGGGCCTGACCCAGCGTGGTCTTCCGTTCCTTGAGCTTGCTGGCGATTTCAGGGACAGGGCTGTTGGCGTGCAGATAAACGAAGGTCGGCTGCAATTCCTGCTGACCGCCTTTTCGCTTCAGCGGGATCCGCATCCGCACGTCCGCCTTCATCACGGGTTCAAGACCGGTCATGGCGTGCCACTTCGCACCGGCGGTGAACTCTTTCCAGGTGGCGCTGATATGGCACTCAAGGCTTTTCCCATCCTTGGCCAGCGTGACATTCATTCCCAGCTGCGCAGCGTCGTGCAGGCGGATGTCGCCGCCCGTGGTGCCCAGGTTCAGCGTCGCTTTCATCGCGTCTTCGGTTGCCTCCCAGAACGCTGGGCTGGCAATCAGGCCCGCTGCTTCATAAAACGCCAGATCGCGAACCTCGACGTCTGAATGATTCTCGAAGGCGCGGGGCAGGGCTTCCGCGATGCCCGTCAGAATGACTGCGCCCTCGCGGTCATTGCTATTGCCCACCATCTCCGCCAGCGGCAGGGGGGTTCCATTGACCGACAGCTTGATTCGCTTTTCCTGGAGCAGCAACCGTTCGGCGTTCTCGATAAAGGCGGGAAGCTGTTCGGCGGTCAGCTCCGGGAAATGCAGTTGCGATTCGAACAAGGGTTTGGCGGCATAGGACTGCTGGGTCGGCATCGAAGTCAGGTAGGAGACGGGCATGGTAATTCCCTCGGGCAGGATGGATTCGACGTCCATGGCCGGCATGGCATCCAGGGCGCGCGGACGGTTCGTACGTCGAGGACGGGGCGCTGTCGCGACGAACATTCGCTGTCGACCCCGCGCCACAACCAACGACGCGTCACATGCTGCTACCGAATTGGTATCTCAACTGTCGATGGTTTACGGCCGTTTCCGATTTGCGACTTATTCGTATCGAATTGGCAGCGAAGTCAGGCGGCGATGTTGCGCAGCGTGGCGTCGAGGCGCGTCAGCGTGGCGCCGCAGGGCGCGGCGATCTTCATCGTCAGAAGGGGGTCGGCGCGGGTGCGGCCGAGATTGATGGCAACCACCGGCTTGCCGGCCTGCGCGGCGGCGACGCAGAAGCGGTATCCGGAAAAGACCATCAGCGAGGAGCCGACGACCAGCAGCGCATCGGCGCGCTGCAATGCCTCGTGGACCGCGGCCACGCGATCGCGCGGCACCGAGTCGCCGAAGAACACCACATCGGGTTTGATGACGCCGGCGCAGCGGCGGCAGTGCGGCACCGTGAAGCCGTGCAGATCGTCGGGCTCGAGATGCGCGTCGCCGTCGGCCGACGGCACGGCGGACAGGCCGGCGATGGCGGGGTTCGCCGCTTCGAGTTCGCGCTGGATTTCGGCGCGCGGATGCCGTTCGCCGCAAGCCAGGCAGACCACCGAGGCGAGGCTGCCGTGCAGCTCGATCACGCCGGTGCTGCCGGCGGCCTGATGCAGGCCGTCGACATTCTGCGTGACCAGTGCCTCGACATGCCCGGCCTGCTGCAGCCGGGCGAGCGCGCGATGCGCGTCGTTGGGCAAGGCGCGCGACATGATCGGCCAGCCCACCATGCTGCGCGCCCAATAGCGCTGCCGGCGCGCGTGCGATTCGAGGAACTCGCGGTGCTGGATCGGCGTGCTCGCACGCCAGTTGCCATCGGCGTCGCGGTAGCCGGGGATGCCCGAGTCGGTGCTGATGCCGGCGCCGGTCAGCACCAGCAGCCTCGGGTGGCGGCGCACGAAGTCGATCAGCGCCTCGGCATCGCCATGCGGCGGACCGTCGGTTGCGATCGAGGAGGCAATCGAGGAGGCAATCGAGGAGGCAATCGGGGCGGCTGCGCCCGGCATCTGGGCGGTCACGACGAGGATGCCTGCTCGGGATGCCGCACCAGCCAGTCCTTCAGCTCCTGCCGGTAGCGCTCCATTTCCTCGTAGTAGAAATCGAAGATGCACGGGCTGCAGCCGCTGCCGCAGCAGGCGTCGTCGTCGGGCCGGTTGGGCGGCAGCGGGCGGGGATCGTCGTGGGCGTCGTGGGGAGTGGGGGCGGACACAGCGAACGGGCGAAAACCTATAGCAACGGCCAGTATACGCTTGACGCCCCGACGCTGCCCGTGACGCCACGGGCCCGCAGGCCTGTGACAGCCGTCAGTCGAGCTTGATGCCGGCCTGCTTGACCACCGCGGCCCAGCGGGTCTTCTCGGTGGCGAAGAACCGATTCGTCTCGGCGGGCGTCATTGTCACCACCTCGGCGCCCTGGCCGGCCAGCTGCGCGCGCACTTCGGGCGAGCGGATGATGCGCACGAGCTCGGCGTTCAGGCGCGTCACGGCGGCGTCCGGCATCCTGGCCGGCGCCATCACGCCCTGCCACGTGCCCGATTCGAAGTTGGCCACGCCCTGTTCGGCGATCGTCGGCAGGTTGCCGACCAGCGGCATGCGCGTGCGCTTGGACACCGCGATCGCCTTCAGCTTGCCGCTCTGCACATGCGGCAGCGTGGCCAGCATGCCGTTCATCAGCACCTGCGCGGTGCCGCCGACCGTATCGGCAATCGCCTGCGCGCCGCCCTTGTACGGCACGTATTGCCATTTGGCGCCGGTGGCCTGCTGCACGGCCACGCCGGCCAGATGCGGGGCGCTGCCGATCGCCGTGACGGCGAAATTCAGCTCGCCGCGCTTGGACATCTCGACCAGATCCTTCAGCGTATTGGCCTGCACGGACGGGTTGACCACCAGCATGTGCGGCGAGTAGGCCAGCATGCTGACGCCCTTCAGGTCCTTGGCCGGGTCGAAGGTCAGCTTGGTGTAGACGGACGGGCTGATCGCCAGCGCGCCGACGTCGCACAGCAGCAGCGTGTGGTTGTCGCCGCCGGACTGCGCCACGAAGGCGGCGCCGACGTTGCCGTTGGCGCCCGGACGGTTGTCGACGACCACCGGCTGGCCCAGCGCCTCGCCCAGCTGCTTGCTGATCAGGCGGGCGATGATGTCCGACGACCCGCCGGCGGGATAGGGCACCACCAGCCGGATCGGCCGGTTCGGCCAGGTATCGGCTGCCAGGGCAGGCGCCACCAGCGTGGTAGAGGCAGCGGCGAGGGCGGCGGTGGAGGCGAGCTTGAGGAAGCGGCGGCGTGTTTGCATGATGTCTCCGGAACGAGTTATTTGTCAGTCGTCATACAACAATGGTCGCCATCATAAAAGCCGGAATGCACGCCGTCCAGCGGGAAAGCGGCGAAATTTTGCTGGGTTCAGGGAAATCCCGGGGGTCCAGTAGCCCCGTCTGTTATATGTCGTCAGACAATATGGCGCCCGCGCCAGCTTTGCTCCGCACAACAAAAAAGGCCGGCACGGCTTGTCGCCGCGCCGACCCTTGTCAGGCCAGCCTTGGTCGCCGGTGCCGGGCTCAGGCGATCCGCTGCTTCGCCTTCTGCGCGTACTGCCAGCCCATCTCGGCCATCGGCCGGGCCCGTTTGCCGGCGTCGACCGCCTGCGCGGACGAAGCGGTGCCGTCGACCACGCGCTTGGCGATCCCCTGCAGGATGCCGGCGATGCGGAACATGCTGAAGGCCAGGTAGAAGTTCCAGTCGCCGGTGATCTGGCGCCCGGTGCGCTGCTCGTACATGCGGCGGTAGGTCGCCTCGTCCGGAATGCCGAGCGCGGCGTAGTCGAGCCCGGCGATGCCGCGGAACTGGCCCGGCGCGATATGCCAGCTCATGCAGTGGTAGCCGAAGTCGGCCATCGGATGGCCCAGCGTCGACAGTTCCCAGTCCAGCACCGCGAGCACGCGAGGCTCGGTGGGGTGGAACATCAGGTTGTCGAGCCGGTAGTCGCCGTGGACGATGCTGGTCAGGTCCTGGTCTTCCTCGGGGATATGGTGCGGCAGCCAGTCCATCAGCGCGTCCATCGCGTCGATCTTCTCGGTCTCGGACAGCTTGTACTGCTTGGTCCAGCGCTCGATCTGGCGCGCGAAATAGTTGCCGGGCTTGCCGTAGTCGCCCAGGCCGATGGCCTGGTAGTCGACGGTATGCATCGCGGCGATGACGCGGTTCATCTCGTCGTAGATCGCGGCGCGTTCGCTGGTGCTCATGCCCGGCAGCGACTGGTCCCACAGCACGCGGCCGTTGACGTATTCCATGATGTAGAAGGCGCGGCCGATCACGGCCTCGTCCTCGCACAGCGCGTACATGCGCGCGACCGGCACGTCGGTATTCGCCAGCGCCGCCATCACGCGGTACTCGCGCTCGATTGCGTGCGCCGACGGCAGCAGCTTCGACTTCGGGCCCGGCTTGGCGCGCATCACGTAGGTGCGGCCCGGGGTGATCAGCTTGAAGGTCGGATTGGACTGGCCGCCCTTGAACTGCTCGACGGTCAGCGGGCCGGCGAAATCCTCGACATGGCCGCGCAGCCAGGCCTCGAGCGCGGCGGTATCGAAGCGCTGCTGGTCGGCGACCGGGCGCGTGCCCTCGAACTGGGAAAGATTGCTGCTCATGCTGTCTCCGGTATCTTTTTTATCGGGATCGGTGCGGCTTCAACGATAGGTCGGCTTGCGCTTCTCCAGGAAGGCGCTGATGCCTTCGCCGCCGTCGGGGTGATGCAGCGCGGCGACGAAGTTCTCGCGCTCCTGCGCCAGATGCGCGTTCAGCGACAGCGTGCCGGCCTGGTTGATCAGGCCCTTGATGCGGCCCATCGCGTGCGAGGACTGCGCCGCCAGCGACTGGCCCAGGCGCAGCGCTTCGCCGAGCGCCTCGCCCGGCTCGGTCACGCGATTGACCAGGCCGAACTGCGCGAGCCGCTGCGCGTCGACGGTCTTGCCCTCGATCAGCAGCTCGGAGGCCAGCTGGCGCGGCAGCGCGCGCGCCAGCTCGTAGGAGCCACCGCCGTCCGGCGTCAGGCCGACCTTGACGTAGGCCATCACGAACTTGGCATTGCTGGCCGCCACCACGAAATCGCAGGCCAGCACCAGCGAGAAGCCCGCGCCCGCGGCCGCGCCCTCGACGGCCGCGATGATCGGCTTCGGAAACGCGTGCAGGCTTTCGATCCAGGCGTGCAGCATCGTGATGCTGTCGGCCTGCACCTGCGGCGGCTGCGCGCGGTTGCCCAGCAGCCGGTTCAGGTTGCCGCCGGCGCAGAACATGCCGTCGGCGCCGGTCAGCACCACCGAACGGATGCTGCTGTCCTGCTCGGCCGCCTGCAGGGCTTCTTTCGTCGCGTGGTAAATCTCCGGGCCGAGCGCATTGCGCATTTCCGGATTCGAGATGGTCAGCACCAGCGTCGCATCGACGCGTTCGGACAGCAGTTGGGCAGGCATGGCGGCTCGGCTCGGTGGCGTGGTGGATGGAAGAAAGTCCGGGGAGGGCGGCCGGAAGCGTCAGGCTTCCTCGGTCAGCAGCGACAGGCCCAGACTGGCACGGCGCCACAGCCACGGGCTCGGACGGTAGCGCATGTCGCCGGTCAGCCGCTCCATATTGCGCAGCACCTCGAGCACCAGCTGCGGGCCGATCGCATCGCCCAGCGCCAGCGGGCCCTTCGGATAGCCGAGGCCCAGGTTGACGGCGAGGTCGATGTCCGACGGCGTCGCGATGCGCTGCTGCGCGATATCGGAGGCGATATTGACGATGCACGAGACGATGCGCTGGGCGATGAAGCCGGCCGAGTCGCGGATCACCGTGACCGGCACGCCGTCGCTGGCGAACAGGCCGTGCGCGGCGTCGCGCATCGCCGTGCTGGTGGCGGGCGTCGTCATCAGCGTGCGGCGCTTGGTGGCCTCGAACGGCAGCAGCGTGTCGATGGCGACCACGCGGCTCGCGTCCAGCCCCTGCTGCAACGCGCAGGTGGTGGCGTCCAGACCCAGCGGCGTGACCACGATCAGCGCATCGGCCGACGGGGCGTTGCCGCCCTCGGGCGTGACGCCCATCGCGGTCAGCAGCTTGACCACCATCGCATGGCCGCGCTCGCTGTCGCGGCTGACCCAGACGCTGACCGGCCGGGCGCTCGGCACCGGTGCGGTGGCGGGGACCTGCTTCTGGCCATCGGCGTAGCGGTAGAAGCCCGCGCCGGTCTTGCGGCCCAGCAGCCCGCCGACCTGGCGGATCGCCGTGATCGGCGACGGGCGGTAGCGCGGCTCCTGGTAGAACTGGTTGTAGATCGACTCCATCACCGGGTGCGACACGTCGAGACCGGTCAGGTCCATCAGTTCGAACGGGCCCATGCGGAAGCCCGCCTGCTCGCGCATGATCGCGTCGATGTCGGCGAACTCGGCCACGCCTTCCTGCGCGGCCTTCAGCCCCTCGATGTTCATGCCGCGGCCGGCATGGTTGACGATGAAGCCCGGCATGTCCTTGCAGCGCACCGGCGTATGGCCCATGCGGCGCGACAGCGCCATCAGCGCATCGCCGACCGCCGGATCGCCCGACAGGCCGTCGATCACCTCGACCACCTTCATCAGCGGCACCGGGTTGAAGAAGTGATAGCCGACGACGCGGCCCGGATGCCTGGCGCCGACCGCGATCGCGGTGATCGACAGCGACGACGTGTTCGACGCGATCACCGCGTTCTCACGGACGATCGCTTCGAGCTTGGCAACCAGATCGCGCTTCACGTCGAGCCGCTCGACGATGGCCTCGAGCACCATGTCGCAATCGGCCATCTCCTCGAGCGCACCACACGGCTGCACGCGCGCCAGCGTGGCGGCGGCATCGTCGCTGCTGATCTTGCCCTTGTCGGCCAGCTTGGCCAGCGTGTCCTGCAGATACTGCCGGGCGGCCGCCACGGCCTGGGGATTGGTGTCGAACAGGCGGACGGTCAGGCCGGCCTGCGCCGCGATCTGGGCAATACCCCGGCCCATTGCGCCGGTGCCTACGATGCCGAGGGTGTCGATAGTCAAAGTGCTCATCGTGCTTCCAAAAAGTTGTGGTTAAATTAGCACGCTCGTGCGGTTTTTGCACTCGTTGCGTGAGCACTGCCGCGCAGGCGCGTGCGCTGATCGGCCAGACAAGCCGGGGCACGGCCACCGATCCCGTCCGGGAGAACGCAGCACAACAAAGGAGACATACCGATGCTGAAGCTCTGCGGCTTTGCCGCCAGCAACTACTACAACAAGGTCAAGCTGGCGCTGCTGGAAAAGAATGTGCCGTTCGAGGAGGTGCTGGCCTGGATCGGCGAGACGGACCTGAACGCCTCGCCGCTGGGCAAGGTGCCGTACATCGTCGCCGATGGCGGCACGCTGTGCGAATCGGAGGTGATCGCCGAATACCTGGAGGCCGCGTATCCGCAGACCCCGCTGCTGCCGGCCGATCCGCTGGCCGCCGGCAAGGTGCGCGAGCTGGTCACCTACATGGAACTGTATCTGGAACTGACCGTGCGGGAACTCTATCCCGAGGCGTTTTTCGGCGGCAAGGTCAGCGACGGGGTCAAGGAGCGCCAGCAGAAGCTGCTGACCCGCTACATTCCCGCCTTCGCCAAACTGGCGAAGTTCTCACCGTATGTGGCCGGCGACAGCTTCACGCTGGCGGACTGCGCCGCGGTGGTCCATCTGCCGCTGGTGTCGGCGTGCACCAAGATCATTTACGGCACGGACATGCTGGCCGACCTGCCGGTCAAGGACTATCTGAAGCGGATGAGCGAGCGGCCGACGGTGCAGAAGGTCAATGCGGACCGCAAGGCCAATACCGAGTTGATGCTGAGCCGGAACAAGTAAGGCGGCAGGGCGCTTCGAAACCACCCCCTCTGCCCAACCCTCTCCCCCTGACGGGGAGAAGGGGAACACCTCCGGCCGGCGAGTGCTTGCGCTGCTCGTCGTCACCGTACCGGTTTTCTCCGCTCTCCCGCTTGCGGGAGAGGGGCGGGGGAGAGGGTAACGGGCGGCCGCCTCGCGCCGCCCGCGCGCGCTATCTCACAGCTTGCGCAACCTCTCCAGCGCAAGCGCCAGCGTCTCTTCCCGCTTGGCGAAACAGAATCGCACCACGCCCGATTCGCGTGGCTGCGAATAGAACGCCGACACCGGAATCGCCGCGACGCCGATCTCGCGTGTCAGCCACATCGCGAAGTCCGCCTCGCTCATCTCCGAGATCGCCGAATAGTCGACGCACTGGAAATACGTGCCGTCCGACGGCAGCAGCTTGAAGCGCGTATCGGCCAGCCCCGCGCGGAAGTAATCGCGCTTGGCCTGGTAGAAGGCGGGCAATTCGAGATAGGGCGCGGGGTCCGCCATGTAGTCGGCCAGGCCGTGCTGCACCGGCGTATTGACGGTGAACACATTGAACTGGTGGACCTTGCGGAATTCGGCCATCAACGCGGCTGGCGCGGCGACATAGCCGACCTTCCAGCCGGTCACATGGTAGGTCTTGCCGAAGCTCGACACGACGAAGCTGCGCCGCGCCAGTTCCGGATGCCGCGCCACCGATTGATGCGACTGGCCGTCGTAGACCATGTGCTCGTAGACCTCGTCCGACAGCAGCAGGATATCGGTGCCTGCCAGCAGCTCCGCCAGCTGGCGCATGTCTTCCTCGCGCCAGATCGTGCCGGTCGGGTTGTGCGGCGTGTTGATCAGGATCATGCGCGTGCGCGGCGTGATCGCGGCCGCGAGGCGGTCGAACGGAATGCGGAAGTGCGGCGCGTCGAGCGTGACCGGCACCGGCTTGCCGCCGGCCAGTTCGATCGCCGGCAGATAGCTGTCGTAGCACGGCTCCAGCACGATCACTTCGTCGCCCGGATGGACCGCGCACAGGATCGCGGTCAGCAGCGCCTGTGTCGCGCCGGCGGTCACCGTGATTTCGCTGTCGGCGTCGTAGGCGCGGCCATAGAGCTTGCCGATCTTGTCCGCGATGGCCTGGCGCAGCTTCGGCACGCCCGCCATCGGCGGGTACTGGTTCAGGCCCGCCTGCATCGCGCGCGTGACCGCGTCGACGATCTTCGGGTCGCAGTCGAAGTCCGGAAAGCCCTGGCCCAGATTGACCGCATTCTTCTCGGCGGCGAGCGCCGACATCACGGTGAAGATGGTGGTGCCCACGTTGGGCAGGCGGGACGGGGGAGGGCTGAGCGGGGCGTCGGCGGACATGGCGTCAAGGATCAATCGTCAATCGGTTGCAGGTGTAAAGCCGGGGGCGATTCTAGCGCGGCCGCGCGGCCAGCCACGGCGCGAAGGCCTGCGGCGTCAGCACCGCGACGCCGCTGCTGCGGCGCAGCCGGCCCGCGAGCTTGAGCACCGCCTTGTCCTTCGACACCAGGCAATCGGCGCCGGCGAAGTGCGCCAGCTCGATGAATTTCTGATCGTCGCCGTCGCGGCAGCGCGGCAGCCGGATCGCCTCGGCCTGCGCCGGGCAGGGCGGTGCGACCGCGGTGGTCAGCCGGTCCACGGTGGCCAGCGCCTCGTCGATATCGACCTCGAAGCGGGCGAACTGCGGGTAGGCCAGCACGCGGCGCAATTCCTCGCGGCAATCGGCGCGGATCAGCGGCGCGATCGCGCCATCCTGCAGCGCGCTGCGGATCGGCTCGGCATGCCGATCGCGGAAGACCAGCAGGTCGATCCAGACGTTGGAGTCCAGTACCACGCGGGGGGCGGAAACGGCGGGCGGCGGCGATGCGCCATCGGCAAAGGATTCGGTGCCGGAAGCGGTGTCCGGCCCGGTAGAAGGGTTGAGCATTCGTTACAATCTGGACTTTGTTTCTGCCGCATTCTGCCATGTTGATCGTTCTGTCGCCCGCCAAGTCGCTGGACTACGAGACGCCGCCGCGCGTCCGGCCCCCGCTCAATGCCAGCCACCTGCCGCGGCTGATCCCGCGTTCGGCGCAGCTGATCGAACGTCTGCGCGCGCTGGCGCCGCAGGAAATCGGCACGCTGATGGACATCTCGGACAAGCTGGCGGTGCTGAACGCGACCCGCTATGCCGACTGGTCGCCCAAATTCACCGCGCGCAACAGCAAGCCCGCGGCGCTGGCCTTCAATGGCGATGTGTACGAGGGACTCGACGCGCCGAGCCTGTCGGACGACGACCTCGCCTTCGCGCAACGCCATCTGCGCATCCTGTCGGGCCTGTACGGCGTGCTGCGGCCGCTGGACTGGATGCAGCCGTATCGCCTCGAGATGGGCACGCGGCTGGCCAACGACGCGGGCAAGGATCTGTATGCGTTCTGGGGCGACGACGTAACGCAGCTGCTGAACAAGGATCTTGCCGCGCTGAAGGGCGAGGGCGCGCCGACGCTGGTCAATCTCGCTTCCGAGGAATACTTCAAGGTCGTCCGGCCCAAGGTGCTGGACGCGCGCGTGATCACGCCGGTGTTCGAGGACTGGAAGGGCGGCCGCTACAAGATCATCTCGTTCCACGCCAAGCGCGCGCGCGGCACGATGGCGCGCTTCGCGGTGACCCGGCGCATCACCGATGCGGCCGGCCTGAAGAAATTCGCGGAGGACGGCTACGCCTACGACGCGAAGGCGTCCGACGCGACGCGCTGGGTGTTCCGCCGCCGGCTGGAAGACTGACGACGCGTGCGCCCGGTGCGTCGGGGCGATGGTCCGATGGTCCGATGGGCTACGCACGGTGCCGGCCAAAAAACGAATTCGTCTTGCGAGGCTCAGACATGAAGACCGCAGCGCTGCATATCTCCAGCCGGTTCGATTCCGGCGCGATCGAAGTCGAGGCGCTGGATCGCGCCGACGATATCCGGCTGCGCATCCGCGCCGATTCGCATGCCGACTTCCGCCAGTGGTTCCATTTCGGGCTGCATGGCGCGGCCGGCCAGGCCTGCCGGCTGCAGTTCCTGAATGCCGGCGATTGCACCTATCCGGACGGCTGGCGCGACTACCGCGCGGTGGCCTCGTATGACCGCGTGCACTGGTTCCGCGTGCCGACGCGCTTCGACGGCCAGGTGATGACGGTGGAATTCACGCCGGCCCACGACAGCGTCTGGCTGGCCTATTTCGAGCCGTATGCCGAGGAGCGCCATCTGGCGCTGCTGGGCACCTGCCAGCGTTCGCCGCGCGCGCGGCTGACGCATCTGGGCAGCACGGTGCAGGGCCGCGACATGACCGTGGTGACGATCGGCGCGCCGCCCGAGGGTGCCAGTGACGGTGGCAATGACGGCCGCAAGACGATCTGGATGATCGCGCGCCAGCATCCGGGCGAAACCATGGCCGAATGGTTCGTCGAGGGCGTGCTGCAGCGGCTGACCGGCACCGGCATCTGGGCGGGCGACGGCGTCGCCGAGCGGCTGCTGCAGAAGGCCGTGTTCCATATCGTGCCGAACATGAACCCGGATGGCTCGGCGCTCGGCAATCTGCGCACCAACGCGGCCGGCGCCAACCTGAATCGCGAATGGATGGCGCCGAGCCTCGAATCCAGCCCCGAGGTCTATCACGTGCGCCGCGCGATCGAATCGACCGGCTGCGACCTGTTCTTCGACATCCACGGCGACGAGGGGCTGCCCTACAACTTCATCGCCGGCAGCGAGATGCTGCCGAGCTTCACCGAGTCACAGCGCGTCGCGCAGGCGCGTTTCGTCGAGGCGTTCAAGCGCGCCACGCCGGACTTCCAGGACGTGCATGGCTATGCCGCGAGCAAGTACAACGCCGATGCGCTGAAGCTGGCCTCGAAGTACATCGGCCACGCGTTCGGCTGCCTGTCGCTGACGCTGGAGATGCCGTTCAAGGACAATGCCGACCTGCCGCAGCCCGAGGTCGGCTGGAACGGCGCCCGCAGCGCGCTGCTGGGCGCGGCGATGCTGCAGGCGATCCTGGCGCAGCTGGACTGAGCGACGCCGCCGCGCAAGGCGGCGGTGATGCCGCCGCGATGCGGCGCGGCAGGGTCAGCGCGACGGCTTGCTGGTCTTTTTCGTCGACTTGCTGGAAGAGGTCGACTTCGCCGCGGCCTTCTTGGTGCTGGCCGACGACCTGACCGACGTGGCCTTGCCCGAACGGCTGGACCTGGTTGCCTTGGCCTTGCGGCCCTTGTTGGCCGTGGCATTGCGCGGTGCCACGCTGACGGCCGGCCTGGCGGCCGGTTCGACGATGATGTCGCCGTCGTCGTCCAGCAGTTCGTAGGCCAGCATCATGCCGTCGTCATAGCCGCAGCGGACCTTGACCGGGTCCCAGCGCGATTGGCCCGATTGCCCGTGGCGGCGATGCGCGGCGGCGGAGAAGGTCACCACCGAGGTGACCGGCACGGCCTGCTTGCCGCGCGAGAAGCGGCCTTCCCAGCTTTCGACCGAGGCCTGGCCCGAGGCCAGCGCGCCGGTCGGAATGCGCAGCGCGTCGTAGGTCGCCGAGCGCGGCACCACCCAGCTCGCGTGCGCGGCGCAGTCGGCCACGTCGGCGCTGGCGTTCTCGCTGCGCATCAGCTGCTGGCGCATCTGCGCACGGTATTCGGCCAGGCTGACGCGGCCGGTGGGCGGCAGCGTCACGGTCTTGGTCGGGGAGTTGTCGTTGTCCGGCGGTGGTACCGCCTGCTTGTCGGAGTACGAGGTCGCGCCGCGCGGTGCGGGCGCGGCGGCCTGCGGTGCGGGGCCCGCGGCAGGGGCCTGGGCCTGCTGGCCCGCGGTGGTGCCCGGCTCGTCGGGGGCGGTGGCGCAGGCGGCCAGCATCAGGGCGGCGGTTGCGGCGGCAAGCGCGCGCAGCCGCATGGAAATTCGTCGGATCACGGGATCTGCTTGCTTCGGGGGCGAAGTGGTTGGCAAAAGACTGCCATGATAGAGGAAACCCTTTGCACAAAGTTCCTCGGCGCCGCCAACCTAGGGTCAGTCCCGACCTGCGGCAGGGCCCGATCCGGGGCCCTGGGGAGCCACCGGATCGGGCCGGACCGATACCGGCCCGGTGCCTGACGTTCAGCGCATCGTGCCGGCCGAGCGCGCGAAGCGGTCGAGCTCGGCGAGCAGCGCGTTCAGATCGCGCTTGAGCTTGTCGAAGCCCGCATTGCGGGTCAGCGCCACCTCGTCCATATACAGCTTGCGATTGATCTCGAGCTGCAGGCTGTGACGGCCTGCCTGCGGCTGGCCGACCACGCGGACGATCTCCACGCCCTTGTACGGGTGGTTGCGCCAGACGTCGTAGCCCATGTCCTTCAGCACGCCTTCGACCAGGTCGGTGAAACGCTTGTCGCAGGTGGTGCCGTCGCGGTCGCCGACGACGAAGTCCGGATGCTGCAGGCCAGGATGCTCGGTCGCGTACTGCGCCGCTTCGCTGGGCATCGAATGGCAGTTGATGTGCCACGCGCTGCCGTGCTCGGCGATCGCCCGGTCGGCCAGCTTCTGCAGCTGCGCGTAGTAGGGCAGGTAGTAGCGCTCGATGCGCGCCTGCACCTCGGCCACGCTCAGCGGGCGATCGTAGATCGCCTCGCCGGTGTCGAGCACGCGCCAGACCAGGCCCTTGCCGAGCCGGGTCTTGGGCGTTTCCTGCATCGGGCCGGGCCACGGGGCGTCGAGCAGGGCCTGGTCGATCTCCTCGATGCCGCGGTTGGCATCGAGGTAGCTGCGCGGAAAGCCCGCGCACAGCAGCGCAATGCCCTGCTTCGGCGCGTCGGCGTACAGCTCGTCGACGAAGGTGTCCTCGGCCTGGCGCAGCAGGTTCAGCGGCAGCCCGGCGGCGTAGCGGAAGTCCGCCGGGTAATTGGTGGCGCTATGCGGTGAATCGAGAAAGAGCGGGCTGCTCTCGCCTTCCGGCAACTGCAGGAAGTAAGGGCGCTCCGCGCTCTTTCGGTCTGCTTCGGTCATGATGCTTGCGGCTTGGTCTTGCGGCTTAGTCCATCGAGATCTTGGCGGCGGCGGCGATGCGCTTGTTCTTGGCCACTTCGTTCTTGATCTGCGTGGCGAACTGCGCCGGCGTGTCGCCGACCGGGGTCGCGCCCAGCTTCTCGAACTTCTCCTTGACCTCGGGCATCGCCAGCACCTTGACGGTGGCGTCGTGCAGTCTGGTCTGGATGTCGGCCGGCAGCTTGGCCGGCGCGATCAGGCCGAACCACGACGAATCGTTGACTTCGGCCAGGCCCAGCTCGGCGAAGGTCGGCACGTTCGGCAGCGCGGCGACGCGCTTGGGCGCGGCCACGGCCAGCGCGCGCAGCTTGCCGCCCTGGATGAACGGCAGCGACGACGGCAGGTTGTCGAACAGGATCTGCACCTGGTTGGCCAGCGTGTCGTTCAGCGCAGGGCCCACGCCCTTGTACGGCACATGCAGCAGCTCGGTCTTGCTGCTCAGCTTGAACAGCTCGCCCATCATGTGCGACACGCTGCCGTTGCCGGCCGAGCCGTAGGCCAGCTTGTTCGGCTGCGACTGCGCCAGCGCGATGAAGGCCTTCATGTCGTTGGCCTTGACCGACGGGTGGACGCTCATCACGTTCGGCACCGAGGCCAGGTTGGTGATGGTGGTGAAGTCCTTGGTCGCGTCGTACTGCAGGCGCGGGTAGATCGCCGGGTTGATGCCGTGGGTCGAGGCGGTGGCGATGCCGATCGTGTAGCCGTCCGGCGTCGCCTTGGCCAGGTAGCTGGTGCCGATGCTGCCGCCGGCGCCGCCGCGGTTGTCGACCACCACGGCTTGGCCCAGTTGCTGGCCCAGCTTGTCGGCGACGATGCGGGCGACGATGTCGGTGGTGCCGCCGGCCGGGAAGGGCACGACCAGCGTGATCGGCTTGGTCGGGTACGAACCCTGCGCGGCAGCCTGGAACGACAGGCCGGCGGCCAGGGCGGCCGAGCCGGCAGCGATGAGGCGGAGCATGTTACGGCGTTGCATGAATGATCCTGAAATGGGAGTCCAACACGGGATGGGGGAGAAAGGGCGCCGGCAGCGCGGGCCCGTCTTTGCTGTGCTAGAAAGCCTCGTTGAGCTTTGCTTGCGATTCTGCGCAAATCTGCAAGAACCGTGCAAACGAATTAAAATCGCACGGTCATTCCATTTGGTCGTGAAGTCTGGGAGATCGAGGAAGTCGCATGCGGCGCCTATGCCCGTCGTTGACCGGGCTGCAGGCCTTCGAGGCCGCCGCCCGTCATCTCAGTTTTACGCTGGCCGCCCGCGAGCTCCATGTCACGCAGGGCGCGGTCAGCAAGCAGGTCCGCCAGCTCGAGTCGTCGCTCGGCGTGGACCTGTTCGAACGCGTCCGTCAGCGGCTGCTGCTGACCGATGCCGGCCGGCGCTATCTGGAGCGGATCCGGCCCAGCCTGCAGGAGATCGAGGCCGCCACCGTCGAGCTGGTGGCCAGTCAGGGCCGCGGCGGCACGCTGCACATCGCCAGCATGCCGACGCTCGGCGCCAAGTGGCTGATTCCGCGGCTGCCGCAGTTTTTCGAGCGGCATCCCGAGGTCACGCTCGAATTCGTGCCGCACGCGCAGGGCTATGACTTCTCGCAGCCGGACCTCGACGCGGCGATCCGCTTCGGCGACGGCGTCTGGCCGGGCAGCCTGGCGGACTACATGACCGGCCGCGAGGTGCTGCCGGTATGCCGGCCGGGTTTGCTTGCCAACGAGCCCAACGGCGTGGCCGCGTCGCCGCAGGCGCTGCTGAACTATCCGCTGCTGCACCATACGACGGTGCCCGAGGCATGGTCCGACTGGCTGGGCGAGCTCGGCGTGACGACGCGCGAGGCCTGGAGCGGTCCGCGCTTCGACCAGTTCTCGCTGCTGACGCAGGCCGCGCTGTCGGGCCTGGGCATCGCGCTGATCCCGCGCTGCCTGATCGAGCAGGAACTGGCCAGCGGCGCGCTGGTGGTCGCGCATCCGGCGCGGGTGCTCAGCAAGAAGGGCTATTACCTGTGCTATCCGGAGCAGAAGCAGCATCTGCCGGCGCTGCAGACATTCCGGCAGTGGCTGATGGAAGGGGTCGACGTGGTGGTGTGAGGTGTCGCCTGTCGTCGTCCCCGCGCAGGGGGGGGACCCAGTGCCTTTGCCATGCCGATGTCGCCGATTTCAAGTCGCTGGGTCCCCGCCTTCGCGGGGACGACAGCAGGTACGGCGGAACGGTCTATTTCGACAGCACCTTCATCGCCTGCTCGAGCCCGGCGATGGTGACCGGATACATCCGCGCCTTCATGATCTGGTTGATCACCGAGATCGACTGGCGGTATTGCCACAGCCCCTCCGGCTCGGGATTGAGCCAGACGAAGCGCGGGAACTGGTCGATCAGCCGGTTCAGCCAGACCGCGCCCGCCTCGGGATTGTTGTATTCGACCGACCCGCCCGGCTGCAGGATCTCGTACGGGCTCATGGTCGCATCGCCGACGAAGATCACCTTGTAGTCCGGCGTGTACTTGTGGATCAGGTCCCAGGTGGCGATCTTTTCCGCGTGGCGGCGGCGGTTGTTCTTCCACACGTAGTCGTAGACGCAGTTGTGGAAGTAGTAGTACTCCAGATGCTTGAACTCGGTCTTGGCCGCCGAGAACAGCTCCTCGACGCGCTTGATGTGGTCGTCCATCGAGCCGCCGACATCCATCAGCATCAGCACCTTGACCTTGTTATGCCGCTCCGGGCGCAGCTTGATGTCGAGCAGGCCCGCGTTGGCCGCGGTCGAATGGATGGTGTCGTCCAGATCGAGTTCGGTGTCGGCGCCTTCGCGCGCGAACCGGCGCAGCCGCCGCAGCGCGACCTTGATGTTGCGCGTGCCCAGTTCGACCTGATCGTCGTAGTCCCGATAGGCGCGCGTCTCCCAGACCTTGATCGCGGTGCGGTTACCCTTGGACGGGCCGCCGATACGGATGCCCTCGGGGTTGTAGCCGCCGTGGCCGAACGGCGAGGTGCCGCCGGTGCCAATCCACTTGTTGCCGCCCTCGTGCTTTTCCTTCTGCTCTTCCAGCAGCTGCTTGAGCCGCTCCATCAGCTTGTCGAGCCCGCCCATCGCCTCGATCTTCGCCTTCTCCTCGGCCGACAGCTCGCGCTCCAGCGTCTTCTGCAGCCAGTCGAGCGGAATGTCGGACTTCCAGTCGACCAGGTTCTCGACGCCCTTGAAGTAGGCCGCGAAGGTCTGGTCGAACTTGTCGAAGTGCTTCTCGTCCTTGACCAGCGTCATGCGCGACAGGTAGTAGAACTCGTCGATCGACGGCGCGATCACCTGGGCCTTCAGCGCCTCCAGCATGGTCAGGTATTCCTTGACGGATACCGGCAGCTTGGCGTGCCGCAGCGAGAAGAAGAAGTCGATCAGCATGGCGGGTCTCGGTGTCGCGGGTGGCTGGCTGGGCGAGGGGAGAAAGCCCCGGCGCTCAGCGCGGCATCTCCAGGCGGTAGTGCAGATGGCGCTTCACCGTCGGCCATTCGCTGGCGATGATCGAGAAGACCACGGTGTCGCGCAGCGAGCCGTCGGCCATCACCTGGTGGTTGCGCAGCACGCCGTCCTGCTTGGCGCCGAGCCGCGCGATCGCGGCGCGGCTCTGGTGGTTCATCCAGTGCGTGCGGAATTCGACCGCGATGCAGCGCAGCTGCTCGAAGGCGTGCGCCAGCAACAGCAGCTTGCACTCGGTGTTGACCGCGGTGCGCTGCACGCTTTGCGCATACCAGGTGTGGCCGATCTCGAGCCGCCGGTGGGTCTCGTCGACATTGAACATCCGCGTCGAGCCGACCACCGGGCCCACGACGCCGTCCTGCACGCGCCGCACCACGAACGGCATCGCGCCGAGGCGGTCGCGCTGGTCCAGTGCGGTGTCGATCCACGCGCGCAGGCCGTCTGGCGTCGGCACCGACGTGTACCACAGCTTCCACAGCTCGCCGTCGCTGGCGGCCGCGCGCAGCTCGGTTTCATGCGCGGCGTCGAGCGGTTCGAGCATGACGTGCCGGCCTTCCAGCACGATCGGCGCGATCAGACGGGTCATCGAGATTCCTGGCGAAGGTTGGACGTTCCGGGTTCGACGAGGGCAGAGCGGGCGGTCAACGATTGGCGCGGTTCATGAAGACCAGCCGCTCGAACAGATGCACGTCCTGCTCGTTCTTCAGCAGCGCGCCGTGCAGCGGCGGGATCGCGGCCTTCTTGTCCGGGCTGCGCAGCGCCTCGGGCGGAATGTCCTCGGCCATCAGCAGCTTGAGCCAGTCGATCAGCTCCGAGGTCGACGGCTTCTTCTTCAGGCCCGGCAGGTTGCGCATCTCGTAGAAGGCCTCGAGCGCGGCGGCGACCAGCTCGCGCTTGATGCCGGGATAGTGGACGTCGACGATGCGCTGCATCGTGTCGGCGTCGGGGAACTTGATGTAGTGGAAGAAGCAGCGGCGCAGGAAGGCGTCCGGCAGCTCCTTCTCGTTGTTCGACGTGATGATGACCAGCGGGCGATGCTTGGCGCGGATCAGTTCGCGCGTCTCGTAGACGTAGAACTCCATCCGGTCGATTTCGCGCAGCAGGTCGTTGGGGAATTCGATGTCCGCCTTGTCGATCTCGTCGATCAGCAGCACCACCGGCTCGTCGGACTCGAACGCCTGCCACAGCACGCCCTTGACGATGTAGTTGCGGATGTCGTGAACGCGATCGTCGCCGAGCTGGGAGTCGCGCAGGCGGGACACCGCGTCGTATTCGTACAGGCCCTGCTGTGCCTTGGTGGTCGACTTGATATGCCATTGCAGCAGCGGCATGCCCAGCGCGGCGGCCACTTCCTCGGCCAGCATGGTCTTGCCGGTGCCGGGCTCGCCCTTGATCAGCAGCGGACGCTGCAGTGTGCGCGCGGCATTGACGGCAAGCTTCAGGTCGTCGGTGGCCACGTAGTGGGCGCTGCCCTCGAAGCGGGCGGAGGGGGCGGCAGAGGCGCCGGCGGCGGCTTGGGCGGTATCGGTCATGTCGCGTTCTGAGGCTCGTTCGGAGGCTTCGTTCGGGTCGGAATGGACCAGTATAAAAGAGCTTTCCCGTTCGCGTGCGCCCACGGCGCCGCTCTATGGACTGCCGCGTGCCGCGTGCGGTACAATGCGCCGGTTTGACGCGCCCCCACGTACGTCCATCCTCCTTCCCCTGCCGCCACGTCGCACCCCGGCGGCTCCGGTCGGGAAGCGGCGATCACGAAAGAATGGCCGGCATGACGGTCGATGCGCGCGGCCTCGGCCGTGCATTCGGCGGGAGTTCCATGTCTGGCCGCTCGGGCAGGTCACGCAAGGTTCAATCCTTCCAATCCGACTACGACAATGAAAAAGCTCCTCACGATGGTGGTGCTGGGCGCCGCCGCGACGGCAGCGCAGGCCCAGGAAGTCAAGGGCAATGTGGAGGCAGCCCGGGATAAGGTGGCGATGTGTATCGGCTGCCACGGTATTCCGGGATATCGGGCTTCGTTTCCCGAGGTGTACGAAGTGCCGATGATCGGGGGCCAGAGCGCGAAGTACATCGCGAACGCGCTGCAGGAATACAAGAAGGGTGGCCGCAAGCATCCGACGATGCGCGGCATCGCGGCGACGCTGAGCGACCAGGATATCGCCGATGTGGCTGCGTACTACGCGCAGCAGAAGCGCGATACCCGCGACAATCCGCAGAAGTGAGAGGACCCGACATGAAGACGCTCAAGACGCTCTCGTTCGCGCTCGGCGCACTGGTGCTGGGTGCCTCGGCGATGTCGGCCTCCGCCGCCGATGTCGAAGCCGGCAAGGCCCTGGTGCAGAAGGGCAATTGCGCCGCCTGCCACGGCGCCGACATGAATTCCCCGATCGCGCCGGACTATCCGAAGCTGGCTGGCCAGCACGCCAGCTATCTGTACCACGCGCTCGTCGCCTACCAGATCCACGGCAACCCGCAGGTCGGCCGCTCCAACGCGATCATGCAGGGCCAGGTCAACGCCAACCCCGGCGTGGTCGGCAAGGACGGCAAGCCGCGTCCGTTCACCCGGCAGGAACTGAAGGACATGGCCGCCTATCTCGAATCGCTGCCGGGCGATCTGGTGTTGAAGAGGTAAGCTCGGTCGATTGAAAAAAAAGCCGCTTCATGATGAAGCGGCTTTTTTATTTTTCAGGAGAATGCCAAGCAATTCAATCCTGGAACAACTGAAATGGCCGCATGGCACGTCACCCGTCTGGCTGTCCTGCCAAATTACCGACTGGACGTTGAATTCGCCGATGGCACGCGCGGCATCGTGGACATGTCCCGCGATGATTTCCATGGCGTGTTTGCGCCGTTGGCGGATGAAGCCTATTTCGCCAAGGCGTCCATTGCCGACGGCGCAGTGGTGTGGCCAAACGGGGTCGATATTGCGCCGGACGCGATGTATGAGGACGTGACCGGGCGCCCGTTGATGGGATCGTAGGCGCCCGCACGACGATGGCGGCGTATCGGCCGCCAGATCAATGTTTCAGTTTCCGCTGCCCTTCGCCAGCCGCCGTGCCTTCACTGCATTCGCCAGAATCTCCAGCACGCGCACCGAGTCGTCCCAGCCGATGCAGGCGTCGGTGACCGACTGGCCGTAGGTCAGCGAGTCGATCGGCGCGCCCTGGACATGGTCCTGGCGGCCCGCGATCAGGTGCGATTCGACCATCACGCCGATGATGCGATCGTCGCCGGCGGCGAGTTGGCGGCCGATGTCCTCGCAGACCGGGATCTGGTTCTCATGCTTCTTGCTGCTGTTGGCGTGCGAGGCGTCGATCATCAGCCGCGCGGCGAGCCCGGCCTTGGAAATCGCATCGCAGGCCTGCTGCACGCTGTCGGCGTCGTAGTTCGGGTTCTTGCCGCCGCGCAGGATGATGTGGCAGTCCTCGTTGCCCGAGGTCGATACGATCGCCGAATGGCCGCCCTTGGTCACCGACAGGAAATGGTGCGGCTGCGACGCGGCCTTGATCGCATCGACGGCGATCTTGACGTTGCCGTCCGTGCCGTTCTTGAAGCCGACCGGGCACGACAGTCCCGAAGCCAGCTCGCGATGCACCTGCGATTCGGTGGTGCGCGCGCCGATCGCGCCCCAGCTGACCAGGTCGGCGATGTACTGCGGCGAAATCATGTCGAGATATTCGGTGCCGGCGGGCAGGCCCATCTCGCTGATGTTGAGCAGCAGCTCGCGCGCGGTGCGCAGGCCATCGTTGATCTTGAAGCTGCCGTCCATGTGCGGATCGTTGATCAGCCCCTTCCAGCCGACCGTGGTGCGCGGCTTCTCGAAGTAGACCCGCATCACGACCTCGAGCTCGTTGCTGAAGCGATCGCGCTGCTCCTTCAGCAGCTTGGCGTATTCGAGCGCGGCGCGGGTGTCGTGGATGGAGCAGGGGCCGATGATGACGATCAGCCGGTCGTCCATGCCGTGCAGGATCCGGTGCATCGCCTGGCGCGCGCCGTAGATGACGTCCGACGCCTTCTCCGACAGGGAGAACTCGCGGATCAGGTGCGCCGGCGGCAGCAGCTCCTTCAGTTCGCGAATACGAAGGTCGTCGGTGTTCTTCAACATGATGGCTCCAGGTCTTGTCAGGTCGTGAGGGGTGGGGGGATTCGGTATTCGGGTGCCGCGGCAGCGGCGGGAAAATCGGGCCAAAAAAAAGCCGCCAGTTCTGCTGGCGGCTTTTTTGCAATCTTGGGAGGCGCTTACGACTGATCCTCTCCTTCCGCCAGCGGTGCGAGATCGCTAAAAAAGTAAAAGTAAAGCTTGGCGGACATCAGGGAGGACAGGGCGGTATTCAGTCTTGAATCAGTCGGTACTGCGCTGGTTTTCGTCGGTTTTTCGTGCCGGCCAGACGGCGGGCGTCGACGACGAAGCCACTTTATAGCCCGTTTCTGCAAGCTTGGCAAGCGCGCCGAAAGGGCCGGGCGGTGCCGGCTGTGGCGTCGGCGCAGCAGCGGCGCCGACGCCGGACGGCGCGTCAGGCGGTGCCGCCTACCGTCATGTTCTCGATGCGCAGCGTCGGCTGGCCCACGCCGACCGGCACGCTCTGACCCTCCTTGCCGCAGACGCCGACGCCCGAATCCAGCCGCATGTCGTTGCCGATCATCGTGACGTCCTTCAGCGATTCCGGGCCGTTGCCGACCAGCGTCGCGCCCTTGACCGGCGCGGTGATCTTGCCGTCCTCGATCAGATAGGCCTCGCTGGCCGAGAACACGAACTTGCCGTTGGTGATGTCGACTTGGCCGCCGCCGAAGTTGACCGCGTACAGGCCGCGCTTGACGCTGGCGATGATTTCCTGCGGGTCGCGGTCGCCGTTCAGCATGTAGGTGTTGGTCATGCGCGGCATCGGCAGCGCGGCGAAGCTCTCGCGGCGCGCGTTGCCAGTCACCGGCATCTTCATCAGCCGCGCGTTCAGCGTGTCCTGGATATAGCCGCGCAGGATGCCGTCCTCGATCAGCGTGGTGCACTGGGTCGGGTTGCCCTCGTCGTCGAGGTTCAGCGAACCGCGGCGGCCCTCCAGCGTGCCGTCGTCGACCACGGTGACGCCCTTGGCCGCCACGCGCTCGCCCATGCGGCCGGCGAAGGCCGACGAGCCCTTGCGGTTGAAGTCACCTTCGAGCCCATGGCCCACCGCCTCGTGCAGCAGCACGCCGGGCCAGCCCGGGCCGAGCACGACCGTCATCGCGCCGGCCGGCGCGGGGCGCGCCTCCAGGTTGACCAGCGCCGATGACACGGCCTCGTCGACGTAGGTGCGCAGCAGCTCGTCGCTGAAGTAGCCGTAGTGGTAGCGGCCGCCGCCGCCCGAGGTGCCCATCTCGCGGCGGCCGTTCTGCTCGGCGATCACGGTGACCGACACGCGCACCAGCGGGCGCACGTCGGCGGCGATCACGCCATCGCTGCGCGCGATCAGCACCACGTCGTATTCGCCGGCCAGGCCCGCCATCACCTGCACGATGCGCGGATCCTTGGCGCGCGCCATCTTCTCGACGCGCTCGAGCAGCGCGACCTTCTCGGCGGCCGGCATCGAATCGAGCGGATCGTTCGGCGCATAGAGGTCGCGGCCGCCATGCGAGGCCAGCGAGCCGGCCACCTTGGTGCGGCCGCTGCCGACCTTGCCGATGGTGCGCGTCGCGGCGCTGGCCTGCAGCAGCGCCTCCAGGCTGATCTCGTCGGAGTAGGCGAAGGCGGTGCGGTCGCCGGACACGGCGCGCACGCCGACGCCCTGGTCGATATTGAAGCTGCCCGACTTGACGATGCCTTCCTCAAGGCTCCAGGCTTCGCTGCGGGTGTACTGGAAATACAGGTCGGCGTAGTCGACCTTGTGCGTGAAGATGTCGGCCAGCACGCGCTGCAGCTGGGCTTCGTCGAGCCCGTACGGGGTCAGCAGCAGCTGCTGCGCGGTGGCGAGATTGCGGATTCCGAGATCGCCGGCGTTCATGAATGTCCTCTGTTGGATTCGGTGTCGCGCTGCCCGGCGTCGGGCCGGCAGCCGCAAGGGTGGGGCGCCGGCCGATGCGGCGCCCGGGTGTTCGGATCGGTGCTACGGGTGTCCATGCTACAGCACCCGGTGGCGCAGCGCAGGCAGGTTCTGCCGCACTTCGGCGATGCGCGCCGGGTCCAGCGTGCCGCTGACCACGCCCTCGCCCTCTGGCAGCATGGCCAGCACCTCGCCCCAGGGATCGACCAGCATCGAGTGGCCCCAGGTACGGCGGCCGTTCTCGTGCTTGCCGCCCTGGGCCGCGGCCAGCACATAGCACTGGTTCTCGATCGCGCGGGCGCGCAGCAGGATTTCCCAATGCGCCTGCCCGGTCGTGTAGGTGAAGGCGGCCGGCATCAGGATCAAGGCCAGGCCGTTGTCGCTGTCGGTGCTCGCCATCTGCCGATATAGCTCGGGGAAGCGCAGGTCGTAGCAGACCGACATCGCGACCCGGCCGCACGGCGCATCGAAGGTCACCGGCTCGCGGCCGGCCAGGATCGTGCGCGACTCGTCGTAGCGCTCCTCGCCGCGGGTAAAGCCGAACAGGTGGATCTTGTCGTAGCGCGCCACCCGTTCGCCCTGCGGATCGAAGGCGAGCGAGCTGTTGCGGACCCGCTCGGCGTCCTCGCACCACAGCGGCAGCGTGCCGCCCACCAGCCAGATGCCGTGGCGCCGTGCGGCATCGGCGAGGAAGCGCTGGATCGGCCCGTCGCCGTCCTGCTCGCGCACCGCGACCTTGTCGCTGTCCTGGCGGCCCATCAGGCAGAAATACTCGGGCAGCAGCACCAGTTCGGCGCCGCCGCGCGCGGCCTCGGCGATCAGCGCGTCGGCGCGCGCCAGATTGGCGTCGAGGCCGGTGCCGGTCACGGTCTGGATCGCCGCAACACGCATCGCGCGCGGCGCGGCGGAGCGTGTAGCGATCGGGTTGGCTGGCGTGGTGGCGGGGTCGGCGGCTGGCATGACGTTTCCTCGGCGCGATGGCGAACATTGCGGCAATTGCGGTAATTGCGGCAATTGCGGCGGTTACGGCAATTACGGCAATTACGGCAATTACGGCATGTAGGACTGCTCGGGCTGGCGGCGGTCGGGTGCGCGCCGTTGCCCGTCGGCGTTATTGTCGCCCACCTTGGCAATACGCGGCTCGGCCCAGCTGCCGGTGACCTTGTAGTGCTGGGTGAAGGCCTTGGAGAACTCGTCGGCGAACAGCAATTGCGCCGCCAGCGTGCCGATCCCCAGCGCCGGATTGATGAAGGCGGCCGCGACGGACGCCGAGGTCGCGTTGATGCGCGGCACCAGTGCGACCTCGAGATCCTGCGTTTCCTGCGGGATATTGGCGCTGCCCGTCATCGCCGCGCTGACCTGCGGGCTCTTCAGCCGGAAATCGCTGGTGCTGGCGATGCCGTTCTCGATGGTGCCGGTCGCGCTGATCTCGTCGAATACCAGGCCCTGGCCCGCGATGCCGCGAAAGTCCAGCGTCACCAGACGCAACACGCTCTGCAGGCTCAGCACGCCCAGCAGCTTGGCGGCGCCGGGCTCGACGCTGACGATGTGGCCATTGTCGAGCTTCAGTGCGATGCGGCCGTTCAGCGAGGCGTAGTCGATCGCCAGCGGCGAGCCGATCCAGCGGATGCGGCCCTCGAGCTTGCCCTTGCCGTCGCGCAGCGTGTGCGGCATGCCGAGCCGGTCGAGCACGTCGCCGGCATTGCGCACGTCGACGTTGAAGCTGAGCAGCGTGCGGCGCTGGCCGCCGGCCTTGCCGCTGTCGCGCACGCGGCGCGGCACGCGCCAGCTGCCCTGGCCGGTGAAGGTTGCGCCGGGCTGCTCCAGCGTCAGCGCTTCCAGCGTCCAGACCGGTTCGCCATTGTCGAGCGCGCTGTGCGCCTTGACCTGCAGCTTGCCGAAGTCGTGGCCGCGCAGTTCGAAGTGCTCGGCCTGCAGGTCGATCGACGGCAACTCCTCGATCTGGCCGGCCAGCGCGTCGGCAACCTGGCTGGTGTCCTGGCTGTCGGGAATGTTCAGCCGCGACAGCCGCAGTGTCAGCGCGCCGCCCGGGCTCGACGGCACCGCGCGCCACTGCATCTGGCCGGCGATCTGGCGCGAGTCCAGGCGGAACTGCCAGCCCGGATCGCCGGACTGGGGCGCGCGCACGGCGTCCAGCGTCACGTCGTCGAGCTCGCGGCCGAAGGCAAGCAGCGTGCGCGAACGCGCGGTGATGCGCTCCGGCATGTACGAGGCCGTGATCGGCCCCCGCGCGGCGCCGTCCTTGTCGCCGGCGGGGCCGCCCGCCAGCGCCGCCCGCCAGCCGTCCAGGTCGAAACGCTCGACCGCCAGCGCGGCGCTGACACCGGTCGCGGGCGTGGGCGCCGGCTGGCCGATGCCGATGCCGCCGTTGACCACCTCGAGGCCGCCGGCGCCACGGCGCAGCAGGTAGCGCGCGCTGAGCATCGCGCCGTATTGCAGTTCGAGTTCTTCATGGCCCGCGCGTCCGGCCAGCGGGCGCAGTTCGAAGCGCAGCGGCGCGCTCTGGCCGGCCGGCTTGGCCAGCGGGGCGGGCAGGTCGACCGCCATGCCGGCCAGGTCGGCGGTGAACGAGATCACCGGCTGGCGTTCGCGCACGCCGATGACGGCCTGGTAGCTGGCATTGCCGTCGAAGCGGCGCGCCAGCGGGCTCAAGCCGGCGCTGGCCAACGCCTCGGCGATGCCGCGCGAATTGGCGCTGCCGGCCGCGGTCACGCGCACCGTGCCGTCGGACTGGCTGCCGCCGCTGGCGCGCACCTCGCCGCCGAGCAGTCGCGCGCGCACCGCGTCGAGCTGAAAGCCGTGCTCGTTGAAGACCACCGTGCCGGTGGCGCCGCCCAGTACCGGCAGGCCCGGCGCCAGTACCACGTCGTTGCCGGTCAGCCGGTACTGCCCGTCCACCTTGCTGCGCGCGGCATCGGCCAGCGGCAGATCGAGCTTCAGCCGCAGTTCGCCATTGCCCTGGCCGCGCGCCTCGCCGGTGAAGTTGCCGGTCCACTCGCGCACCGGGCTGCTGGCGATATAGCGCAGGAAGCCCTGCATCGGGCCGCTGGCGCTGCCGTCCAGCGTCAGCCGTCCGCGGTGGTCCAGCTCGTCGATGCGGCCCTTGATGTCGCGCAGCGCCACGCCGGGCAGGCCCTGCACCGCAGCGCGCTCGACGTTCAGCGCCATCGCGCCGCGCTCGAATTGCAGGCTGCCGTCGATCTCGGTGAACAGCGGCCAGAGCGGTTTGCCGTCGGGACCGTGCGGATCGATCTGATACGACGCCTGCCGCAGCGGCACGTCGACGCGGAAGTCGCCATGCCGCGCGGCGTCGCCTTGGAAGGGGAAGTGGGCGAGATCGCCCTTGACCTGGAAGCGCACCGCCTCGGACTCGCCGCCGGCCAGCGCTCCCGCCAGATAGTGGCGCGTGCTGGCCGGGACGTGCAGCGGCAGGTAGCGCGGCACGCGCGCGACCTGCGCGCGGGCCAGCTCGCCGTCGAGCTCGGCAATGCCGGCATGGCCGTCGCCGCCTTCGCGCCAGCTGCCGCGCACGGTGCCGGCCGTATCGGCGTTGGCGAAGCGGATGCCGTCGCTGCGCACCGCCAGCTTGCCGCCCTCTCGCCGCCACTGGAACGCGCCGGCCAGTTCGTCGAAGGGCAGGCGCGGGTCTTCGAATACGCCGGGGAAGGTCAGCGTGGCCTGGGTGCCCTCGAAGCGCGCGTTGCCGCCCTGCTGGTCGAAGGAGAAGCTGCCGGACAGGCCGCTGAAGCCGGGCACGCCCAGATTCGCGTGGCCGTCCTTGTCGTAGGCCGGTTCGGCCGGCTGTTCGCGCACCGACACGTTGCGCAGCGTGCCTTGCACCTGGTAGCGGGTGGGGCCGCCTTGCCGCTGCAGCAGGCCGCCGCGCTCGCGCGCCCAGGTGATGTCGAGATTGTCGAGGCGGCCCGATGGCCGCAGCGCGCGCACCTTGCGCGCCAGCGCGGTATCGAGCGGCATCGCGGTCGACAGCGCGCGCAGCGCGTCGAGATCGAGCGTCGGCGCCTTCAGTGCCAGCCGCCGCAGCGCGCCGTCGTCGTCGCGCGCCCAGCGCAGCGTGACGCGGCGCATGCCCTCGCGCCAGGCGCCGCCGCTGGCCTGCGCCTGCGCGCCGGCGGGCTCCCACAGCAGCGTGTCGACGGTCAGCTGGTTGTCGGCGCCCTCGCGCCGATGCAGCAGCAGTGCCTGCGACTGGTTCAGCCGCAACGGCTCCGCAGCGCCGGCCAGGCGCAGGTCGACCGCATTGGCGCGCAGCCGGGCCTGGCTGCGCAGCACCTCGCCATTGGCGAACTCGATGGTGCCGTCGCTGCTGAGCACGCCGCTGTCGACCTGCTCGAACAGGCTCGAATAGCGCTGCACGGCCGGCAGTTGCAGCTGGCCGATATCCCAGCTGGCCTGGCCGCGCCAGTTGCGCCAGTCTCCCTGCGCATGCAGATAGGTATGGCGGAAGGTGCCGGTGACCACCAGCGGGCGGGCGGCCAGCGCGGCCGAGCGCGCTTCCAGCCGCAGGTCGTGGCGGGCGCCGCTGCGGGTGGAGCGCAGCAGGATGTCGCCGACTTCCAGCACCGGCAGGCTCCGCTGTTCGTCGAGCCAGCGCACCTTGCCGCCGGTCAGCGTGACCGAGCCCTGTGCCAGCAGCCAGTCGAGGAAGCGATGGTCGTCGCCGCTGCTGTCCTGCATGCGGACCGGCATGCCGGCCACCTCGAGCTTGCCTTCGGCGGAGCGGTGCACCAGCACGTCGGCGCGGTTGGCATCGAAGCGGGCGAAGCGCAGCTCGAGCGCGCTCAACGACTGCCAGGACAGCGCGCCCTGCAGCGTGTCCGCCGACAGCAGCACGCGCTGCTGCTCGTCGACCAGCCGCACGCCGCGCGCATGGAAGGCCGGATGCCAGCCATCCCAGGAGGTCTCCAGCGTGGCGATGGTCAGCTGGGCCGACAGCGCCTCGGAGCCGCGTTGCTCCAGCCACGCGCGTGCGCCGGCGGCCTGCGGCCACAGCACGAAACGCATCAGCAGGAACAGCACCGCGGCGACGGCCGCCAGCGCGACGCCGATGCGCAGCAGCCAGCGCGCGATCCAGCCCCAGCAGCGGTGCCGTAGCGCGGCGGCGACGGCGCGCCCGGTGGCGCGGGGCGAAGCCTTCAGACGGCCGATCAGTTGGCCGGCCCGGCGGCGCCAGGCCGAGGTCGAAAACGACTTGCCGGAGGCATGGGAACTGGAGGAGGTGGGATCGGAGCCTGGGATGGGCGCGGGACCGGCGGCGGCAGCGGCACCAGCGCTCGAACCCTCCGGCCCTTGAGCTGCTGCCGCGCCGCTGGACGGGGTGGGGCGTTCGGCGGGTGGGGTGGCGCGGCTGGACATGCGCAGATTATCCGACAATACTAGCCGCTCTCCAATTCGAAGCCAGCCCGGGCGGCGTTACCGGTGGCGCATGGTTCCTCGCGCGGCGATCCTCGGCCGCGATCCATCCAAGTGACAGGAATGACTTCCCCAGATATCCCGAGTTCCCAGGCGGGCGCCGGCGGGCACGCTGCCGCCGCTGACGCAGTTGCACCGGATGCCGCCACCGCGGCCGGCGGCCTGGGCGGCATGGCCAGCGGCGCCTTCGCGCTGACCGCCGCGACCGGTCTCGATCCCGCCGATTGCGAGGGACACGCATTGTACTCGGCGGCCGCCTCGCACTACGTGCGGCGCATGATGCAGGCCCGGCCCGAACTGCCGGCGCTGGTCGCGCAAGCCAGCGCCGAGCCGCTGACGCGGGTCTGGATGGAAGCGCGGCTGACGGCGCTGCGGCAGCCCGCCGCCGATGCCGAGCAGGCGATCGGCCAGGCGCTGCGCCGGCTGCGCGCCGAGGTGATGTGCACCGTCATCGAGCGCGATCTGCGTGGCCTGGCCACGCTGGCCGAGGTGACCGGCGCGATGACGGACCTGGCCGAACTGTCGATCCAGCATGCGCTGGCCACGCTGACCGACGACATGGCACCGACCTTCGGCCGTCCCGTCGGCGAGCACAGCGGCGAAGTGCAGGAACTGATCGTGGTCGGCATGGGCAAGCTCGGAGGCCGCGAGCTGAATGTGTCGTCCGACATCGACCTGATCTTTCTGTACGACGAGGACGGCGATACGCAGGGCGGGCAGCGCAGCCTGTCGAACCACGAATATTTCACGCGTCTGGGCCGCCGCCTGATCAGCGTGCTGGCGGAGACCACGGCCGACGGCTATGTGTTCCGCGTCGACATGCGCCTGCGTCCCAATGGCGATGCCGGCCCGCTGGCCTGCAGCCTCGGCATGCTGGAGGAGTACCTGGTGGTGCAGGGACGCGAATGGGAACGCTATGCCTGGATCAAGGGCCGCGTGGTGTCGTCGATCGCCACGCCGCACGCGCAGCGCGCGGCCGACCAGCTGGCGCGGCTGACCACGCCGTTCGTGTTCCGCCGCTATCTCGATTACGGCGTGATCGCCGCGATCCGCTCGCTGCATGCGCAGATCCGCGCCGAGGCCGCCAAGCGCAGCGGCGGCCTGGCCGGGCACGGCGTCAACCAGCGCTCGGCCGACATCAAGCTCGGGCGCGGCGGCATTCGCGAGATCGAATTCATGGCGCAGGTGTTCCAGCTGATCCGCGGCGGCCAGGACCTGGCGTTGCGCGCGCGGCCGACGCTGGAGGTGCTCGCGATCGCGGTCGAGCGCGGGCTGCTGCCGGCCGGGCAGGCGCTGCAGCTGTCCGATGCCTATCGCTTCCTGCGCCAGCTGGAACACCGGCTGCAGTATCGCGACGATGCGCAGACCCACCATCTGCCGACCAGCGACGAGGAACAGGCCGCGGTCGCGCGGATGATGGGCTGTCCGGACTGGCCCGCGCTGCTGGCTCGCCTGGCCGAGCTGCAGGAGCCGGTGGCGCAGCAGTTCGAGGTCACCTTCTCGGACCCGGAGCAGGGCCAGACGCCCGCCGAGACGCTGTGGCCGGCGCTGGCGCATGGCGACGACGAGGAGGCGCCGTGCGCGCGGCTCGCGCAGGCCGGCTATTCCGACTGTGGCGGGCTGCTCGAGCGGCTGCGCGCCACCGCGAGCTCGCCACGCTATCGCGCGCTGTCCGAGCAGAGCCGGGCGCGCTTCGACCTGCTGGTCAATCGTGCGCTGGACCTGGCGGGGCGGCAGGACGACGCCGATGCCACCATCGCGCGCTTTCTCGACTTCTTCGATGCGATCAGCCGGCGCGCCTCCTATCTGTCGCTGCTGTCCGAATATCCGCAGGCGATGGAGCGCGTCGCCCATACCCTGCACGCGTCGCGCTGGGCCGCCAGCTATCTGACGCGTCATCCGCAGCTGCTCGACGAATTGCTCGACGCCGAGGCGCTGGCCAGCGTGCCCGACTGGGAGGGCTTCCGCGCCCGGCTCGGCGAGCGCCTGCTCGCCGCCCACGGCCAGGTCGAGGCCCAGATGGATATCCTGCGCCGCGAGCACCATGCGGAGACCTTCCGCGTGCTGCTGCAGGACCTGCACGGCAGGCTGACGGTCGAGCAGATCGCCGATCGCCTGTCCGACCTGGCCGACGCGATGCTCGACGTCACGCTGACCGCAGTGTGGCAGCAGCTGCCGATGCGCCATCGCGACACGCCGCGCTTCGCGGTGATCGCCTACGGCCGGCTGGGCGGCAAGGAGCTCGGCTATGCGTCCGACCTCGACATCATCTTCCTGCACGACGACGAGGACGACGGCGCGGCCGAGATCTACGCAGCCTATGCGCGCCGCCTGATCACCTGGCTGACCAGCCATACCGCGGCGGGCATGCTGTTCGACGTCGACACGCGGTTGCGCCCGAACGGCGCCGCCGGGCTGCTGGTCACCAGCTTCGAGTCGTTCCGCCGCTATCAGCTGCGCCAGGGCGACAACACCGCCTGGGTTTGGGAGCATCAGGCGCTGACGCGCGCGCGCTTCTGCGCCGGCGATCGCGAACTCGGCGCGCGCTTCGAGCGGCTGCGCGAGGAGGTCCTGCGCCAGCCGCGCGATGCCGACACGCTGCGCCAGGAAATCGTTGCGATGCGGCACAAGGTGGCCGAAGGCCATCCGAACCGCGGCGACCGCTTCGACCTGAAGCACGATCGCGGCGGCATGGTCGACATCGAATTCACCGTGCAGTATCTGGTGCTGCTGCACAGCCGTGCCCATCCGGAGCTGACGCGCAACGCCGGCAATATCGCGCTGCTGCGGATGGCCGGGCAGCTCGGCCTGATCGACGCCACGCTGGCCGAATCGGTCGGCGACGCCTACCGGACCTTCCGCGCGCGCCAGCACAAGCTGCGGCTCGACGGCCAGGATCAGGCGCGCGTGCCGCCACAGACGATCGAGGCGCAGGCACGCGATGTGCGGGCGCTATGGCAGGCCGTGTTCGGCGAGGACTGAGCGCCGGTGGGCGTTGAGCACGACGGCGGCGCCCCGCCGGCCACGGCGCCGTCCTCGACATGGCGGCGCGCACTGCCGGCCCTGGGCGCGATGGCAGCGATCGGCGCGCTGTCGGCCGCATTCACCTTCGTGCCGTGGCTGCATGCGCACGGCCTCTATCTGCGCGATGCGCTGATGCTGCCCGGCGGCGACCGCCAATGGTGGCGGCTGCTGACCGCGATGTGGGTCCATCTGGATGGACGCCACTGGCTCGGCAATCTGCTGGCGGCGCTGGGCTTGCTGCTGCTGACGGGCCGTGCCGCCGGCGCACGGCAAATGCTGCTGGCCCTGGTGGTCTGTGGGGTCGCGGTGCAGGCCGCGCTGCTGTGGCAGCCCGCGGTGCGCTGGTATGGCGGCCTGTCGGGCGCGCTGCATGGACTGGCGGTCTGGGGCGCCTTGCGTCTGCTGGCGGCCGACCGCCGGTCGCGCGCGATCGGCGTTGCGCTCGCCGCCGGCGTGCTGCTCAAGCTGTGGGTCGAACAGTCGTGGCTCGCACCGGTGCGCTTCGACGCGGCATGGGGGTTTGGCGTGGTGCGGGCGGCCCATTCGGCCGGCGCGGTCGCCGGCTTCGGCTGGTGGCTCGCCCAACAGTGGTGGGCGCAGCGGCGCGCCGCCGGAGGCTAGCGCGCCGGCCTTCGATTCAACGTGGCTCCCGACGGCGACGGCCCGCGGGCAGCCACAGGCCGAACAGACCGGCCAGCGCCAGTGCCGCGCCGCCCCACAGCGGCACGGCACCGCCGCCGCCGCCATCGTCTCCACCACCGCCATTGCCGCCGCCGGTGCCGCCGCCGGTGCCGCCGCCGGTGCCGCCGCCG
>NZ_JAJQJF010000015.1:0-130635 GCF_021213615.1 Cupriavidus sp. UGS-1 | reverse complement strand
GCGCCGGTCCGGCGCCCTGGCCGCTCGGGTAGAATGCGGGGTTCCCGCGCGGGGCGGCGCCATGCGCTGCGCCGCAGCGCCCGCAACAGCGCGACGGTACGCGGATCGTCATCGCCGCGCGCCGGCGGCGGCGCCAGGTGCAACACGCGATCGGCCAGGCCATGCAGGCGTTTCAGCGTGGCAGGCTCGTCGAGGTTCGCCACCAGCGGCACGGCGCCCGCCGCCCGCAAGGCCGCCACGCGGCCGGGCTGCGAGGTCACGGCGAACACGCGCCAGCGCGGGGCAAGCATTTGCAGGCAACGCATGCCTACGTCCCCGCAACCCACGATCAGCAATCGAGGGCGGGCCAGACGGGGTGGCGACAGATCTTTGCTCATCGAGAGATTATGGCTTATCAAGTAACCGTGCTGCCGAGCGGCCGCCAGTTCGAGGCGGAAGCGAACGAAACCATCCTGTCGGCGGCGCTGCGTCAAGGCATCGGCCTGCCCTACGGGTGCAAGAACGGCGCCTGCGGTTCGTGCAAGGGCCGCGTCACCGCCGGCGACATCGTCCAGGGCGACCATGCCGCCTCCGCGCTGACCGCGCAGGAAAAGACCGAGGGCCGCGCGCTGTTCTGCTGCGCCAACGCGGCGTCGGACATCACCATCGAATGCCGCGAGGTCCATGGCGCCGGCGATATTCCGATCAAGAAGGTGCCGTGCCGCGTGCAGTCGCTGGAGCGCGTGGCCGAAGACGTCATCGTCGCGAAGCTGCAGCTGCCGGCCACCGAGCGCCTGCAATACCTGGCCGGCCAGTACGTCGAATTCCTGCTGCGCGACGGCAAGCGCCGCAGCTATTCGATCGCCACGCCGCCGCACGAGGAAGGCCCGATCGAACTGCATTTCCGCCATATGCCGGGCGGCGCCTTCACCGACTACGTGTTCGGCGCGCGCGAAGGACAGCCGGCGATGAAGGAGCGCGACATCCTGCGCTTCGAAGGTCCGCTGGGCAGCTTCTTCCTGCGCGAGGACTCGGACAAGCCGATCATCCTGCTGGCCTCGGGCACCGGCTTCGCGCCGATCAAGGCGATCGTCGAGCACGCGGCCTACACCGGCATCACACGGCCGATGACGCTGTACTGGGGCGGCCGCCGCCCGCGCGACCTGTACATGCATGCGCTGTGCGAGCAGTGGGCGCGCGACCTGCCGAACTTCCGCTATGTGCCGGTGGTCTCGGACGCGCTGCCCGAGGACGACTGGGACGGCCGCACCGGCTTCGTCCACCAGGCCGTGATGGCCGACTACCCCGATCTGTCGGACCACGAGGTCTATGCGTGCGGCGCACCGGTGATGGTCGATTCGGCGCGGCGCGACTTCACCGCCCAGTGCGCGCTGCACGAGGATGCGTTCTTCGCCGACTCGTTCACCTCCGAGGCTGACCTGCATCCGGCCGGCGCGGCCTGAACCACGGCTTGCGGCGCGGCCCGGCCGGCCAGGATCGCGCCCGGCCCGAACCTGCGCCCGGCCCCCCAGCACCGCGCCACCGTTTCGCGAGAACAACAATGACGCCCCGGACCGCCACCGTCGTCTTTGACACTGGGGCGACTGCGTCTTATAGTTGGCCGCATGAACCACGCCAACATCCGACGCAGCTTCCGTACGTCGCATCCCGCCAGGGTGCCACGCGGCTGACCGTCGACAGCGTCTGTTCAGGTCATCAAGCCACGGGTCACCCCCGTGGCTTTTTTGTTTTGCCGCCCTTCCCTTTTCCTTGTTTGCCGATCTCTGGAGTCCGCCATGGCATTTGCTGAGTATCCCGTCCAATCGCTGATGTACATCACCAACCGGCCCGAGCTCGTCTTCACCGAGGGCAAGGGCTCGTGGCTGACGGACCATCAGGGCAAGCGCTATCTGGACTTCGTGCAGGGCTGGGCCGTCAACTGCCTGGGCCACTCCAACGAGGGCATGATCGCGGCGCTGAACGAGCAGTCCCGCAAGCTGATCAACCCGAGCCCGGCCTTCTACAACGAACCGATGCTGCGGCTGGCCAAGACGCTGACCGACCACAGCTGCTTCGACAAGGTGTTCTTCGCCAACAGCGGCGCGGAGGCCAACGAGGGCGCGATCAAGCTGGCGCGCAAATGGGGGCGCAAGCACAAGAACGGCGCCTACGAGATCATCACGATGGACCACAGCTTCCATGGCCGCACGCTGGCGACCATGAGCGCGTCCGGCAAGGCCGGCTGGGACACGATCTTCGCGCCGCAGGTACCGGGCTTCCCGAAGGCCCAGCTCAATGACCTGGCTTCGGTCGAGGCGCTGATCAACGACAAGACGGTCGGCATCATGCTCGAACCGGTGCAGGGCGAGAGCGGCGTGGTGCCCGCCACGCGCGAGTTCATGCAAGGGCTGCGCGCGCTGGCCGACAAGCACAAGCTGCTGTTCATCGTCGACGAGGTGCAGGCGGGCTGCGGCCGCTGCGGCACGCTGTTCGCGTACGAACTGTCGAACGTCGAGCCGGACATCATGACGCTGGGCAAGGGCATCGGTGGCGGCGTGCCGCTGTCGGCCCTGCTGTGCAAGGCCGAGGTGGCGAGCTTCGAGGCCGGCGACCAGGGCGGTACCTACAACGGCAATCCGCTGATGTGCGCGGTCGGCAGCGCGGTGTTCGAGCAGTTGCTGGCGCCGGGCTTCCTGCAGCAAGTGCAGGAGAAAGGCGCGTATCTGCGCGAGCAGCTGCTGGCGCTGTCCAGCGAATTCGGCCTGGCCGGCGAACGGGGCGAAGGCCTGCTGCGCGCGCTGATGCTGGGCAAGGACATCGGCCCGCAACTGGTCGAACAGGCGCGCGAGATGCAGCCCGACGGCCTGCTGCTCAATTCGCCGCGTCCGAACCTGCTGCGCTTCATGCCGGCGCTGAACGTGACCCGCGAGGAAATCGATCAGATGATCGGCATGCTGCGGACGCTGCTGAAGTCGCTGGCCTGATCTTGCTGCACCGGCCGTCGACTGCGGCCGGCAACAGCGATAGATCGGAACACGGCCGCCCTGCTGCGATGGCAGGGCGGCTTTTTCATTGGCTCGCCTGTGTTCGACCGCCACCCGCCGCGCGTGGGGACGACGGTAATATTCGCTTGCCTATACTGATGCCATCCAGGTCCAGGAGAACAACAATGGGCGGTCGCCTCCATTCGCACAGGCGCGGGCTGGCTACTACGTTTGCCGTGGCGGCCCTGGCGCTGCTCGGCACCCTGGCCGCCGAACCGGCCATGGCCGACGAGGCCGCGGACCACGCCGCCATCCTGAAGGCCGAGCAGGACTGGCTGGCTGCCACCGAGTCGGGCGACCGCGCCGCGCTGGAGCGGCTGCTCCATCCCACCTTCGTCAACATCTCTCCGCTGGGCGGCATGCGCAACCGCGCCGAATCGCTATCTGCGGGCCCCCCGCCGCCCGGCTCCAGCCAGACGCTGACCGAACTGAAGGTACGCACGTTCCGCGACAGCGCGGTCGTCACCGGCGTCAACCGTTATCGGCCCAACGCGAAGGCCAGGCCGACCGACGTCGTCTTCACCGATGTGTTCGTCCGCACGCCGCAGGGTTGGCAGGTGGTGTCGTCGCACAATTCGATCCGGCCCGCGCCGGCGGAGCGGTAATTACCTACTGCGGTAGCGCCGCATCAAGCGTGTTCGACGAGACGATCATGCGGCGCGAACCTCCTGCGGCACAGACCGGACACCTCATCATTACAACTCCTTGCAAGACACGAAAAGGAAACGCTGGGCCGAGTAAAAAAGCCCCGCGCATGCAAGCATGGCGGGGCTTGGTACGGCGCGGCGGCATGCGGCCGCCGTTCCTATCGCGACGGACTCATTCGCCGAGGTAGGCGGCGCGCACTTTCGGATCGTCGAGCATGTCGGCGGCGTTGCCGTTCATCGTGATCAGGCCGGACTCCATCACATAGCCGCGGTCGGCGGCCTGCAGGGCCAGGCGAGCGTTCTGCTCGACCAGCAGCACCGTGACGCCCTGGCTCGAGATATCGCGCACGACCTCGAAGATCTTCTCGACCATGATCGGCGACAGGCCCATCGACGGTTCGTCCAGCAGCAGCAGGCGCGGCTGGCTCATCAGCGCGCGCGCCATGGCCAGCATCTGCTGCTCGCCACCCGACATGGTGCCGGCCAGCTGATTCGCGCGTTCCTTCAGGCGCGGAAAGATGCCGAACATGCGGTCAATATCGTCCTTGATGCCGGCCTCGTCCTTGCGCGTGAAGGCGCCCATCAGCAGGTTCTCGGTGATCGTCATGCGCGCGAACACGCCGCGGCCTTCCGGCACCATCGCCAGGCCCTGCTTCAGCAAGTCGTAGCTGGGCACGCCCTTGATCGAACGGCCCAGGTATTCGACGTCGCCGCCGGCCCACGGCTGCAGGCCGGTGATGGCCTTCATCGTGGTGGTCTTGCCGGCGCCGTTGGCGCCGATCAGCGTGACCAGCTCGCCGTCGCGGATTTCCAGGTCGATGCCCTTGACGGCCTGGATGCCGCCGTACGCGACCTTCAGTCCGGCGATCTTCAGTAGTGTTTCTTTCATTTGCTGCTCCCCCGTCAGTGGGCCGAAGTGCCGAGGTAGGCCTCGATCACCGCCGGGTTGTTCTGGACATCGTGCGGCAGGCCCTGTGCGATGACCTTGCCGTAGTCCAGCACGGTCATGCGGTCGCACAGTCCCATCACCAGCTTGACGTCGTGCTCGATCAGCAGGATCGTGCGGCCGTCGCTGCGGATCTTGTCGAGCAGGCCGCGCAGTTCGATCTTCTCGGTCGCGTTCATGCCGGCAGCGGGCTCGTCGAGCGCCAGCAGCTTGGGCTCGGTCGCCAGTGCGCGGGCAATCTCGAGGCGGCGCTGGTGGCCGTACGACAGATTGCGCGAGGTGAAGTTGGCGTACTTGCCGATGCCGACGTAATCGAGCAGGTCGTGGGCCATGTCCTCGACGCCCTCCTCTTCCTGGCGCACCGCCGGCGGGCGGAAGATCGCGCCAATCACGCCGGCCTTGGTCCGCACGTGGCGGCCGACCATCACGTTCTCGAGCGCGGTCATGTCGCCGAACAGGCGGATGTTCTGGAAGGTGCGCGCGATACCGGCCTTGGCCACTTCATGCACCGCGGTCGGCTGGTAGGGCTTGCCGTCCAGCACGAATTCGCCGGAATCGGGCGTGTAGAGCCCGGTGATCACGTTGAAGAAGGTGGTCTTGCCGGCGCCGTTCGGGCCGATCAGGCCGTAGATCTCGCCGGCCCGGATTTCCAGGCCCACATCGGACAGCGCCTGCAGCCCGCCGAAGCGCTTGTTCACTCCCTTGACGGACAGGAGGATGTTTTCGTTGCTCATCAGGTCCTCCCGCTTCACAGACGTCCAACGCTACCCGGGCGGCGAACCACCGGCCGGTCTTCCTTGCGCGGCGACGGCCACAGGCCCGCCGGGCGATACAGCATCACGCCGACCAGCGCCAGGCCGAACAGCAGCTGGCGCAGCACCTCGGCGTCGACGATCACCTCGCCGAACATCATCCGCTGGACCGGCTCGGCGACCACGCGCAGCAGTTCCTGGAAGCCGATCAGCAGGATGCCGCCCAGGATCACGCCCGGGATATGGCCCATGCCGCCAAGCACCACGATCGCCAGCACGTAGATCGATTCCCACAGCGTGAACGATTCCGGCGAGACGAAGCCCTGGAAGGCGCCGAACACCGCGCCCGACACGCCGCCGAACGACGCGCCCATGGCAAACGCCAGCAGCTTGATGTTGCGGGTGTTGATGCCCATCGCCTTGGCCGCGATCTCGTCCTCGCGGATCGCCACCCAGGCGCGGCCGATGCGCGAGTTCTGCAGCCGCAGCGACACGAACACGATCGCCACCACCAGCAGGATCAGCAGGTAGTAGTACATGAACACCGGCGTGAACTTCAGGCCGAAGAACTCGTGCGTCTTCGAGAAGTTGAAGCCGAAGATCGTGATTGGATCGACCGCGGTGATGCCCTTGGGACCGTTGGTGATATTGACCGGCCGGTCCAGGTTGTTCATGAAGATGCGGATGATCTCGCCGAAGCCGAGCGTGACGATCGCCAGATAGTCGCCGCGCAGCTTCAGCGTCGGCGCGCCAAGCAGCACGCCGAAGATGCCCGCGACCAGCGCCGCCAATGGCAGCACCCACCAGACGCTGACATGGAAGCCGTTCGGGAACAGCTGGGCGATGGTCTCGAACTGGTTGGCCAAGTGCGGCGAGCCCAGCAGCGCCATCAGGTAGGCGCCCACCGCATAGAAGGCGATGTAGCCCAGGTCCAGCAGGCCGGCGAAGCCGACCACGATGTTCAGCCCCAGCGCCAGCATGATGTACAGCAGCGCGAAGTCGAGCACCCGTACCCAGTAGTTGCCGCCCAGGAACTGCACGGCGAACGGCGCGCACAGGCCGATCACCAGGAAGGCCGCCAGCGCGAACATGGTCTTGGCCGGCGTCTTGGTCAGTGGCGCGGCCTGCGACGCCGCGGTGGAAATCGGAGTGTTCATGATTGCGATCCCCTTACGCCCGGTCGGCCACACGTTCGCCCATGATGCCGGACGGACGGAACACCAGCACGGTGATCAGCACGATGAAGGCAAACACGTCCTGGTAGTTCGAACCGAACACGCCGCTGGTCAGGTCGCCGATATAGCCGGCGCCCAGCGCCTCGATCAGGCCCAGCAGCATGCCGCCGACCATCGCGCCGGCGAGGTTGCCGATGCCGCCGAGCACGGCCGCGGTGAACGCCTTCAGGCCGGGGATGAAGCCCATGTAGAAGTGGGCGTTGCCATAGTTGGTCGCCATCATCACGCCGGCCAGCGCCGCCAGCGTCGCGCCGATCATGAAGGTAGCCGAGATCACGAAGTTCGGGTTCACGCCCATCAGGCCCGCCACGCGCTGGTTCTCGGCGGTGGCGCGCATCGCGCGGCCGAGCTTGGTGCGGTTGACCAGCGCCAGCAGCCCGGCCATCACCATCACGGCCATGCCGATGATCACCATCTCCTTGCCGGTGATGGTCGCGCCGGTGGTGCCGATATCGATCGGCTCCGAGGGCAGCAGTTGCGGGAACGTCAGCGGATTGCGCGACCAGATCATCATCGCGATGGTCTGCAGCATGATCGACACGCCGATCGCGGTGATCAGCGGGGCCAGCCGGGGCGCATTGCGCAGCGGCCGGTAGGCAATCCGTTCGATCGAATAGGACAGCATCGCGCAGACCGGCATCGCGATCAGCGTGGCGATCACGAGGGTCAGCCATTCCGGCAGGCCGGGGGCGAATTGCTGAAGTGCGAGAATCGCCGACAGTGCGGTCAGCGCGCCGATCATCAGCACATCGCCATGGGCGAAGTTGATGATCCCGAGAATGCCGTAGACCATGGTGTAGCCGAGTGCAATCAGCGCATAGATGCTGCCGAGCACCAGACCATTCACGATCTGCTGGATAAGGATATCCATGAATACTCCTGGCTTGCCGCCCGCACTTCCGGCATGGATGGATGCCGACCGGGCAGCTTGGTGTGAGTGGTTTGGTAAGGGTTATGTGCTGGTAAGCGGGTAAAGCAACGGCCTGCCGCGTTCCACCCATGGTAAGGGCGCTGTCACAAAAGGCGAGGCTAAAAAGAACGGCACCGCAAAGTACTCACGGTGCCGTTCGGTAGACCGGGTAGGTCCGAATTACATCTTCACGACGTCAAGCACGGACTTCTTCTTGTCCTTGTAGTCGTACAGCGTGATGGTGCCTTCCTTCATGTCGCCCTTCTCGTCGAAGGCGATGTTGCCGATCACGCCCTGGTAGTTGGTCTTGGGCATCTCCGCCAGGATGGACGCGGGCTCGGTCGAGCCGGCGCGCTTCATCGCATCGACGATCACCATCACGGCGTCGTAGGTGAACGGCGCGTAAATCTGCACCGGTGCGTTGAAACGTTCCTGGTAGCGCTTCTGGAACTCGGCGCCCTTCTCCATCTTGGACAACGCGAGGCCGGCTTCGGAGCAGATGATGTTGCTGACCGCGTCGCCCGCCAGTTCGGCCACCTTGTCGGTACATACGCCGTCGCCGCCGACGATCTTGGCCGGGATGCCGAGCTCCTTTGCCTGCTTGGCGAAGGGGCCGCCGGTGGCGTCCATGCCGCCGTACATGATGACGTCCGGCTTCTTGCCCTTGATCTTGGTCAGGATGGCCTTGAAGTCGGTGGCCTTGTCGTTGGTGGCCTCGCGCGCCACGATGTTGACGCCGGCCGCCTTGGCGGTCTTCTCGAACTCGTCGGCCAGGCCCTTGCCGTAGGCGGTGGCGTCGTCGACGATCGCCACGCTCTTGGCGTTCAGGCTCTTGGCGGCGTAGTTGGCCAGTGCGGGGCCCTGCTGGGCGTCGGTGGCGACCACGCGGAAGGTCGTCTTGAAGCCCTGCTTGGTGTAGTCGGGGTTGGTCGAGGACGGCGAGATCTGCACGATGCCGGCATCGCTATAGATCTTGGAGGCGGGAATCGACACGCCCGAGTTCAGGTGGCCGACCACGGCGACAACCTTCTCGTCGACCAGCTTCTGGGCCACCGAGGTGCCGGTCTTCGGATCGGCGGCGTCGTCTTCGCCGACCAGTTCCAGGCGAACCTTCTTGCCGCCCAGTTCCAGACCGGCCTTGTTGACCTCTTCGACGGCCAGGCGCGCGCCGTTCTCGTTGTCCTTGCCAAGGTGGGCGATCCCACCGGTCAGCGGCGCCGCGTGGCCGATCTTTACCACCACCTCGCCGCCGGCCGGTGCTGCCGCGGCGGGTGCAGAGGCCGTCGCACCGGGCGCCGCCTCTTCCTTCTTGCCGCAGGCAGTAACCAGTGCCACTGCCGCTGCGATCGGCAGAATCTTGGCAAACGTGATTTGCATGAGTGATCTCCTAGGATTCACAAGATCAGGGTTACGCAACGCCTCCCGTCCGTTTCCCTGCACCGCCTTGGTTTAGTTTCAATTTGAAACGCGCGCATTGTATCCCCTTTTTTTGCGGATGCAATACGCGACGCAACAACCTGAGCCTTTTACCCTTCTATTGAGCTAGGTAATTTCCCCAATGCCTGCATTGGGGCAATTCCCATTCACAAGAGGGGCTCTTTGCGATACCTAACAAGATCCGTGCCCACCACGTCACCGGAGCGCGCCGCAGGCCGTTGGGGCGTGGCTGGCACGGCACCTCCCTTTATAGAAATTAATTAGGCATTTCATAAAAGAAATATGCACCAACTTTGAATGTCTGCAATCCGCGCTCGCACCAATCGAGGGAAAACCCGCATTTAGGGGAATTACCCTAAAGACCGTCGCAAAAGGTAAGCACGCACCGAATCAATATATCGCTGTGACGATTAAGTTTCTTTAAGGCGGTGAACCGGATTGGCAAGGTGAGACGCGCCAAAACGACAACGCCCCGCTCGAGGCGGGGCGTTGTGGGAGTACGAAGAAGAACCGGCGGCTCAGGCGGCGCTAGCCTGCAAGCCCTTGGGTAGCGGGAAAGACATGTTCTCCTCGATGCCCTCCAGCGGCCGCACCTGCCTTGCACCAAGCGCGCGCAGCCGGTCGACGATCGACTGGGCCAGCGCCTCCGGTGCGGACGCGCCCGCGGTCAGGCCGATGCGGCGCTTGCCGGCGATCCACTCGGGGCGAACCTGTTCCGGCGCATCGACCATATAGGAAGGGACGCCGAGCCGCTCGGCCAGTTCGCGCAGGCGGTTCGAGTTCGAGCTGTTCGGGCTGCCGACCACGATCACCACGTCGACCTGCGGCGCCATGAATTTGACAGCGTCCTGGCGGTTCTGCGTCGCGTAGCAGATGTCCTGCTTCTTCGGCTCGCGGATCGCCGGGAATCGCGCCTTCAGCGCGGCGACGATCTCCTCGGTCTCGTCGACCGACAGCGTGGTCTGCGTGACGTAGGCGAGCCGCGTGGGATCGGCCACCTGCAGTGTCTGCACGTCGGCGGGCGACTCGACCAGCAGCATGCCGCCGTCGGCCTGGCCCATCGTGCCCTCGACCTCGGGGTGGCCGCGATGGCCGATCATCACGATCTCGCAGCCTTCGGCGCGCATCTTGCCCACCTCGACATGGACCTTGGTCACCAGCGGACAGGTCGCGTCGAAGACGTTCAGGCCGCGCGCCTGCGCCTCGGCGCGGACGCTGCGCGAGACGCCGTGGGCGCTGAAGATCACGGTCGCGCCGGCCGGCACCTCGTCGAGGTCCTGCACGAAGATGGCGCCCTTGCGGCGCAGATCGGCCACGACATAGGCGTTGTGCACGATTTCATGGCGCACATAGATCGGCGCGCCAAAGCGCTGGAGCGCGCGCTCCACGATCTCGATCGCGCGATCGACCCCGGCGCAGAAGCCGCGCGGCTGGGCCAGCAGGATCTCGGCGTCGGGGGCGGGAGTCAGTTCGGACATGCGGGGAGGTAGCTGCGCTCCGGCGCGCGAGGCGGCCGGAGCAGGTCGTCAGAGAATGCCGATCAGCTGGACGTCGAACAGGATGGTCTGTCCGGCCAGCGGATGATTGAAGTCGAACAGCGCCGAAGTCTCGCCGATTTCCTTCAGCACGCCGGCATACTTGCCGCCGCCCGGCGCATTGAACTCGACCAGGTCGCCCGGGCTGTAGTCCTCTTCGAACGAGCTGTTCTCGCGCAGCGTGGCCAGCGACACGCGCTGCAGCAGCTCGGGATTGCGCGGGCCGAAGGCGTGCTCCGGCGCCAGGCGGTAGCTGGTGCGCTCGCCCTCGGCCATGCCGAGCAGCGCCTGTTCCAGCGTGGGCGCGAACTGGCCCTGCCCCAGCAGCAGTGTGGCGGGCTTGTCGTCGAAGGTGCTGACGACCTCGGTACCGTTCTCCAGCGAGATGCGGTAATGCAAGGTCAGGAAAGAATCGGCCTGCACGGTCTTGCGCGCGGTGGCGCCGCCGGAGTCCGACGCAAAAGTTTGCGAATTCATGAATGCTCAACCAGTCGAGAACCCGTATTGTAAGCGACTGAACCCGGCGCCGCCGATCGCCGCCACCGCCGCCACCGCCGCTTCCCGACCGAGACCGCCATGCCCATCCCAGATTGGCCCGCCAGCGAACGTCCTCGCGAAAAGCTGCTGCAGGCCGGTGCCGCTGCGTTGTCCGACGCCGAGCTGCTGGCGGTATTCCTGCGCGTCGGCGTGCCGGGCAAGAGCGCGGTCGACGTGGCGCGCGAACTGATCGCGGCATTCGGCTCGCTGACCGGACTGCTGGCGGCCAGCCAGGCCGAACTGAGCCGCGTGCGCGGGGTCGGTACCGCCAAATATGCGCAGCTGCAGGCGGTGGTCGAGCTGACGCGCCGGGCACTGGCCGAGCAGTTGGCGCTGGCGCCGGGCCTCGAATCGCCGCAAGCGGTACGCGACTACCTGCGGCTGTCGTTGGCGCAGCGGCCTTACGAGGTGTTCCTGTGCCTGTTTCTTGACGCGCGCAACCGGCTGCTGGCCGCCGAGGAACTGTTCCGCGGCACGCTGACCCAGACCAGCGTCCACCCGCGCGAGGTCGCCCGGCAGGCATTGGCGCATAATGCGGCCTCGGTGATCGTCGCCCACAACCATCCGTCGGGCAATCCGGCACCGAGCGCGGCCGACCTGGCGATGACAAAGACGCTGGCGCATTCGCTGGCGCTGATCGACGTCCATGTGCTCGACCACTTCATCGTCGCCGGCAATACGACGTATTCGCTGGCGGAGCACCGGCAACTGTGACGCCCAAGGCACCGGCGCGTCGCCGTGGCGTCAACGCACAGAAGGCATTGATCGGCCGAGGGATTTCGGTCTATAATGCCCGTTTTGCTGAAGTCTTAACCGCTGCAGTCCGGGCCCGCGCGCCTTTTGTTGATCTGTTGCGAACATTGTCCACGAATAGAAGATTTAGGAGTGCTTCATGGCACGCGTCTGTCAAGTGACCGGGAAAGCGCCGATGGTCGGCAACAACGTTTCCCACGCAAACAACAAGACCAAGCGCCGTTTTCTGCCCAACCTGCAGAACCGTCGTTTCTTTGTTGAATCGGAAAACCGCTGGGTGAGCCTGCGCGTCTCGAACGCCGGTCTGCGCCTGATCGACAAGAAAGGCATCGACTCCGTGCTCGCCGACCTGCGCGCACGCGGCGAAGTCTAATTAGGAGTTCATCATGGCCAGCAAAGGCGGACGCGACAAGATCAAACTGGAATCCACCGCGGGTACCGGTCACTTCTACACCACCGACAAGAACAAGCGCACCATGCCGGAAAAGATGTCGATCAAGAAATTTGATCCGGTCGCGCGCAAGCACGTCGAGTACAAGGAAACCAAGATCAAGTAATTGATCCTGCGTTCCAGCGAAGAACCCCGCCATGGCGGGGTTTTTTGTTGCCCGCTCGGGCCCGCTCGCCGCCCCTTTCCGGCATGGCGCACCAGCGTCGGGGGGCACGCCGCGCCATCGTCAGGGACAAGGCGCCGCTGCGCCAGCCGCGGTGTACACTTTCGAGCTTTCCCGCACCACCGGCGCCCTCGCCGCGCCATCACGCATCATGAACTTCGACGTCGCCATCGTCGGCAGCGGCCTGGCCGGCCTCACGGTCGCGTTGCAACTGGCCGACAGCCACCGGGTTGTCATCGTGAGCAAGCGCGCCATGACGCAGGGCGCGAGCGACTGGGCCCAGGGCGGCATCGCGGCGGTGCTGGACTCCGGCGACAGTCACGACGAACACACGCACGACACGCTGATCGCGGGCGCCGGGCTGTGCGATGAGGGCGCGACCCGCTTTATCGTCGAGCACGGACGCGAAGCGATCCAGTGGCTGATCGACCGCGGCGTGCCGTTCACGCGCGACGAACAGGCCGAGCTTGGCTATCACCTGACGCGCGAAGGCGGCCACAGCCATCGCCGCATCATCCATGCGGCCGACGCCACCGGCCATGCCGTGGTGACGACGCTGACCGAGCAGGTGCGCCGCCATCCCAACATCACGATCCTCGAAGACCATTTCGCGATCGACCTGATCACCTCGCGCAAGATGGGACTGGGCGGCAACCGCTGCCTAGGACTGTACGTGCTCGACGACAGCAACGGCCGGGTGCATACGCTGACCGCCAGCCATACCGTGCTGGCCACCGGCGGCGCCGGCAAGGTCTATCTCTATACGACCAATCCGGACACCGCCACCGGCGACGGCATCGCGATGGCCTGGCGCGCGGGCTGCCGGGTGGCGAACATGGAATTCATCCAGTTCCATCCGACCTGCCTGTACCACCCTTACGCCAAGTCCTTCCTGATCTCCGAGGCGGTACGCGGCGAAGGCGGCCGGCTGGTGTTGCCAGACGGCACCCGCTTCATGCCCGAGCACGACGCGCGCGCCGAGCTGGCGCCACGCGACGTGGTGGCCCGCGCGATCGACTTCGAGATGAAAAAGCGCGGCCTGGACTGCGTGTATCTCGATATCACGCATCAGCCGGCGCCCTTCCTGCGCGAACACTTCCCCACGATCCATGCGCGCTGCCTGGAGCTGGGCATCGACATCACGCGCCAGCCGATCCCGGTGGTGCCGGCCGCGCACTATACCTGCGGCGGCGTGGTCACCGACACGGCGGGACGCACCGATCTGGACAATCTGTACGCGGTCGGCGAGACGGCCTACACCGGCCTGCACGGCGCCAACCGCCTGGCATCGAACTCGCTGCTCGAATGCATGGTGATCGGCCGTGCCGCGGCCAACGACATCGCGTCGCAGGCCAAGGCCGGCGAACCGGACTTGACGCTGCCGCCGTGGGACGAGAGCCGCGTGTCGGACGCCGACGAGGAGGTCGTGGTCTCGCACAACTGGGACGAGCTGCGCCGGATGATGTGGAACTACGTCGGCATCGTGCGCACCAGCAAGCGGCTGGAACGCGCGCAGCATCGCATCGCGCTGCTGCGCGAGGAAATCACCGAGTACTACGCGAACTTCCGCGTCACGCGCGATCTGCTGGAACTGCGCAATCTGGTGGAGGTCGCGGCGATGATCGTCGACAGCGCCTATGCCCGCCACGAAAGCCGCGGCCTGCATTTCAGCCGCGACTATCCGGGCACGCTGCCGAAGGCGTTGCCGACCGTGCTGCAGCCGCCCAACGGGCGCCGCCGCGGCAATTGAGCCAATCGAGCCGGCGGCCAGCTCCGGTCGATGGAGCCAGGCCGCTCAGCCGATGATGCGCAACGAATAGTCGGTCGCGCGCACGTCCTTGGTCAGCGCGCCGACCGAGATCCGGTCGACGCCGGTCTCGGCGAAGCGGCGGATCGTATTCGCATTGACACCGCCCGACACCTCGAGCACCGCGCGGCCGCCATTGACCCGCACCGCTTCCCGCATCATCGGCTCGGTGAAGTTGTCCAGCAAGATCGAGACGGCACCGGCGGCCAGCGCCTCCTCCAGCTCGACCAGCGACTCGACCTCGACCTGAACCGGCACGCCGGCGTTCAGCGCGGCCGCGGCGCGCAACGCCGCGGTGACGCCGCCGGCCGCGGCGATATGGTTTTCCTTGATCAGGATGCCGTCATAGAGCGCCAGCCGCTGATTGTCGCCGCCGCCGACCTTGACCGCGTACTTCTGCGCAAGGCGCAGCCCCGGCAAGGTCTTGCGCGTGTCTAGCACGCGGGCGCGCGTACCAGCGACCAGATCGGCGTAGCGCCGGGTCGCCGTGGCCACGCCCGACAGCAGCTGCAGGAAATTCAGCGACGGACGCTCGGCGGTCAACAGCGAACGGGCCGGGCCGTCGATCTCGCAGACCACCGAATCGGCCGCCATGCGCGCGCCTTCCTGTTGCAGCCAGCGAACCTGCAAACGTGGATCGACGGCCCGCATGCAGGCATCGAACCACGGCTGCCCGCACAGCACCGCATCCTCGCGCACGATCACACGGGCGCGGGCCTGCTTGTCGGCCGGTACCAGCTGACCGGTCCAGTCGCCGGAGCCGACGTCTTCGGCAATCGCCGCGCGGACGTTGTCGCGCAGCGCCTCGGCCAGCGCCGGTCCGTATTGGTCGAAGATCGGATTGACCGCGTCGTTCATCGAGGACTCGCTCATGCCGGACCGATCCCCTGGAACAGCGCCTGTTCCTTGGCCAGGTCGGCAGCCGGCCGTACGTTGGCCTTCTGCCGGGCGGCGAAATCGAGCATGCGATCGATACAGGTATAGGCGCGGCGGCCGGTCTCCGGATCGACATGGATCTCGTTGCGGCCGGTCTCCAGCACCTCGGCCAGATTGGTCAGCGCATTCATCGCCATCCACGGGCAATGTGCGCAGCTCTTGCAGGTCGCGCTGTTGCCCGCGGTCGGCGCCTCGATGAAATGCTTGCCCGGCGCTGCCATCCGCATCTTGTGCAGGATGCCGTTGTCGGTGGCGACGATGAATTCGTTGGCGTCGAGCTGCTGGGCGGCGGCGATCAGCTGCGAGGTCGAGCCGACCACGTCCGCCTGCGCGACCACGTTGGCCGGCGATTCCGGATGCACCAGGATCTTGGCCTTCGGATGTTCCTTGCGCAGCAGATCCAGCTCGATGCCCTTGAACTCGTCGTGCACCAGGCACGAGCCCTGCCACAGCAGCATGTCGGCACCGGTCTGGCGCTGGATATAGCTGCCCAGGTGCTTGTCCGGCGCCCACAGGATCTTCTCGCCGCGCGCGTGCAGATGCTCGACGATCTTCAGCCCGATGCTGGAGGTCACCATCCAGTCGGCACGCGCCTTGACCGCGGCGCTGGTGTTCGCATAGACCACCACGGTGCGGTCCGGATGCGCGTCGCAGAAGGCCGCGAACTCGTCGGCCGGGCAACCCAGGTCCAGCGAGCAGGTCGCGTCCAGGTCCGGCATCAGGATGGTCTTTTCAGGGCTCAGGATCTTGGCGGTCTCGCCCATGAAGCGCACGCCCGCGACCACCAGCGTCTGCGCGGAATGGTCGCGCCCGAAGCGGGCCATCTCCAGCGAATCGGACACGCAGCCGCCGGTTTCCTCGGCGAGGTCCTGCAGGTCGGCATCGACATAGTAGTGCGCGACGAGCACCGCATTGCGCGCCTTCAGCAGGGCGCGGATGCGATCCTTCAACGCGGCGCGCACGTCCGGCGTCAGCGCGGGCGGCACCTTGGCCCACGCGTGCGCGACACAGCTGGCGCCACCTTCGGCCTGCATCTGCGTCGGTTTCTCGAACTCGACGGTCTTGATCGTTTGGGGGGTCATCTCCTGTACTCCTCGGGGCACCCTGCGCTCGCCGCCGCTTCGCATCGCGTCTTCATTGCGGCCGGGACCGGCCTGAAGATGGGGCGGCGTCGCCAAAAGAAAAGCCCCGCCAGCGACAGCATGGCGGGGCTTCGGGCGCGCCTGGCATTGTAGCAGGCGCTGTCCGTCTTATCAGGCGTTACGCGTAGCGGCGCAGGCGCAGCGAGAACTCCTGCAGCGCCTGGATGCCGCTGGCTTCGGCGCGGTGGCACCAGGCCTGCAGCTGCTGCAGCAGCTGTTCGCGCGTCAGGTTCGAACGGCCCCAGATCGCGGCCAGTTCGCGGCGCATTTCGACGAAGGTCTGCAGCGCCTTGTTGTGCTCGACGATGCTGGCCAGTTGCTGGCGCTGCGGCTCGGCCAGCTTGGTCTCGTCGCGGTGGAACCACTTGCGCGCCAGCTTGAAGCGGCGATAGTCGGCAACGCGCTTGGCCTTCAGTTGGGCCAGTTCCTCGCGGTACGCGTTCTTGACGGCCTTGGCATAGCGGGCCATCACGTCATAGCGGTTGGCGATGATGGCTTCCAGCGTGTTGTGATCGACCGGACGAGCCTCGACCAGACGTGCCTTGGGCGGCGTCTTCTTGACCTTGGCCAGGCCGACGGCCTGCATCGCGCGGATGTAGCACCAGCCGATATCGAACTCGTACCACTTGATCGAGAACTTGGCCGACGTCGGGTAGGTATGGTGGTTGTTGTGCAGCTCCTCGCCGCCGATGATGATGCCCCACGGCGACACATTGGTCGACGCGTCCTCGCAATCGTAGTTGCGATAGCCCCACCAGTGGCCCAGGCCGTTGATGATGCCGGCGGCATGGATCGGGATCCATAGCATCTGCACGCCCCAGACCGACAGGCCGACCACGCCGAACAGCGCCAGGTCGATGATCAGCATCAGGCCGACGCCCTGCCAGGTGAAGCGCGAGTACAGGTTGCGCTCGATCCAGTCATTGGGCGTGCCGTGGCCGAACTTGGCCAGCGTTTCCTTGTTCTTGGCTTCGGCCCGGTACAGCTCGGCGCCTTCGAGCAGCACCTTGCGGATGCCGCGCGTCTGCGGGCTGTGCGGATCGTCTTCCGTTTCGCACTTGGCGTGGTGCTTGCGGTGGATCGCGGTCCACTCCTTGGTGACCATGCCCGTGGTCAGCCACAGCCAGAAGCGGAAGAAGTGCGCGGCGATCGGGTGCAGATCGAGCGAGCGGTGGGCCATGCACCGGTGCAGGAAAATCGTGACGCCGGCGATGGTGATGTGGGTCATGACTAGGGTGAAGATCACGATCTTCCACCAGGACCAGTCGAGAAGGCCGTTGGCGGCCCACTGAAGAATTGTGTCGAACAAACTGTTCTCCGTGCTAGATAGAGGCTGGCCGCGACCGGTCAGGGTGTCGCAGCAACGCGCAGAAAAATGACTGCAAATCCAGTGATTGCGTCTTGTGGCGTCAGCCAAGGCGCCTTGCGCCTTCGCGGGACCCCGGCACGCGCCGCTGCAATCTGGCGGCTGGCCCTCGGGCACGGATCGGTAGTCCGGCCGGGGGAATCCCCGGGACGACCCGCGATTTTACCGGAACGCCAGCGTCCCGGCATCCGCTTTTACCCGTGCGTTTGCTTTTCGTTTGCGGTGTTGGACGCCGAAAACGATACTTCGTTCCTTCAATGGCAAAGGCGTCACATACACGCCGGATCGCGAGGTACTTATGCCGATTCCGCCGCATTGGCTGCCACCCGCGACACCGGCGTCGACGCCAGCGCCCCGTCTGCGGGCAGCACACGCAACTCGCGCTGCGGGTAGGGAATCGAAATGCCGCTGGCCCGGAACGCCTTCCAGATCGCGCGGTTCATTTCCGATTGCACCCCGAGCTTGCCGTTCTGCGGATCGGCGATAAAGCCGGCCACCTCGTATTCGACACCGCTGTCCGCGAATGCCACCAGGAAGGCCGACGGCGCCGGGTCTGCCAGCAGCCGCGGCACGCCGCGCACCGCCTCGGCCAGCAGCGTCAGCACCATTTCGGGGTCGGCGTCGTAGTCCGCCTGCACCCGCGTCGCCACCCGCACATTGGTGTTCGAAAAGGAATGGTTCTGCACCGATTGGGCGACCAGCTGCTCGTTCGGCACCAGGGTCTCGCCGTCGCCGTTGCGCACCACGGTGTAGCGGGTGCGGATCTGCGCGACGATGCCGGTGTACTTGTCGACGGTGATCTGGTCGCCGAGCTTGACCGAGCGGTCCAGAAGAATGATGAAGCCGGACACGTAGTTGCTCGCGATCTTCTGCAGCCCCAGACCCAGGCCGACGCCCAGCGCGCCGCCGAACACCGACAGCACGGTCAGGTCGATGCCGACCAGCGACAGGCTGAACAGCAGCGACACCAGCAGCAGCAGCGCCTTGGACAGCCGCGTCAGCACCACCCGCAGGCTGGTGTCGATCGTCGCCGAGCGCATCAGCCGCTCCTCCAGCCACGACCCGAACCACAGCGCGGCCAGCACCGTCAGCAGGATCCACACGCAGGCCATCAGCAGGTCGGCCACGCTGATGCGCTGCTGCCCGAGCGCGAACTGGATCGAGTCGAGCCACTGCACCGCCTCGGACAGCATGCCCAGCACGTATAGCGCCATGCCGGCCCAGACCAGCGTGGTCAGCACCTTCTCCACCAGCGTCAGCATGCCGTGCAGCTGGCCGTTGCCGGACAGCACCCGGCGCAGCACGTAGAACGCGAAATAGAGGAAGGTGATGCCGAACAGCGGCACCAGCGCCAGCCGCAGCATGCTGATTGGAATCAGCGGCGCCAGCGCGAAGCGAGACGCCAGCACCAGCAGCCAGCCGAACAGCGGGAACATCGCCCGCTCCAGGCTCGCGGCGGCAAAGCGCAGCGCGAAGCTCGAACCCGCGTAGCGGGCCTCGAGCCGCGCCGCGACATGGCGCGCCAGCGGCCAGGCCAGCAGCACACAGCCCGCGAGCACGGCCAGTTGCCAAAGGAAGCCCGGGTCGCCGGCGTCTTGCATCAGGTCGCCGAGCATCTTGCCGAACACGGCGTGGGATTGCGACAGATCGGTCAGGGAATTGGAGGCCATCGATCGACGAGTTCAACCAGTGGAGATAGTGGAGACAGTGGAGACGGTGGAGACAGTAGAAGCAGCGAAGAACAAAAAAATACCGGGCCATTGGTGCCCGGTATCCGTGAAACGACAGGGGCCGAAGCCCCCATGCTCAAGGACGAGTCCGCTCCAGCACCGCCGCGAAGAAGCCATCGGTCTGGTGCAGATGGGGATAGAGCGCCAGCGTCTGCGCGTCCTCCGGCAGGTCGGCGATCGCGATCTTCTGCTCGGCCAGCACCTGCGCGACCGGCACCAGCTGGAAGTCCGCATGGCGGCTCAGGAAATCGCGGACGATCGCCTCGTTCTCGGCCTCCAGCACACTGCAGGTGGCATAGACCACGCGACCGCCCGGCTTGACCAGCCGCGCCGCCGATTCGAGGATCGCGGTCTGCTTGGCGGTCAGTTCCAGCACCGTCTGCGGGGTCTGGCGCCATTTGAGGTCCGGATTGCGCCGCAGCGTACCGAGGCCGCTGCACGGCGCGTCGACCAGCACGCGATCGATCTTGCCGGCCAGGCGCTTGACCTTGGCGTCCTGCTCGGAGTCAATCAGCACCGGATGGACGTTCGACAGGCCGCTGCGCGCCAGCCGCGGCTTCAGGTTCGCCAGGCGCTTGTCGGACACGTCGAAGGCATAGAGCCGTCCGGTCGAGCGCATCAGCGCGCCGAGCGCCAGCGTCTTGCCGCCGGCGCCGGCGCAGAAATCGACCACCATCTCGCCGCGCCGCGGCGCCACCAGATGGCACAGCAGCTGGCTGCCCTCGTCCTGCACCTCGACCAGTCCGTTGACGAAGATCGGCAGCTGATTCAGCGCCGGCTTGCCGGCCAGCCGGATGCCGGTGGGCGCGATCGGCGTCGGCTCGGCCGCCAGTTCGGCCTCTTCCAGCTCCGCCAGCACGGCTTCCCGGGAGGTCTTGATCAGATTGGCGCGCAGATCCAGGGGCGCGGGCCGCAGCCAGGCATCGCCGAGCGCCGCGGTGAAGGCTTCGCCGTGCCGGGCGACCAACTGCTCGTACAGCCATTCGGGCAGGTTGGCGCGCACGCACGGTGCCAGGCTGGCGCGCTCGATCGTCATCAGCCGGTCCAGCCACTGCGCCTCGTCGGGATACAGGAACGGCGTCAGCGCGTCGCGGCCCAGCGTCGCCGCCAGGCCCAGCAGCGCCAGCCGGCGCGGGGCGGCGCCCGAGCCGGACTCGGCGAACTGGGCAAATTCCACGCGCCGGCGCAGCACGGCAAACACCGCCTCGGCGATGATGCCGCGCTCGCGATGACCCAGCTTCGGGTTCTCGCGGAAGTAGTAGCTGACGACCGCGTCGGCGGGCCGGGCGAACAGCATCACCTTGCCGAGCAGCCGGTCGATATGCTGGATATGCGTGGCATGCAGGGCGCCGTGCGGACGAACCTGGCCGTCGTTGGCGGGCTCGCGCGGCGCGCCTGCCTTGCGCCGCGGGGTGGGCTTGCGCTTGGTGCGCGTGGACGGACGCGCGCCGCCGCGCGGTGCCTGGGCGGGACGGGTCATTGATGGGCTCCGGTGGTATCGACAGGGGTGGCGGAGTCCGAGGGGGAGTCCGTGGGGGCATCCGAGGCTGCCAGCGCGATCAGCAATTGCGGCTCAGGCGGATCGACATGGACCACGCCGTCCTTGACGCGCAGCCGTCCTTCGACGAACCAGCGCACCGCGCGCGGATAGATCTGGTGCTCGCAGGGCAGCAGCCGTGCCGCCAGCGTTTCGGGGGTGTCCTCGGGCCCGATCTCGATGGCCGCCTGCAGAACGATGGGACCGTGGTCCAGCGCCGCGGTGACGAAATGCACGCTGGCGCCGTGCACCTTGACGCCGGCCTCCAGCGCCTGCTGGTGGGTATGCAGGCCGGGGAAGCTGGGCAACAGCGACGGATGGATGTTCATCATCCGGCCGGCATAGTGCTCGACGAACTCGGGCGTCAGGATCCGCATGAAGCCGGCCAGCACCACCAGGTCGGGCACGTGGGCGTCGATCGCGTTGGCCAGCGCCTTGTCGAAGCTGGCCCGGTCGGGATAGTGGCGATGATCGACCACGCCGACCGGAATGCCTTGCGCTGCGGCGAACTTGAGGCCGGGCGCGTCGGGACGGCTGGACAGCACGGCGGCGATCCGTGCCGGCCAGGCCTGCTCGCTGCAGGCCCGGACGATCGCTTCCATGTTGGAACCGCGTCCCGAGATAAGGATGACGATATTTTTCATCGCGCAATTCTACCAAGGCGGCGCCCCGCCACAGCGCGCTGGAGACCCCGGCGGCGCAAAGTCGCCGGCCGTTGCTTCCCCCGATTGCGGATTGTGACGCCCCGCTCGCTCTGCTAGAGTCGCCCTATCGCCAATCCGCCCGCTCGACGGGACGGGACCATACAACAAGGGCGAAGCTGTTTTAGACGGGAAATCGCATGTCGAATGTTGCACCGACCTTGCTGGTGGTCGACGACCACCCCATGGCGCTGTCCGGCACTACCCTGTTTCTGGCGCAGGTAATGCCCGATGTTGCAGTCCATGCCGCCGGGAGCGCCTCCGAGGCGCTGAACACCCTCCAACGCGGGCTGCGGCCCGATATCGTGCTGCTCGACATCTGGCTGAACGACGGCACCGGCTTCGACGCCATGCAGACGCTCAAGTCGATCGTGCCGGCCGCGCGCTTCATCTTCATGTCGGCCGAGGCCACGCCCGAGATCGTCGAGCGCGCCCGCGCGCTGTCAGCCTTCGGCTTCGTCGGCAAGCATCTCGATGCGCCCGCCTTCGCCGCGGTGGTGCGCCGCGTGCTGGCCGGCGACACCGCCTTTCCGTCCGACGAGGCCTTGAACGGCCAGCCGCGCGCGTTCGGCCCGACGCACAGCATTCCGGTCACGCCGGCCGAGCTCGGCCTGACGCCGCGCCAGGGCTCGGTGCTGGCGCTGGTGCTCGAGGGCCTGCCGAACAAGGTGATCGCGCGCGAGCTCGGGCTGACGGAGAACACCGTCAAGGAGCATGTGTCGGCGATCCTGCAGCGGCTGGGCGTGCGCACGCGGATGCAGGTAATGTCCCGGATGGAGCGGTTCCGGCTGCGGCAGTAGGGACCGCAGTAGGGACCGCAGTAGGCGCCGCAGTAGGGGTCCGGGCGCTTGTGGCGCGCGGCCGCTGGCCGCGCAGGTTCAGACCGTCCGCAGCCAGCGCCGCAGCAGCATCCGGAGCGCGCCCGGGTCGACCGGCTTGGGCAGCACGAAATAGCCGGCCTCCTCGGCCTCGGCCAGCCCGGCCGACTTCAGGTCGCCGGTCAGCAGCGCGCTGCGCGCCTGCGGCTGGGTCTGCTGCCACCGTTCCAGCAATGCCAGGCCGTTCTCCTTTCCGGGCAGGCGAAGGTCGCAGAAGATGATGTCGGGCCGCAGGCCGCCGGCAAACATCCGCTCGGCCTCGGCGCCATCGGCGGCGCACGACACCCGCACGCCCCAGGCCTCCATCAGCGCGATCCAGGCGTTGCGCACGTGGCTGTCGTCGTCGACCACCAGCACCTCGCCGTGCAGCCGATCCGGCATCGCGTGCTGCGCCACCGCGTCGCTGCGCATCGCGCGGATCGTCGCCACCGACTCGGCCGGGGCCGGATTCAGCGTGAACCAGAACATCGAGCCCTTGCCCGGCACCGAGCGCACGCCGTAGGTCCCGCGCATCAGCCGCACACATTCCTTGAAGATCGCCAGGCCCAGGCCGAGGCCGTGGGAGCGGTCGCGCTGCGGGTTGTGGACCTGGAAGTACGGGCCAAAGATCTCCGGCAGGTGCTCGGCCGGAATGCCGGCCCCGGTGTCCCAGACCTCGATGCGAACCTGCGCGCCGCGCATGCGCGCGGCGACCAGCACCCTGCCCTGGCGCGTGTAGCGCAGCGCGTTTTGCACCAGGTTGAACAGCGCGCGGCGCAGCAGCACCGGCTCGGCCATCGCGTGCAGCTCGCCGGCCACGCGTGGCGACAGCCGCAGTCCGGCCGCCCGCGCGTCGCCGGCGAACTGGTCGCAGACCTCGCGCACCAGCTGGCCGGCGTCGCAGGGCTCCAGTGTCGGCAGCACCTTGCGCCCCTCGAGCTTGGACAGGTCCAGCAGCGAGCGGAACAGCAGATCGATCGTCTGCGTGCCGGCCGCGACCTGCTCGACCAGCGGCCGCAGCGCCGGCGAATCGTTGCGCGCGCGCAGCGCCTCGACCAGCATCACCAGCGCATGCACCGGCTGGCGCAGATCGTGGCTGGCGGCGGCCAGGAAGCGGGATTTCTCCTCGCTGGCATGTAGCGCGCGCTCCTTCTCCTGCTGGAACTGCCGGGCCAGCCGCCGGCTTTCTCCCTCCAGCCGGATCGCCCGCACCAGCGAGCCGTGCAGGTTCAGCGCGTGGCGCGCCAGCATCAGCGCGTAGATCAGCAGCAGCAGCCGGATATAGCCGCCGTGGCCGGGGAACGCGTAGCCGGCCAGCAACAGATTGGGCACCAGGATCGGAATGCCGACATAGAGCAGGTTGACCGGCGCCGGCGCCTGCGAGCTCGCGCCGCCGGCCAGCGCGCCGAGCGTCAGCACCAGCAGCACGCCGGAAAACACGGCGGACGACGACACCAGGTGCAGCAGCGCGGCGCTGCCCCAGCTCAGGCCGGCCAGCACCGCCACGGCGCGCATCGGGTCGCGCCACTTGCGGGTATGGGCCGAGCGGCTCAGGTGCGGGATATCGCGCAGGTATCCGAGGTAGAACCAGGCGCAGCCGGCCGCCTGCAGCAGCATCGCCGCGCACCAGGCCAGCAGCGCGCCGCGGCTGGCCTCGTGCCAGAACGCGGCGGTGGTCAGCCCGGGCAGCAGCAGCGCCGCCACGATGCCGCTGGGGACCACCCGATGCACCGCGGCCAGCAGCTTGGCCTCGGTATCGGCGTCCAGCGGCGGCGCGGGCGGCGGAAGGATGCGCTTGAGCAGCGCGATCAGGTTGGCTGGCGGCACCGGAGGTCGGCGTGCGTGACGGCGAGAATGTGGACGCGGCATATCATGCCGACTTTCGCCGCGGCGCGCCACCGGGCGGCGCGGGCCGTCGGGCGGGGCCACGCCGCGCCCGTCCCGCGCGCGCCGCACGGTCTTGTGCCGCAACGCGGGGCAAAGCGCCCGTTCCCTTTATAATCCAGCCTTTATTCCTAACCGTTTGTCGCCGTCCTCGTGAAAGTCTTCCGCGGCCTGCCCAATGCCGAGAGCCGGGCACCCTGCGCACTCACCATCGGCAATTTCGACGGGGTGCACCGGGGCCATCAGTCCCTGCTCGCGCGCGCGCGCGCGGCGGCCGACGCGCGCGGGCTGCCGCTGTGCGTGATGACCTTCGAGCCGCACCCGCGCGAATTCTTCACGCCGGACCGCGCCCCGACCCGCATCGCGCTGCTGCGCGACAAGCTCGAAAGCCTGCGCCGCAACGGCGTCGACCGCGTGGTGGTCGAGCACTTCAACGCCCATTTCGCCGCCCAGTCCCCCGAGGCCTTCGTCGAAAACGTGCTGTGGCACGGGCTGCATGCGCGCTGGGTGCTGGTCGGCGACGACTTCCGCTTCGGCGCCAGGCGCGCCGGCGACTTTGCCTATCTGCAGCAGGCCGGCAAGCGCTACGGCTTCGATGTCGAGCAGATGGGCTCGGTCTCGGAGGGCGGGGTACGGATTTCGAGCTCGGCGGTCCGCGAGGCGCTGGCCGCCGGCGACCTCGAGCATGCCCGCCGGCTGCTGGGCCACGGCTATGCGATCAGCGGGCATGTGGTCCACGGCCGCAAGCTGGGCCGCGATCTCGGCTTTCCGACGCTGAACCTGCGCATTCCGCACAAGCGCCCGGCCGTCAACGGGATCTTCGTGGTACAGGTGCACGGCCTCGCCGACGGCCCGCTGCCGGGCGTCGCCAGCATCGGCGTGCGCCCGACCGTCGAGGACGCCGGACGGGTACTGCTGGAAGTGCATCTGTTCGATTTCGACCGCAGCGTCTACGGCAAGCTGGTGCGGGTCGAATTCATCAAGAAGCTGCGCGACGAAGCGCGTTTCGACTCGCTGGAAGCGCTGACCGCGGCGATCGCCAAGGATTGCGCCGACGCCCGCGCCTTCTTCGGCCTGACCGAGCCCGACGCGCAAGGCGCGGCGGGCGCCGCGGGTACTGCCGGCACGCCCGCGGTGCGCACCACCTCGGCCACGGACCGAATTAGCTAGCGGCCGGCTTTCGCCGCGCATGCGCGCGCAGCCGGGTCACCGCCGACCCTGCCTCATTTATTGCGCCAGCCCGCACCGTCCGGCCTGCGCGCTCACCGAATCGCCCTGAGAATCGTCATGTCCGACACCAAGCAAGCCAAGGCCGGCGCCAAGCCGGAGAACAAGAACGCCGAGAAGAACAAATACCCGGTCAACCTGCTCGACACCCCGTTCCCGATGCGGGGCGACCTGCCCAAGCGCGAGCCGCTGTGGGTCAAGCAGTGGCAGGAAAAGAAGATCTACCAGGCAATCCGCGCGGCGCGCCGCGGCGCGAAGAAATTCGTGCTGCACGACGGCCCCCCGTACGCCAACGGCGACATCCACATCGGCCACGCCGTCAACAAGGTCCTGAAGGACATGATCATCAAGGCCCGCGGCCTGAGCGGGCTCGACGCCGTCTACGTGCCGGGCTGGGACTGCCACGGCATGCCGATCGAGATCCAGATCGAGAAGCAGTACGGCAAGGGCCTGCCGGTGCAGGAGGTCCAGGCCAAGGCGCGCGCCTACGCGACCGAGCAGATCGCCCGCCAGCGCAAGGACTTCGAACGGCTGGGCGTGCTGGGCGACTGGGACGACCCCTACCTGACGATGAACTTCAGCAACGAGGCCGACGAGATCCGGGCGCTGGGCAAGATCCTGGAGAAAGGCTACGTCTTCCGGGGCCTGAAGCCGGTCAACTGGTGCTTCGACTGCGGTTCGGCGCTGGCCGAGGCCGAGGTCGAGTACAAGGACAAGACCGACCTGTCGATCGATGTCGGCTTCCCGTTCGCGGAGACCGACAAGGTCGCGCGCGCCTTCCACGTGCCACTGGAAACGCTGTCGTCCAGGCCCGGCTGGATCGTCATCTGGACCACCACGCCGTGGACGATCCCGTCGAACCAGGCGCTGAACCTGCATCCGGAGGTCGAATACGCGCTGGTCGACACACCGCGCGGCTTCCTGATCCTGGCCACCGAGCGCGTCGAGGAACAGCTCAAGACCTATGAGCTCGAAGGCAAGGTCGTCGCGACCTGCTCCGGCGCGGCGCTGACCGAGGTCCGCTTCCACCATCCGCTGGCCAAGATGGACCCGGGCTACGAGCGCACCTCGCCGGTCTACCTCGGCGACTATGTGACCACCGATACCGGCACCGGCATCGTCCATTCGGCGCCGGCCTACGGCATCGAGGACTTCCAGTCCTGCAAGGCGCACGGCATGCGCGACGAGGACATCCTGAGCCCGGTGATGGGCGACGGCGTCTATGCCAGCTGGCTGCCGCTGTTCGGCGGCCTGTCGATCTGGGACGCGAATCCGCGCATCGTCGAGACGCTGAAGGCCTCGGGCAACCTGTTCAACTCGCACCGCTACGAGCACAGCTACATGCACTGCTGGCGGCACAAGACGCCGATCATCTACCGCGCGACCTCGCAATGGTTCGCCGGCATGGATGTGGTGCCCGCCGACAACGGTCCGACGCTGCGCGAGACCGCGCTGGCCGGCATCGAGGCGACCGCGTTCTACCCGTCCTGGGGCAAGCAGCGGCTGCACAACATGATCGCCAACCGGCCGGACTGGACGCTGTCGCGCCAGCGCCAGTGGGGCGTGCCGATGGCCTTCTTCGTCCACAAGGAAACCGGCGCGCTCCACCCGCGCACGCCGCAGCTGCTCGAGGCCGTGGCCCGGAAGGTCGAGCAGCACGGCATCGAGGCCTGGCAGACGCTGGACGCCACCGCCTTCCTGACCGAGCTGGGCGAAGCCGACGCCGCGATGTACGAAAAGAACCGCGACACGCTGGACGTCTGGTTCGACTCGGGCACCACGCACTGGACGGTGATCCGCGGCTCGCACCGCGAGGACCTGTACGATGCGGCCGCCGATACGCCGGACGGGCGCCTGGCCGACCTCTATCTGGAAGGCTCGGACCAGCACCGCGGCTGGTTCCACTCGTCGCTGCTGACCGCTTCGATGCTGTACGGCAAGCCGCCCTACAAGGCGCTGCTGACGCACGGCTTCACCGTCGACGGCGAAGGCCGCAAGATGTCGAAGTCGGTCGGCAACACGGTGTCGCCGCAGGACGTCGCCAACAAGATGGGCGCCGAGATCATCCGGCTGTGGGTGGCGTCGACCGATTATTCCGGCGAGCTGTCGATCTCCGACGAGATCCTGAAGCGCGTGGTCGAGGGCTACCGCCGCATCCGCAATACGCTGCGCTTCCTGCTGGCCAACCTGACCGACTACGACCACGCGCGCGACGCGCTGCCGCCGTCGGAATGGCTGGAGATCGACCGCTACGCCGTCGCGCTGACCGCGCAGCTGCAGAAGGAAGTGCTGTCGCACTACGACGTCTACGAGTTCCACCCGGTGGTGGCCAAGCTGCAGACCTTCTGCTCGGAGGACCTGGGCGGCTTCTACCTGGACGTGCTGAAGGACCGGCTCTATACCACCGCGCCGGACTCGAAGGCGCGCCGCGCCGCGCAGAACGCGCTGTTCCACATCACGCAGGCGATGCTGCACTGGATGGCGCCGTTCCTGTCGTTCACCGCCGAGGAAGCGTGGCAAGTGTTCGCCCACGGTACCGAACACGCCGACACGATCTTCACCAGCACCTACTACACGGTGCCGGAGATCGACCAGGCCGACGACCTGCTGCAGAAATGGCACACGGTGCGCGCGGTGCGGGCCGAGGTCACCCGGCAGCTGGAGGCGGTGCGGACCGAGGGAAGCATCGGCTCGTCGCTGCAGGCGGAGGTCTCGATCCAGGCCGGCGGTCCGGCGCTGGAGGCGCTGGCCAGCCTCGGCGACGACCTGCGCTTCGTGCTGCTGACCTCGGCCGCGACGGTGTCGCCGGCGCCCGAGGCCGGCGACCTGCTGGTGACCGTGCATCCGTCCGGCCACGCCAAGTGCGAGCGCTGCTGGCACTATCGCGAGGACGTCGGCCACGACGCCGCGCATCCGACCCTGTGCGGCCGCTGCACCAGCAATCTGTTCGGTGCCGGCGAACCGAGGAGCCACGCCTGATGGCCGCGACCACCCGTACCGCCCGCGGCCGCGCCGCCAGCAACAAGAGCCGCAGCGGCACGCCGCTGCTGTGGCTGGCCTTCGCCGCGCTGGTCGTGGTGCTGGACCAGTTCTTCAAGATCGTGATCGTGCGCAGCTTCGACTATGGAGAATCGCGCCCGGTCACCGGCTTCTTCAACCTGGTGCTGGTCTACAACAAGGGCGCCGCGTTCAGCTTCCTGGCCGACGCCGGCGGCTGGCAGCGCTGGTTCTTCACCGGATTGGGGCTCGCGGTCGGCGCCTTCATCGTCTGGCTGCTGTTCCGCCATGCCGGCCAGCGGTTGTTCAGCCTGGCGGTGTCGCTGGTGCTCGGCGGCGCGATCGGCAACGTGATCGACCGCATCGTCTACGGCCATGTGGTCGACTTCCTCGACTTCCATCTGCGCGGCTACCACTGGCCGGCGTTCAATGTCGCCGACTGCGCGATCACGGTCGGCGCGGTGCTGCTGATCGTCGACGAATTCCGGCGGGTGCGCCGGCACTGAGCCGGATCCGGAGGACGCGCCGACAGGCAAGCCGGCGCGTCCTCCGGCACGCCGGTATCATCGACTCCCCTCCCCTCGCATCGAAGGCCCTTCCATGGATCTGCGCGGCAAACATCTCGTACTCGGGCTGACCGGCGGCATCGCCTGCTACAAGTCGGCCGAGCTGGTCCGGCTGCTGACCAAGGCCGGCGCCACCGTCCAGGTGGTGATGACGGACGCGGCAACGCAGTTCATCACGCCGGTCACGATGCAGGCGCTGTCGGGGCGGCCGGTGTTCACCTCGCAGTGGGACGGCCGGATCGCCAACAACATGGCGCATATCGACCTGTCGCGTGAGGCCGATGCGATCGTGATCGCGCCGGCGTCGACCGATTTTCTCGCGCGGCTGGCCAATGGCCTGTGCGACGACCTGCTGTCGACGCTGTGCATCGCGCGCGATTGCCCGCTGCTGGTGGCGCCGGCGATGAACCGGCAGATGTGGATGGCGCCCGCGACCCAGCGCAATATCGCGCAGCTGCGCGCCGACGGCGTCGCGGTGCTCGGCCCGGGCAGCGGCGACCAGGCCTGCGGCGAGGTCGGCGATGGCCGCATGCTCGAGCCCGAGGAGCTGCTGGACGATATCGTCGCCCACTTCCAGCCCAAGGTGCTGGCCGGCCGCCGGATGCTGATCACCGCCGGGCCGACCTTCGAGGCGATCGACCCCGTGCGCGGCATCACCAATCGCTCGTCCGGCAAGATGGGCTTCGCGCTGGCGCGCGCGGCGCGCGAGGCCGGCGCCGACGTGCTGCTGGTGGCCGGCCCGACCGGCCTGCCCACGCCGCGCGGCGTCGCCCGCATCGACGTGCAGAGCGCGCAGCAGATGCATGACGCGGTGCTGTCGCAGCTGCGCGGCACCGACGTGTTCGTCGCGGTGGCCGCGGTGGCCGACTGGCGCCCGGCCGAGGTGTCCGAGCAGAAGCTGAAGAAGGCCAACGACACCGACACGCCGACGCTGCGCTTCGTGCAGAACCCCGACATCCTGGCCACCGTGGCCGCGCGGGCCGATGCGCCCTATTGCGTGGGGTTCGCCGCCGAGAGCGAGAACCTGGAGCAGTACGGCGAGCAGAAGCGCCGCCGCAAGGGCGTGCCCCTGCTGGTCGGCAATATCGGCCACCATACCTTCGGCCTGGACGAGAACGAGATCGTGCTGTTCGACGAGCGCGGCGCGACGCGCCTGCCGCGCGCGGACAAGCTGTCGCTGGCGCGGCAGCTGGTGACGGCGATCGCCGAGCGGCTGCCCGCCGAGCGGCCTTGATCAGGCCTGACCGGCTTGGAGCTTCGATCTGGCTTGATTGCCTTCGTCAGCCTCGCGAACCTCGCCGAATCCCCCCGTTTTCTCCCCTCTCCCGCTTGCGGGAGAGGGGCTTGGGGGAGAGGGAAACCGCGGTGACATTGCCGCTGTGGTTTGGAACCCCCTCTCCCCAACCCTCTCCCCCTGAGGGGAGAGGGAGAACACAATCTCCTTTCCGACCCGACTCCGATGACCCCTTCCCCGAACCCGACCGTCGAAATCAAGATCCTTGACTCGCGCCTGCACCAGTGGGGCCTGCCCAGCTATCAGAGCGACATGGCCGCCGCGATCGATCTGCACGCCTGCCTGGACGCCCCGCTGACGATCGAGCCCGGCACGCCGGCGCAACTGGTGCCGGCCGGCATCGCGGTGCATATGGGCAACCCGTATATGGCCGCGACGATCGCGCCGCGCTCGGGGCTGGGACACAAGAAGGGCCTGGTGCTGGGCAATTCGATCGGCGTGATCGACGCCGACTACCAGGGCCCGATCATGGTCAGCGTCTGGAACCGCAACGCGCCGGGCACCGAGCCGATCGTGATCCAGCCGGGCGAGCGCATCGCGCAGATGATGTTCGTGCCGGTGCTGCGCCCGGTCTTCACCACGGTGGAAGCGTTCTCGAGCGAATCGGCGCGCGGCGCCGGCGGTTTCGGCTCGACCGGCGTCCATCACGGCGGCGCGGCGGCCTGACGGCCGCCTACGCAGCCCTGCCGCCTCAGCGCTGCTCGAACAGCAGCGCGACGCCCGCGGCGGCGTGGGCCGGAATCAGCGTCTCGGTCGCGCTCAGGTCGAGGCTGGGAACGCCCGCCTCCCGCCACAGCGCGCGCGCCTGCTCCAGCGAGGTGGTACGCAGCCGGATCGCGGCATAGCCAGGCACCGCCTGGCGGATATGGCCGGTGCCGGTCGCCGCGGCAAGGGCCTGCGGGGTGGACAGCACCAGCGTCGCATCGCCGACGGCCAGGCTGCAGACGTGCTCGCTCAGCTGGGTCAGCTCGGCACCCATCAGTTCCGCATAGGCCCGCGCGGCGGCGTCGACCAGCGATGGCGCCACCACCAGGAACATCGTCCCGATTGCCTGCGCGCCATTGGCGTGCGTCATCCATTCCGGCCGCCACAGCAGCTCCGGCGTGCGGTGCTCGCACAGGAAGAAGCGCGCGCCCGGCGCATCGTCCATCGCCGTGACACGGAAGATCGCCGGGTGTTCGGAGCCATCGTCCAGCCGCACCGGACGCGAGAATTCCACCGGCTCGGCGGTATGCCAGCCGCCACCGCGCAGCGCCGCGGCATCGGCCACCGCATCGTCGCTGCGGCACGACAGCGCCGCGCAGCCGCCGCCGTGCTGCTGGCTGTGCCAGTAGTACTGCAGCGCCTCGCCGGGGCCGTCGACATGCATCAGCTCGAGATAGTCGCGAGCCAGCATCACGCAATGGTTCTGCGAGCCCAGCGTATGAAAGCCGCGCGGCGTCAGCGTGAAGCCGAGCCGCTGCCAGGTCTGCGCGGCGGCGTCGAGGTCGGGGCAGATCACGACGGCATGGTCGAACTGGCGCTGGGCTGCGAGGGTCGCTGTCATTGCCACTGTCCTTGCGTCACGTTGGGTCGATTGTCGGATCGAACTCGGATCGATCGCGGATCGATCATTCGAACTGGAGATTGGCATGGCGGGCCACCGCCTGCCACCTGTCGTGCTCGCGCCGGACCAACTGGCCCAGCGCTTCCGGTGTGCCGGCCACGGGCTCGAGTCCATGCGCGGCCAACGCCGAGGCGACCCGCGGCGCGCGGATCGCGTTCGACAAGGCACCATGCAGGCGGCCGACCACGGCCGGCGGCAGTCCGGCCGGACCGAACACGCCGATCCAGCCATAGGCCTCGAAGCCCGCCAGGCCCTGTTCCGCGACCGTGGGCACCTGCGGCAACTGCGCCAGCCGGCGCTCGCCGGTCACGGCCAGCGCCTTCAGCGTGCGCGTCTGCAGATGGGCCTGCACGGCCGCGTAGCTCGCCAGCACCAGGTCCGCCTGGTCCGACAGCACGGCCTGCACCGCCGGTCCGGTGCCCTTGAACGCGACGTGCCGCCACGACGCCCCGCCCTCGCTCGCCAGCGCCTGCGCGGCCAGCTGATTGAGGCTGCCGGGGCCGGGCGACGCCACCCGGATCGCTTCGTCGCGCTGCCGCCCGAGGCCGATCAGCGCACGAATATTGTCGACGGGCAACGAGGGATGGACCGCCACCACCAGCGGATGGCGCGCCAGCTGGGAAATCGGCGTGAAGTCGCGGAAGGTGTCGTACGGCAGCTGCTTGTAGGCGATCGGCTGCAACGCGAGGCTGTCGAACGCCATCAGCAGCGTCTGCCCATCGGGCCTGGCTCGGGCCACCGTCGCCGCGGCCTGCAGGCCGGCCGCGCCGGGACGGTGATCGACCACCACCGGCTGGCCGAGCGCCTGCTTCAGCCCCGGCTGCAATTGGCGCGCGACCACGTCGCCGCTGCCGCCCGGCGGGATCGGCAGCACCATCGCCACGTGACCGCCGTAGGTGCTCGCGGACTCGCCCGGCAAAGCGTGGGCGATCAACGGGATCGGGGACGTCGCGGCCAGCGGCAGCGACTTCAGCATCAGACGACGCAGGCGAAACATCGGTGGCTCGTTCAGCTTGCCGGCCGGCATCGGCGCCGTGCGCGGCCAAATGAATAGGGGCGGCATCGCTGCCGCCCCGTACTATTTTGCCGAAGGATAGCATGGAACTCGCGTGGCGGGCCCGTCCGGCCCGCCACCCGCCCCGTGCCTGGATCAGGCCTCCGCGCGTTGCTCGCTTTCCGGCGCCTCTGGCGGCTCGGTATCGATCTCGGCGAACTCCAGCTTGATCTGGTCCTTGTCGTCCAGATCGACCACGACCTTGCCGCCCGACGCCAGCTGGCCGAACAGCAGTTCGTCGGCCAGCGCCTTGCGGATCATGTCCTGGATCAGCCGTTGCATCGGACGCGCGCCCATCAGCGGATCGAAGCCCTTGCGCGCCAGGAACTTGCGCAGCTTCTCGGTGAAGCTGGCCTCGACCTTCTTCTCGTGCAGTTGCTCTTCCAGCTGCATCAGGAACTTGTCGACCACGCGCAGGATGATTTCCTCGTCCAGCGAGCGGAAGCTGATGATCGCGTCGAGCCGGTTGCGGAATTCGGGCGTGAACATCCGCTTGATGTCGGCCATCTCGTCGCCTTGCTCGCGCGACGACGTGAAGCCGATCGTCGCCCGGTTCATCGTCTCGGCACCGGCGTTGGTCGTCATGATGATGATCACGTTGCGGAAGTCCGCGCGCCGGCCGTTGTTGTCCGTCAGCGAGCCGTGGTCCATCACCTGCAGCAAGATGTTGAAGATGTCCGGATGCGCCTTCTCGATCTCATCGAGCAGCAGCACACAATGCGGCTTCTTCGTCACCGCCTCGGTCAGCAGCCCGCCCTGGTCGAAGCCGACATAGCCCGGGGGCGCCCCGATCAGACGGCTGACCGCGTGGCGCTCCATGTACTCGGACATGTCGAAGCGGATCAACTCGATGCCCATGATGAAGGCCAGCTGCTTCGCCACCTCGGTCTTGCCGACACCGGTCGGGCCGGAGAACAGGAACGAGCCGATCGGCTTGTCGGTCTTGCCCAGGCCGGCGCGCGACATCTTGATCGCGGAAGCCAGCGCCTCGATCGCCGGGTCCTGGCCGAACACCACCGACTTCAGGTCGCGGTCCAGCGTCTGCAGCTTGCTGCGGTCGTCCTGGTTGACGCTCTGCGGCGGGATCCGCGCGATGCGCGAGACGATGTCCTCGATCTCGCCCTTGCCGATGGTCTTCTTCTGCTTGGACTTCGGCAGGATCCGCTGCGCGGCGCCAGCCTCATCGATCACATCGATCGCCTTGTCGGGCAGATGCCGGTCGGTAATGAAGCGCGCCGACAGCTCGGCCGCCGCGGTCAGCGCCGCCGACGCGTACTTGACGCCGTGGTGCTCCTCGAAGCGCGACTTCAGGCCGCGCAGGATCTGCACGGTCTGGTCGACCGACGGCTCGACCACGTCGATCTTCTGGAAGCGCCGCGAAAGCGCTGCATCTTTCTCGAAGATGCCGCGATATTCGGTGAACGTCGTCGCGCCGATGCACTTGAGCTGGCCCGACGACAGCGCCGGCTTCAGCAGGTTGCTGGCGTCGAGCGTGCCGCCCGACGCGGCGCCCGCGCCGATCAGCGTGTGGATCTCGTCGATGAACAGGATCGCGTTCGGGTTGTCCTTCAGCGATTTGAGCACGCCCTTGAGCCGCTGCTCGAAGTCGCCGCGATACTTGGTGCCGGCCAGCAGCGCACCCATGTCCAGCGAGTAGACGACCGCCTTCTCGAGGATGTCGGGCACCTCGTTCTTGGTGATGCGCCACGCCAGGCCTTCGGCGATCGCGGTCTTGCCGACGCCGGCCTCGCCAACCAGCAGCGGATTGTTCTTGCGCCGGCGGCACAGGACCTGCACCACGCGCTCGACTTCGCTCTCGCGGCCGATCAGCGGATCGATCTTGCCGGCCTTGGCCAGCGCGTTCATGTTCTGGGTGTACTGCTCCAGCGGGCTTTCCTTGCCGTCGCCGCCTTCGCCCTCGGCCGTACCGTCGCCATGCTTGGCCGGCTCGGACTGATCCTTGCGGATGCCGTGGCTGATGAAGTTGACGACGTCGAGCCGCGTCACGCCCTGCTGCTGCAGGTAATAGACCGCGTGCGAATCCTTCTCGCCGAAGATGGCCACCAGCACGTTGGCGCCTGTGACTTCCTTCTTGCCGTTGGAGGTCGACTGGACATGCATGATCGCGCGCTGAATCACGCGCTGGAAGCCGAGGGTCGGCTGCGTGTCCACCTCGTCGGTACCAGGCACGACGGGGGTGTTGTCGACGATGAAATTCTTCAGGCTGGTGCGCAGGTCCTCGATATTGGCCGCGCAGGCGCGCAGAACTTCCGCTGCGGTCGGGTTGTCCAGCAACGCCAACAGCAGGTGCTCCACGGTGATGAATTCGTGGCGTGCCTGCCTGGCCTCGACGAAGGCCATATGCAGGCTGACTTCCAGTTCTTGCGCAATCATGCTTCCTCCATCACGCACTGCAGTGGATGACCTGCCTGCCGCGCGTGCGTTGACACCAGCTCGACCTTCGTCGCGGCGATATCCCTGGTATAGATACCGCAGACTCCCTTGCCTTCCCGATGCACGGTCAGCATGATTTGCGTCGCCGTTTCTCGGTCCCTGCTGAAATACTGTTGCAGGATCATGACGACAAACTCCATCGGAGTGTAGTCGTCGTTCAGCAGGACGACCTTGTACATGGCCGGCGGTTTGAGCGCCTGCTCTTTCCGCTCCAGTACGGTGCCTGCATCGCGTTGTGGGACATTCGCCAGCCGTGTAGCCATGGCTTTATTCTAACCCCTCCGCTCAAGTCTGCAATTTGGGCAAAAGCTGTCGGTTTCAAGGGCAAGCTTCCAATTCCGGACCATTCCTCGACCCTCGAACCACGCCGCCCGGCGCAGCGGCCAACGGCGTGCCCGAGGGCGTGCCCTGGAGCGTTCCGGGACGCTGCGCGAGCCGTCACAGTAGCACGGTTGCGAGCCGTCCCATTCCTGCCACATTGGCGTCAGGGTGGGGAATGTGCCGTCTTGACAGTCTGATTGTTTGCCAGAAGAATCGTTCGGACATTCAGGTCCGGTCCCGCGAGCCAAAGCAACAGACCGGACCTCGAGTGCTCCGTGAGCAGGGAGGCCTACGGAGCCAGCAGCGGCGCCTCGACAGAGGCGCTGCAGTGTTTGGTGCAACCCCTCGTTGCAGCTGCCGCTGGCCTGAGCGCCCCCCTGTTTGAAATCTGTTTTTTCGTTGGGGGAGTTTATGGCAAGCGGTACGGTCAAATGGTTCAATGATGCCAAGGGCTTCGGGTTTATCACCCCGGACGACGGTAACGAAGAACTGTTTGCGCACTTTTCGGCTATCCAGATGAATGGCTTCAAGACCCTGAAAGAGGGCCAGCGCGTTTCGTTCGAAATCGTGCAAGGTCCGAAGGGCAAGCAAGCCACGAACATCCAGAGCGCCGCCTGAGCGCGACATCGCGACCGCACCCGCCGGCAGAGCGCGCGGCGGTCGCTACAGGCTTCGACGACAGGCGTCCGGCGGGGGCAATCGAATCATCGATTGCCGAGGCGCAAGTCATTGAATCCTGGGGAAAGGGCCCGGCAACGCCGGGCCTTTTCCATTCCATTGCCGTCCATTCCATTCCCGCGGCTTTAAAGCCGGCTTGAAAAAACAAACCCCCGCTACCTGACGGCAACGGGGGTTTTTCGTCAACGCGGTGCGTCGCGCAAACAGGGGCAGCGCGACGCCAGCGAAGCCGGCGATTACATATTGTCGATCATCACCTGACCGAAGTCCGAGCACGAGACCTGCGTCGCGCCTTCGAGCAGGCGGGCGAAGTCGTACGTGACCTTCTTCGACAGGATCGACTTCTCCATCGACGAAATGATCAGGTCCGCGGCCTCGGTCCAGCCCATATGGCGCAGCATCATTTCGGCCGACAGGATTTCCGAACCCGGGTTCACGTAGTCCTTGCCGGCGTACTTCGGCGCGGTACCGTGGGTGGCTTCGAACATCGCCACCGAGTCCGACAGGTTGGCGCCCGGCGCGATGCCGATGCCGCCGACCTGCGCGGCCAGCGCGTCGGAAACGTAGTCGCCGTTCAGGTTCAGCGTCGCGATTACCGAGTACTCGGCCGGACGCAGCAGGATCTGCTGCAGGAACGCGTCAGCGATCGCGTCCTTGACGATGATGTCCTTGCCGGTCTTCGGGTTCTTGAACTTGCACCACGGGCCGCCGTCGATCAGTTCGGCACCGAATTCCTTCTGCGCGAGCTCGTAGCCCCAGTCGCGGAAGCCGCCTTCGGTGAACTTCATGATGTTGCCCTTGTGGACCAGGGTCACCGAGGGCTTGTCGTTGTCGATCGCGTACTGGATCGCCTTGCGGACCAGGCGCTGGGTGCCCTGCTTCGACACGGGCTTGACGCCGATACCCGAGGTTTCCGGGAAGCGGATCTTCTTGACGCCCATTTCGTTCTGCAGGAAGGCGATGACCTTCTTGGCCTGCTCGCTTTCGGCTTCCCATTCGATACCGGCGTAGATGTCTTCCGAGTTCTCACGGAAGATCACCATGTCGGTCTTCTCGGGCTCGCGCACCGGCGAAGGCACGCCCTTGAAATAGCGCACCGGGCGCAGGCAGACGTACAGGTCCAGCTGCTGGCGCAGCGCGACGTTCAGCGAGCGGATGCCGCCGCCGACCGGCGTGGTCAGTGGGCCCTTGATCGAGACCACGTATTCGCGGAGCACGTCCAGGGTTTCGTCGGGCAGCCACACATCCGGGCCATAGACCTTGGTCGACTTCTCGCCGGCGTAGATCTCCATCCACGAGATCTTGCGCTTGCCGGCGTAGGCCTTGGCCACGGCCGCGTCCACCACCTTGATCATCACCGGCGTGATATCGAAGCCGGTACCGTCGCCTTCGATATAAGGGATGATCGGATTGTCCGGAACATTCAGCGAGAGATCCTGGTTGACCGTGATCTTCTCACCGGCCGGGACCTTGATGTGTTGGTACATGACGTCTCCAGTACGGAACGGGGGTTTTGGAACGGCCGGCGGGTTCGTGACCAGACGGCGAAATGCGGGCCTAGCGGGAGGCATTGTAACGGCCCTCGCGACACCGGCACTGCTGCATCGCGAGACTGCGTCCTATTTGAGTCTTATATAAGACACAAGACCGGTTTCGTATTATGCAGCAATTTTTCATCATCCGCCATCCCGGACTGGCGCTTGCGCCGTGCGCGCTGCGGCATACTGGCGCCTTTCCCGCACCGGTTGCCCCATGACCCTGATCGCCCTGAACAAGCCGTTCGGCACCATGAGCCAGTTCTCGCCCCATCCGAGCCGGCAGACGCTCGCCGACTGGATTGCGATGCCGGACGTCTACCCGGCTGGCCGGCTCGACGCCGACAGCGAAGGGCTGCTGCTGCTGACCGACGACGGCGTGCTGCAGGCGCGCATCGCCGATCCGCGCCAGAAGCTGGCCAAGACCTATCTGGCGCAGGTCGAAGGCGTGCCGGACGAGGCCGCGCTGGCCCGGCTGCGCGCCGGCCTGGATCTGGGCGACTTCCACACGCTGCCGGCACAGGCCACGTTGATCGACGAGCCCGCTTTCCTGTGGCCGCGCACGCCGCCGATCCGCTATCGCGCGGCGATCCCGACCCAGTGGATCGAGATCGAGATCCACGAGGGCAAGAACCGGCAGGTGCGGCGGATGACCGCGGCGGTCGGCCACCCGACGCTGCGGCTGGTCCGGGTCGGCATCGGTGCGCTGGATCTGCGCCAGCTCGGTCTGGCGCCGGGGCAATGGCAGGAAGTCGCGCCGCAAAGCCTCGGCATGACCGGGCCCGCCCGCGGTGCGGCGGCCGTGCGGCCCCGGCCCAATCCGGGCCGCTCCGGTGGACGCCGCGCGAACACGGACCGCACGGAGACGGCCCGCACTGCCGGCAACGCCAACCGTCGCCGGCCGGCCTAGCCGTGCTGCGCTATGCTAGCGGCTGGCGTTCCGCCGCGTATTCCTGACCTCGCCGTCATGACTGCCGCCATTCGCGCAATTCGCGCCTTTCGCTCGTTTCCCGCCATGCCTCTGCACCGTCCGTCGCCTGCCGCCCCACTCGATCGCGCTTCGCTTCGTTGGCCCCGCCGCCCGCTGGCGCGCCGGCTCGCCGCCCTCGCCTGCGGCGCGGCGCTGCTGGCCCCGCTCGCGCACGCGCAGCAGCGGCTGCCGGTCGTCTCGCTGAGCGCCGGCATGTACGTGATCCGCGCCGAGGTCGCCGCCGACCAGCAGTCCCGCCAGCAAGGCCTGATGTATCGCAAGTCGATGCCCGCCAACGCCGGCATGCTGTTCGTGTTCGAGCAGAAGGCCGGCCACTGCTTCTGGATGAAGAACACCGAGCTGCCGCTGTCGATCGCCTTCCTGGCCGACGACGGCACCATCGTCAATATCGAGGACATGCGGCCGCACAGCGAGGAAAACCATTGCCCGAAGGCGGCGATCCGCTATGCGCTGGAGATGAACCAGGGGTGGTTCGCGCAGAAGGGCATCAAGGCCGGCGCGAAGATTGGCGGCCTTCCGGCGCAATAGCGGGCCGTAGAACAACGGGCAGCAAAAAGAACGCGGCCCTGTGCAGGGCCGCGTCGTCATCGCCAATGCCTGGGTCCGGACTCAATCACGGAAGTTGTTGAAGTCCAGCGGCGCCTCAGGCACGTCCTTGCGCAGCATCGCGATCACGCTCTGCAGATCGTCGCGCTTGGCCCCCGACACGCGCACCGCATCGCCCTGGATGCTGGCCTGCACCTTGATCTTGCTGTCCTTGATCATGCGGACGATCTTCTTGGCCAGATCGCCGGTCACGCCCTTCTTGATCGTGATGACCTGCTTGACCTTGTCGCCGCTGATCTTCTCGGTCTTGCCGTAGTCGAGGAAGCGCACGTCGACATTGCGCTTGGCCATCTTGCTGAGCAGCACATCCTTGACCTGGCCGAGCTTGAAGTCGTCATCGGCGAACGCGGTCAGTTCGCCTTCCTTCTGCTCGACACGGGAATCGGAACCCTTGAAGTCGAAGCGGGTCGAGATTTCCTTGTTGGCCTGCTCGACCGCATTCTTGACCTCGACCATATTCGCTTCGCACACCACGTCAAACGACGGCATCGCCTACTCCTTCTGAATGTCCGGCACCTTCGTCCTCGGTACCGCTGTTCGATTGCTGAACCGGCCGGCCCGCGCCGGTGGTTCCGTATAATCCAGCCAACCCTGCAGTCCAGGCCGTTCCGCTTCCATCCCGCTGTTCGGGCATCCTCGTCCGGCAACTCTTTCCGCATGGCAGATTTCCACGAATTTTATCCGCTGCGCCAGCACAACACATTGGGTTTCGACGTACGCGCGCGCTTCGCGGTAGCGGTGCGCAGCGAAAGCGACCTCGTCGAGGCGCTGGCCGACCCTCGCGCCGCGCAGCGGCCGGTGGTCGTGCTGGGCGGCGGCAGCAACGTGGTGCTGACCGGCGATCTCGATGCGGTGGTGCTGCTGATGCAGATTCCGGGCTACACGGTCGCCGGCGACGACGACGCCTGGCTGGTGACGGTTGGCGCCGGGGAAAACTGGCACGCGACTGTCAATCGGACCATCGCCGACGGCATGCCCGGCCTCGAAAACCTGGCGCTGATCCCCGGCAGCGTGGGTGCCGCGCCGATCCAGAACATCGGCGCCTACGGCGTCGAACTGCGCGAGCGCTTCCACAGCCTGCGCGCATGGGACCGGCAAACCCGCCGCTTCGTCACGCTGAGCCTTGGTGATTGCGCGTTCGGCTATCGGGACAGCCTGTTCAAGCAGGCCGGCCGCGATCGCTACGTGATCACCGCGGTCACGCTGCGGCTGCCGCGCCGCTGGCAGCCGGCGCTCGGCTATGCCGAACTCGCCCGTGAGCTGCATGACCATCCGGCACCCGATGCGGCAGCGATCCGCGATGCGGTCATCGCGATCCGCCAGCGCAAGCTGCCCGACCCCGCGGTGCTGGGCAATGCCGGCAGCTTCTTCAAGAATCCGGTGGTCGGCGCCGCGCAGCGCGACGCGCTGGTGGCAGAACACCCGGACCTGGTCAGCCATCGGCAGCCCGATGGCAGCTACAAGCTGGCCGCTGGCTGGCTGATCGATCGCTGCGGGTTCAAGGGCCTGCGCGATGGCCCGGTCGGCGTGCACGAGCGGCAGGCGCTGGTGCTGGTACACCATGGCGGCGGCGATGGCCGCGCGCTGCTGGCGCTGGCGGGGCGCATCGCGGATACGGTGCGGCAGCGCTTTGGCGTGGAGATCGAACCCGAGCCGGTGGTGCTGTAGCGCCAGCGGTATTGCGAAGGCCCCTCCCTCTCCCCTGCCGTGCCTGCCCTCTCCCGCGAGCGGCAGAGGGCAAACACATCCGCGTCGATGGCCGTTCGTCGATCCCTTACAACGGCATGTCCTGCAGGAACTCCTTGCGGATATCGACGGTGCCGCGCTTGCCGACGGCGTCGTAGTGCTGATCCAACCAGCCCTGCGCGGCAGCGCGTCCGCGCTCGCGCAGCATCAGCAGGAAATTCCAGTCGGTCACCAGCTTGGTCGACGATGACAGGTCCGCCAGCGCCTCGTCGGCGCGGATCGAATGCAGCAGGATGTAGGCGAGCTTGTCGCGATATTCGGGCTTGAGCCACTCCTCGTCGAGCAGCTTCTGCACGAAGGCGATCGCGCGCATCTCGCGCAGCAGCGACGCGTTGAAGGTGATCTCGTTGAGCCGCTCCATCACTTCCTGCGGCTGCGTGGGGACGTCAGGGCGCGAGATCGGATTGATATGGACGACCAGAATGTCGCGCGATGCGGTCTGGTAGAAGAACGGGAACAGCACCGGATTGCCCATATAGCCGCCGTCCCAGTAGTACCGCTCGCCGATCTCGATCGCCGGGTACAGATAGGGCAGGCAGGCCGACCCGAGCACCGCGTCGACGGTCAGATCGGCGGTCTGAAACACGCGCACGTTGCCGCTGTTGACGTCGGTGGCGGCGATGAACAGCTTCGTTTCCGGACAGGCCCGCACGCGCTCGAAGTCGACCTGATCCTCGAGCAGCGAGCGCAGCGGGTTGAACGTGCTGCCCTGCGCGGTCGCGCTCCACCAGCCGGACCACATCCGCATCCAGTCCTGCAGCGGCCAGCTGTTGCCCGGTTGCCCGGACAGCCAGTCGACCGTCTGCTGCCCGATCGTCGAGAACGGCGAGCCGGCGCGCGACACGCCGAACCAGAAGTCGTGCAGCTTCTCTCTTGCACGCTCGGGGCCGCCTTCGAGCAGCCCATCGATCATCACCACCGCGTTCATCGAACCGGCGCTGGTGCCGCTGATGCCGTCGAAATGCAGGCGGCCATCCTCGAGCAGCGCGTCGAGCACGCCCCAGCCGAAGGCGCCGTGCGCGCCGCCGCCTTGCAGCGCCAGATTGATCGGCTTGTGTCGATTTGCCATGCCGGAACTCCGTGAAGCGTGACGATCGAGGGAGACGGCCGCGGCTTGCGCGCGGCCGCGGACAAGCGAGATGCGATCAGCCGAAATGGCAGACGTAGTCGAGCGTCTGCTGCACCTCGATATCGAAGCTGCTGTCGCCCGGAATGCTGAACTGCTGGCCGGCGCCGTAGGTCTTCCACTCGTCCGAGCCCGCCAGCCGCACGCGGCAGGTGCCGGCATTGATTTCCATGATCTCCGGCGCGCCGGTCTTGAAGGTCAGCGAGGCCGGGAAGATCACGCCCAGCGTCTTGCGGGTGCCGTCCGGAAACAGCACGGTGTGGCTGACGCATTTGCCGTCGAAATACAGATTGGCTTGCTTGACCACGGAAACATTGTCGAACTGGCTCATGGTGAGTCTCCTGATGAACGATGGAAGTTGGGTGCGGACCTGTGCGGACCTGTGCGGACTTGCGCCGACATCGACGGACATGAAAAGAGGGGCCGCCTGGGCCCCTCTTCTTCCTTGCCGATGCGCGTGACAGCCGCTCGCTGGCGACTTACTTGCCGCGCTGGCGGCGGGCGTTCTCGGCGATGCGCATGCGCAGCGCGTTCAGCTTGATGAAGCCGCCGGCGTCGGCCTGGTTGTACGCGCCGAAGTCGTCGTCGAAGGTCGCGATGGTCTTGTCGAACAGCGTGTCCTTCGAATCGCGGGCCAGCACGATGACGTTGCCCTTGTACAGCTTGACGCGGACCCAGCCGTTGACGTTCTGCTGCGTATGGTCGATCAGCACCTGCAGCGCGCGGCGCTCCGGGCTCCACCAGTAGCCGTTGTAGATCAGGCTCGCGTAACGCGGCATCAGGTCGTCCTTCAGGTGCGCGACTTCGCGGTCCAGCGTGATCGATTCGATCGCGCGGTGGGCGCGCAGCAGGATCGTGCCTCCCGGGGTTTCATAGCAGCCGCGGCTCTTCATGCCGACGTAGCGGTTCTCGACCAGGTCCAGACGGCCGATGCCATGCTTGCCGCCCAGGCGGTTCAGTTCGGTCAGCACTTCGGCCGGCGACATGCGCTTGCCGTTCAGCGCAACGATGTCGCCCTGCTCGAACTCGATGTCGAGGAACTCGGGCGCGTCCGGCGCCTGCTCCGGCGACACGGTCCAGCGCCACATGTCTTCCTCGGCCTCCGCCTTCGGGTCTTCCAGATGGCGGCCTTCGAACGAGATGTGCAGCAGGTTGGCGTCCATCGAGTACGGGGCGCCGCCCTTCTTGTGCTTCATGTCGATTTCGATGCCGGCCTTCTCGGCGTAGGCCAGCAGCTTCTCGCGCGACAGCAGGTCCCATTCGCGCCACGGGGCGATGACCTTGACGCCCGGCTCCAGGCCGTAATAGCCGAGCTCGAAGCGGACCTGGTCGTTGCCCTTGCCGGTGGCGCCGTGCGACACGGCATCGGCGCCGGTGCTGCGCAGGATCTCGATCTGGCGCTTGGCGATCAGCGGACGGGCGATCGAGGTGCCCAGCAGGTATTCGCCTTCGTAGACCGCATTGGCGCGGAACATCGGGAAGACGAAGTCGCGCACGAACTCTTCGCGCAGGTCGTCGATGAAGATGTTCTCGGGCTTGATGCCGAACTTGAGCGCCTTCTGGCGAGCCGGTTCCAGCTCCTCACCCTGGCCGATGTCGGCCGTGAAGGTGACCACCTCGCATTGGTAGGTGTCTTGCAGCCACTTCAGGATCACCGAAGTGTCCAGCCCGCCGGAGTAGGCGAGCACGACTTTCTTGATATCGCTCATGTTCGACTCGATGCGCAAAAGAGGCGCGGACCGCAGGTAAGACAGCCCGCGCATCGGATAAGGAAAAACGGAAAGCCGCTATTTTGACATGACCGCCCAGGCTTGGGCGCCACATCGCCGGACGGCGCGGCTCGGGCGCCAGACGATCGATCGGATCAATCGCTCAATACTCAATAGCGCCCGCACAGCAGGTACTCCATCAGCGCCTTCTGCACGTGCAGCCGGTTCTCGGCTTCGTCCCAGACCACGCTCTTCGGCCCATCGATCACGGCCGCCTCGACTTCCTCGCCGCGATGCGCCGGCAGGCAGTGCATGAACAGCGCGTCCGGATTGGCGCGGTCCATCATCGCGGTGGTCACCATCCAGTCCTGGAAGGCGCGCTTGCGGACCTCGTTCTCGGCCTCGAAGCCCATGCTGGTCCAGACGTCGGTGGTCACCAGATCGGCGCCCTGACACGCGGCCAGCGGATCGTCGAAGACCTTGACCAGGCTCGCGGCGCTGGCCGGCACCATCGCCGGATCGAGCTGATATCCCGGCGGGGCCGAGAAATGGAAGGTGAAGCCCAGCCGTTCGGCCGCCTGGATCCACGTATAGGCCATGTTGTTGGCATCGCCGATCCACGCCACCACCTTGCCGCGGATGCTGCCGCGGTGCTCGATATAGGTGAAGACGTCGGCCAGCACCTGGCACGGATGGTATTCGTTGGTCAGTCCGTTGATGACCGGCACGCGCGAATGGGCGGCGAACCGGTCGATGATCTCCTGCCCGAAGGTACGGATCATGATGATGTCGACCATGCGGGAAATCACCTGCGCCGCGTCCTCGATCGGCTCGCCGCGGCCCAGCTGCGAGTCGCGCGTGTTCAGGAACACCGCGTGGCCGCCGAGCTGGTGGATGCCGGCTTCGAACGACAGACGCGTGCGGGTCGAGTTCTTCTCGAAGATCATCGCCAGCGTACGGTCGTGCAGCGGATGCCAGGTCTCGTAGTTCTTGAACTTGGTCTTCAGAATCCGGGCGCGGTCGAGCAGGTACTCGTACTCCTTCGCATCGAGGTCGCTGAACTGGAGGTAGTGCTTGATCGGCGTTGGGCTCATAAAACAAAGAAGGCGGCTCGATGGGGACAGGCGAGCCCATGAACTGTCATGGAACCACGCTGCCGCGGAGCCGCCTTTCGCGTCGCTTGCGCAATGTGAGTTCAGGAATCATAAGGGATTATTCCTGCTTTGGCGAGCCTGGGCGGGCACCCGGCCATGCCGGCGAAGCCCGGTTCCGGGCCATGCGGCGGCTTATGCGGCAGTCTTATATAAGATATAATACTCGCTGATTCACGCGGGGCCCGGCATACCCTTGCCGCCGCCCGCCGCCGGCATCAAAAGTGCCCCCGCCACTACCGACGCCCCGCCTTCCGGCCAGATTCGCGCGAACCCATCGCCGCTCGCCGCGTCAAACGGGCGCCCGTTGCGGGTTTCCCGTCGAGTCACCAGCCTCACCGCAGTCCATGAATTCCACCGTTCGCCAGTACTTCATCCAGGGCATCACCAAGGAAGGCAAGACCTTCCGTCCGAGCGATTGGGCTGAACGGCTGTGCGGCGTGATGGCGCAATTCCGCCCGCCCGGCGATACCGGCGACCCCCGCCTGACCTACTCCCCTTACGTGCGCCCGGTGATGTCGGGCGGCGTCAAGTGCGTGGTGGTCGATGCAAGGCTGCGCGAGATCGAGCCCAAGGCGCTGGACTTCGTGCTGAACTTCGCGCGCGACAATCATCTGCAACTGGTCGAGGCCTGCTCGCTCGATTGAGCGGAAGGCCGCACCGAGCGGAAAGCCGAAATGCAAAAAGCCCGTCATCGGACGGGCTTTTTTACTGCGCCGACCGCGCGCCAGGCGCGGCCGGTGAACGCGGCAATCAGGCGGCCATGGCCTTGATCGCAGCCGACAGACGCGACTTGTGACGCGCTGCCTTGTTCTTGTGAACGATCTTCTTGTCGGCGATGCTGTCGATCACGGCTTGCGAGTTCTTGAAGATCTCGGCAGCAGCTGCCTTGTCGCCGGCATCGATCGCCTTGCGGACAGCCTTGACGGCCGTGCGCAGACGCGAGCGCAGGCTGGAGTTGTGCGCGTTCTGGGCGACGGCTTGACGCGCGCGCTTGCGAGCTTGTGCGGAATTTGCCATTTCGTTAAATATCCTGAATTCAGATGCGTGCGTGGATTGCACAAGAGCGACCCGGGATGCACTGACACACGAATCCGGAACGCAACTATCTTCTCGAATCGGCGATTATACACACAAGATCGAAGCCGCCGCAAGGAAGATCCCGCCCCTCGGCGAAGGCGGCGGGCCGCGCACTCCAATCCGTATAATTGGCGCCACAATTGGCGGGCCCCGGCTCGCCCGGTGTGGTGCGATTGCAACTTTCGGCGTCCGGATGCCGTCTGACTGCGGTCTGCCGCCCGGCGACGCGCCCCGAGGCGGCGCTCCAACCGTTTCCTGTCTCCCCGACCTTGAACCTGCTCAAATCGCTCGCCACCATCAGCGGCCTGACGATGCTGTCGCGCATCACCGGCCTGATCCGCGAGATCCTGATCGCCCGCGCGTTCGGCGCCTCGGACATGACCGACGCGTTCAATGTCGCCTTCCGCATTCCCAACATGCTGCGCCGGATCTTCGGCGAGGGCGCCTTCCAGCAGGCCTTCGTGCCGATCCTTGGCGAATACCACGGCAAGCGCGGCGACGAGCCGACCCGGTTGCTGGTCGACGCGGTCGCCACCGTCATGGCGTGGGCGCTGGCCGCGGTGTCGCTGATCGGCGTGCTGGCGGCGCCGGTGATCATGACGATCGTCGCAACCGGTTTTCGCGGCGACCACCAGACCTACGACGCGGCCGTCTTCATGACCCGCGTGATGTTCCCGTACATCGGCCTGATCTCGATGGTTGCGCTGGCCTCGGGCGTGCTGAACACCTGGCGCAACTTCGCGGTGCCGGCGTTCACGCCGGTGCTGCTGAACCTGTCGCTGATCGGCGCGGCGCTGTTCGTCGCGCCGCACCTGCAGCAGCCGATCTACGCGCAGGCCTGGGGCGTGCTGGTCGGCGGCGTGCTGCAACTGGCGATCCAGATCCCCGCGCTCAAGCGCATCGGCATGCTGCCGCGCATCGGCGTGAACCTGCGCGCCGCCTGGCGCGATCCCGGCGTGCGCCGCATCCTGCGGCAGATGGGCCCGGCGCTGCTGGGCGTATCGGTCGCGCAGATCAGCCTGATCATCAATACCAATATCGCCTCGCGGCTGGCCACCGGCAGCGTGTCGTTCCTGACCTATGCCGACCGCCTGATGGAGTTCCCCACCGCCCTGCTTGGCGTGGCGATCGGCACGATCCTGCTGCCCAGCCTGTCCAAGGCCAGCGCGCGCGAGGACGGCGTCGAATATTCGGCGCTGCTCGACTGGGGCCTGCGGCTGACCTTCCTGCTGGCGATCCCGAGCGCGATCGGCCTCTACGTGTTCGGCGGGCCGCTGACCGCGGTACTGTTCCACTACGGCAAGTTCGACGGCCATGCGGTCGAGATGACAAAGCTGGCGGTGATGGCCTACGGCGTCGGCCTGCTGGGCCAGATCCTGGTCAAGATTCTGGCTCCCGGCTTCTACGCCCGGCAGGACATCCGCACCCCGGTCAAGATCGCCATTGCGATGCTGGTGATGACGCAGCTCGCCAACCTGGCCTTCGTGCCGTGGCTCGGGCACGCCGGGCTGGCGCTGTCGATCAGCGTCAGCGCGACGCTGAACGCGCTGCTGCTGTTCATCGGCCTGCGCCGCGTCGGCGTCTACCGGCCAGCGCCCGGCTGGTGGCTGTTCTTCGCGCAGCTGTCGGCCGCGGCGACGTTGCTGGCGGGCGTGCTGCTGTGGTTCGCCCGCACCTTCGACTGGGTCGCCCTCGGTACCACGCCGCTGCTGCGGATCGCGCTGATGGCCTCGTGCCTGGTGCTTGCGGCGGTCGTCTACTTCGGTACACTGTGGCTCACGGGCCTGCGCTATGCTGCCTTCAAGCGCAAAGCTGTCTGAAGACCATGGCGCCGGCCGCAACCAGGAACCGCTATGACCTCGACCAAAGTCCTGGACTATTTTGCCGCGCTGGTGGCGGACGACAGCGGCATCCCGCTGACCGAAACGGCCCTGTCGATCGCACAGGACGCCTACCCTGACCTGGACCTGCAGGCCGAACTGGCCGCCATCGATGTGCTGGCGCTGCGGCTCAAACGCCGGATCGCCGACGGCACTCCCGCTATCCAACGGCTGCGCCTGCTGAACCATTTCTTCTATCGCGACCTGGGCTTCGGCCCCAACGCGAACGACTACTACGACCCTGACAACTCGTACCTGAACGTGGTGCTGCGGCAGCGGCGCGGCATTCCGATCTCGCTCGCGGTGCTGTACATGGAACTGGGCCAGCAGATCGGCCTGCCGCTCAAGGGCGTTTCCTTCCCCAACCACTTCCTGCTGCGGATGTCGATTCCGGCGGGCGAGGTCGTGCTCGATCCGCTGACCGGCGAGACGCTGTCCAAGGAGCAGCTGCAGGACATGCTGGACCCATACCTCGAGCGGGAGGGCATCGCCGATCCGAACGCGGTGCCGCTGGGCCTGTTCCTGCAGACCGCCAGCCACCGCGAGATCATCGCGCGGATGCTGCGCAATCTGAAGGCGATCTATCTGCAGGAGTCGCGCTGGCAGCGGTTGCTCGCGGTGCAGAACCGGCTGGTGATCCTGCTGCCCGATTCGATCGAGGAGGTGCGCGACCGGGGGCTGGCCTACGCGAATCTGGAATGCTTCCGCCCCGCGCTGGAAGACCTGGAAGCCTATGTCAGCGCACGGCCCGACGCGGCCGATTCGACCCAGATCCGCGACCGCATGCCGGCGTTGCGGATGATGAGCCGGTCGCTGAACTGAGACATCGAAGCCGCTGGGTCCCCGCCTGCGCGGGGACGACGGTTTTTGTCCGCGGCGCGCAGCCGCGTCTTATGACACGCGGCGACGCTTGTCGCCACGCCGCAGCAGGCGCCACAGCCCGCCAAGAATCAGCGGCACGATCGCCGCGCTGATGCCGACCAGCACGATCAGGTTCAGGTACTGCTTGATGAACGGCAGGTTGCCGAAGAAGTAGCCCGCGAACACCAGGCCCACTACCCAGGTGACGGCGCCGACCACATTGAACAGCTGGAAGCGCGCGAAGGTCATCTGCGACACGCCGGCCACGAACGGTGCGAAGGTCCGCACGATGGGCACGAAGCGTGCGATCACCAGCGTCTTGCCGCCGTGGCGCTCGTAGAAGTCGTGGGTCTTGCGCAGCGCCTGCTGGTCCAGGAAGCGCCATTGATGGTCGAACACCTTGGGTCCGATCCAGCTGCCGACCCAGTAGTTGACGGTATTGCCGCCGATCGCGGCGACCAGCAGCAGGCCGATCAGCACCCACTCGTTCATCGCCCCGGTCGCGCAGAACGCGCCGGCGATGAACAGCAGCGAATCGCCCGGCAGGAAAGGCGCCACCACCAGGCCGGTCTCGGCAAAGACGATCGCGAACAGAATGGCGTAGACCCAGGCGCCATATTGCTGAATCACGGTGCCGAGGTACTTGTCGACATGCAGCAGCATGTCAATCACCTGCAATACGATATCCAAGACGTTCCCCATCTTTTTCCAGCCCGACATCATACAAGACGAACGTGCCCGTCCTGGCGACGAAACGTCTGCCTGGGGATCCTGAGTGCGACCTCGCGCACGCAAGCCCGTAGCCAGGCCACGGCCGGGCCGCAACGAAGCCGGCACGTATAATCGCTGCCATGTCCGCGCCGCACTCCGCCCCCGCCTCCCAAGCCCCCGACGCCGCCTCGGCCGAACGCCCCCAGCGCCGCCTGGCGCCGGCCCGGCCAATCCGTCCGCTACCCGACCAGCTGGTCAGCCAGATCGCGGCCGGCGAGGTGGTCGAGCGCCCCGCCTCGGTGGTCAAGGAGTTGCTGGAGAACGCCCTCGACGCCGGCGCGACCCAGCTGTCGGTACGGCTCGAGGAAGGCGGCGTACGTCGCATCGTGATCACCGACAACGGCTGCGGCATCCCGGCCGACGAACTGGCGGTCGCGCTGATGCGCCATGCCACCAGCAAGATCGCCTCGCTCGATGAACTGGAATCGGTATTGACGCTGGGCTTTCGCGGCGAGGCGCTGGCCTCGATCGCGTCGGTCTCGCAACTGGTGCTGACCAGCCGCACGGCGAACTGCCCCCATGCCAGCCAGATCCACGCGGATACCGGGGCGCTGCAGCCCGCCTCGGGCGGGGTCGGCACCACCGTAGACGTGCAGCACCTGTACTTCAATACGCCGGCGCGCCGCAAATTCCTGAAGAGCGAACAGACCGAGCTCGGCCATTGCCTGGAGGTGATCCGGCGCATCGCGCTGGCGCGGCCCGACGTCACGCTGTCGGTCCATCACAACGGCAAGCCGATGGAGCACTGGAACGCCGGCGATGTCGCCACGCGTACCGCCCAGGTGCTCGGCAGCGAATTCGCACGGGCGCGGCTGCCGCTGGAGGAACAGGCCGGTGAACTGGCCCTGTACGGCTTCGCCGGGCTGCCGACCGCCTCGCGCGGCCGTCCCGATCAGCAGTTCTTCTTCGTCAATGGCCGCTTCGTCCGCGACAAGCTGCTGACGCACGCGGTGCGCAGCGCCTATCAGGACGTGCTGCATGGCGACCGTTTCCCTTCGTACGTGCTGTGCCTGGACCTGCCGCCCGAACTGGTCGACGTCAACGTGCACCCGTCCAAGATCGAGGTGCGCTTCCGCGAGTCGCGCGCGGTCCATCAGTTCGTCTACCACGCGGTGCAGCGCTGCCTGGCGCGCCAGGCCGGCGAGAATGGCGACAGCCTGCACACCGGCGACGACGGCGTCGGTCACGGCAGCCAGGCCCCGGCGCTGCGCGTCGCGGCCACCAGCCCCGCCCAGCCAGGCGGCCGCCCCTGGGTCGATTACACCGCCGTGGCACGCCAGACCGAACTGGGCATCGCCCAGCCGCGGCAGGCTTATCTGGGCATGGTGCGCGATGCGCTGTCGCCGGCCGGCCAGCGCTCCGCGCCGTCGAGCCAGCCGCCCGCATGGCTGGCCGATGCGCGTGCCGCGCGAGAAAACGAACCGCCGTCGCTGCTCGACGGCGCGCCGACGCAGGCGCCGCGCGCCACCGAGGGCCTGCAGGACGACGCCGACGACCATCCGCTCGGCTACGCCATCGCCCAACTGCACGGCATCTACGTGCTGGCGCAGAACGCGCGCGGGCTGGTGCTGGTCGACATGCACGCCGCGCACGAACGGATCCTGTACGAGCAGATCAAGACCGCGCTCGACGCGCGCCAGATGACGGTGCAGCCGCTGCTGATTCCGGTCACGCTGCCGGCCAGCCCGGTCGAGATCGGCGCAGCCGAGGAACATCAGGACACGCTGGCGCTGCTCGGTTTCGATATCGCACCGGTGTCGCCAACCACGCTGGCGGTGCGCGCCATTCCCGCGCTGCTCAAGCAGGCCGACGCCGAGGCGCTGGCGCGCGACGTGCTGCGCGATCTGCATGCCTACGGCGGTTCGCGCGTGCTGGCCGAGCGCCAGAACGAACTGCTGGCGACGCTGGCCTGCCACAGCGCCGTGCGCGCCAATCGCAAGCTGACCGTCGAGGAAATGAACGCGCTGCTGCGACAGATGGAGCAGACCGAGCGCGCCGACCAGTGCAACCATGGCCGGCCGACGTGGGTCCAGCTGACCGTGGCCGAGCTGGACCGGCTGTTCCTGCGCGGCCAGTAAGGCCGCACCCTCGCTGTCGCCGTCCGCTTCCTCCATGGCCGCCGCTTCGCCCGCTCCCATCGTCTGCCTGCTGGGCCCGACCGCCTCGGGCAAGACCGCGGCCGCCCTGGCGCTGGCCGCACGCGCGCCGATCGAGATCATCAGCATGGATTCGGCGCTGGTCTATCGCGAGATGGACATCGGCACCGCCAAGCCATCGGCCGCCGAGCTGGCCGCGGTGCCGCACCATCTGATCGACATCATCGATCCCGCCGACAGTTATTCCGCCGCGCAATTCGTCGCCGACACCAATGCGCTGGTCGAATCGATCCGCGCGCGCGGCCGCGAGCCGCTGATCGTCGGCGGCACCATGCTGTACTACAAGGCGCTGACCCAGGGCCTGAACGATCTGCCGCAGGCCGATCCGCAGGTGCGCGTCGAGCTCGACCGACTCGCCGAAGAGCGCGGCTGGCCCGCGCTGCATGCGATGCTGGCCGAGGTCGACCCTGTCACCGCGGCACGGCTGGCGCCCAACGATTCGCAGCGCATCCAGCGCGCGCTCGAGATTCACCGGCTGACCGGGCAGCCGATGTCGGCGCTGCTGGCCCGCGAGGCCGATGCGCGTACCTTCGATGGACAGGCGGGCTCGCGTTTCCGCGCGATCGCGCTGGAGCCGTCGGACCGCGCGGTGCTGCACGCGCGCATCGAGGCCCGCTTCGACACAATGCTGGGCGGCGGCCTGCTCGACGAGGTCGAGCGCCTGCGCTCGCGCGGCGACCTGCATCCGCGGCTGCCGTCGATCCGCTGCGTCGGCTACCGGCAGGTCTGGGAATATCTGGACGGCCTCTGCGATTTCGCCACGATGCGCGAGCGCGGCATCGCCGCGACGCGCCAGCTGTGCAAGCGGCAGCTGACCTGGCTGCGCTCGACGCCCGAGCGGCTGGTGGTCGATTGCCTGGCGCCCGACTATGTCGAGCAGGTCGCGCGGCTGGCGCAGTCGGGCTCGTAGCCAGGGACGCACGCAGCGCGCGATAATCGCGGCTTCGTCCTGTCCGGACTCCAACATTGAATTCCGCTGCCATGACCGCCACCGCCTTCACGCTGCGCCCCGCCACCACCGACGACTGCGACACGCTGCTGCGCCTGATCGCCGAGCTCGCCGAGTACGAGAAGCTGACCCATCTGGTCGAGGCCACGCCGGAGAAGCTGCGCCAGACGCTGTTCGGCGCACGTCCGTCGGCCGAGGCGGTGCTGGCCGAGGTGCCTACCGCCGAAGGCCCGCGCGCAATCGGCTTCGCGCTGTTCTTCCACAATTACTCGACCTTCCTGGCCAAGCCCGGTCTGTACCTGGAAGACCTGTATGTCGAACCGGCCTGGCGCGGCCACGGCATCGGCAAGGCCTTGCTGATCCATCTGGCCGGCCTGGCGGTGGAGCGCGGCTGCGGCCGTTTCGAATGGACGGTGCTGGACTGGAACACGCCGTCGATCGACTTCTATCGCGCGATGGGCGCCAGCGTGCTGCCGGACTGGCGCATCTGCCGGGTCACCGGCGAAGCGTTGACCGAGATGGCGGCCAAGCAGGACTGACCTCGACACGGGCAGCAGCACGCCCAAACAAAAACAGGCGGATGCCCGAGCATCCGCCTGTTTTTTTATCCCCACACCGGAAGAATCAGACCACCACGGTCGGCGCCTGCCCTTCCTCGCGCTCGCGGATCTCGCCGATCTGCCACACCGCCTCGCCAGCCGCCTGCAGATGCCGGATCGCGCGTTCGGCGTCTTCCCTGGCGACGATCACCACCATGCCGATGCCGCAGTTGAACACGCGGTGCATCTCGTCGTCGGCGACGCGGCCCTGGGCCTGCAGCCACTGGAACAGCGGCGGCAGCGTCCACGCATCGCGCTGCAGCACCGCGGTGACTTCCTTGGGCAGCACGCGCGGCACGTTTTCGGTCAGGCCGCCGCCGGTGATGTGGGCCATGCCCTTGACCGGCAGCGTCTCGATCAGCGACAGCAGCGGCTTCACGTAGATGCGGGTCGGCGCCATGATCGCGTCCTGCAGGCGCTGGCCGTGGAAATCGGCTTCGAGGTCGGGCTTCGCGACCTCGATGATCTTGCGCACCAGCGAGTAGCCGTTCGAATGCGCGCCCGACGAGGCCAGGCCCAGCACCACGTCGCCCGGCACGATGGTGGTACCGTCAATGATGCGGCTCTTCTCGACCGCGCCGACCGCGAAGCCGGCCAGATCGTATTCGCCGTCCGGGTACATGCTGGGCATTTCGGCGGTTTCGCCGCCGATCAGCGCGCAGCCGGCCAGTTCGCAGCCATGGGCGATGCCCTGGATCACGGTGGCGGCGGTATCGACGTCCAGCTTGCCGCAGGCGAAATAGTCGAGGAAGAACAGCGGCTCGGCGCCCTGCACCAGGATGTCGTTGACGCTCATCGCGACCAGGTCCTGGCCCACGGTATCGTGGCGGTTCAGCTGGAAGGCCAGCTTCAGCTTGGTGCCGACGCCGTCCGTGCCGGACACCAGCACCGGCTCCTTGAACTTGCGCGACAGCTCGAACAGCGCGCCGAAGCCCCCGATGCCGGCCATCACGCCCTCGCGCATCGTGCGCTTGGCAAAGGGCTTGATACGGTCGACGAGCGCGTCGCCCGCATCGATGTCAACGCCGGCATCGCGGTACGAAAGGCCTGCCTGGCCGGAAGTGGGGGCTGCGCTCATGGAATTCTGCGGGTCCTGGATGGTGGAAATGACGACACTCGGGCGAGTCGGATCAAGCGTCGGACCACGCACAAGTGAGGAATGCGGCCCTCGCGGCGCCGGTTGGCGGGTCGCGAGTCCAGTAGAATCGCGATTTTAACGGATACAGGGTGTCGGCTTCCAGTTGCATCGGCTCGCGCCATGCAAATCCGCCGCCGCCGGGCGAGGACGCGCGCTTGCCGCCCGTCCTCGCCTGTCTTTTTGCTGGTTTCTTTTTGCCGGTTTTTCCCCCACTGCCCCGATGAACGCCCCCCTGCTGTCCCACGAGGCCAAGCGCATTCTGCTCTGGGTCGCGCTCGGCGTCGCGCTGTTCGCCACGCTGCTGGCGCTGGCTCCCGTGCTGTCGCCCTTTCTGTTCGCGTTCATCTTCGCCTATATCCTGAACCCCGGCGTCGATTGGCTGCAGCGGCACAAGGTACCGCGGACGATCGCGGTTTCGCTGATGATCCTGCTGCTGATCGTCGTCGTGGTGCTGCTGGTGCTGCTGGTCATTGCCGTGCTCCAGCGCGAGATTCCGCAACTGCGCGAGCAATTGCCCGAACTGCTGAAGAAGTTGAACTCGGTGGTCGCCCCGCGGCTGTCCGAACTCGGTGTGCGCGTGCGCTTCGACTTCCCCGGCCTGCGCCGCATGATGTCCGAGCGCTTTGCCGCCAGCCCGGAGGACCTGCTGGCGGTGCTGCTGACCTATGTGCGCGTGTCGGGCACGGCGCTGGTGACCTACGGCGGGCTGGCGCTGCTGGTGCCGATCGTGATGTTCTACCTGCTGATGGACTGGCACATGGTGATGCGCCGGATCGAGGGCATGGTGCCGCGCCGCTGGGTGCCCAAGGTGCGCGAGCTGACCGCCGAGACCGACGCGCTGCTGTCGCAGTATCTGCGCGGGCAGATCCTGGTGATGCTGATCCTCGCCGCGCTGTATTCGATCGGCCTGACCATCGCCGGTTTCGAGATCGCGATCCCGATCGGCGTGTTCACCGGCCTCGCGGTCTTCATCCCCTATATCGGCTTCGGTTTCGGGCTGGCGCTGGCCATCGTCGCGGCGCTGCTGCAGTTCGGCAATCTGTACGGGCTGGGCGCGGTCGCCGTGGTCTACGGCATCGGCCAGTTCGTCGAGAGCTTCTATCTGACGCCGCGCCTGGTCGGCGACCGGATCGGGCTGCATCCGCTGGTGGTGATCTTCGCGCTGCTCGCCTTCGGGCAGCTGTTCGGCTTCTTCGGCGTGCTGCTGGCGCTGCCCACCTGCGCCGTACTGCTGGTCGGCGCGCGCCAGCTGCGGCGGCTGTATGTGACAAGCGACCTCTACCGCAAGTAATCGATACGCCATGTCTCCGCGCCCCAAGCAACTGTCGCTCGAACTGGGCAGCCCGCCGCCGTCGACCTTCGAGAACTTCTTCGTGTCGGCCAATCGCGAGCCGGTGCAGCGGCTGCGCGAGTTGCCGGGCGCGGTGGCGCAGGAGCGCGCCGCCGACCGGCTGATCTACCTGTGGGGCGAGACCGGCTCGGGCCGCACCCACCTGCTGCACGCGCTGTGCGACGCCGGCGCCCATGCGGGCCTGCGCTGCCGCTATCTGAGCCCGCACCACGCGCTGGCGGACTTCATCTTCGACCCCAGCTGCCAGCTATACACGGTCGACGACGTCGACCTGCTCGACGAGGCGCGCCAGATCGCGGTGTTTTCGCTGTATAACGAGGTCCGCGCGCACGTGCGCACCGCGCTCGTGGTGGCCGGCAGCCTGGCCCCGGTCACCATGCCGGTGCGCGAGGACCTGCGCACGCGGCTCGGCTGGGGCCTGGTCTACCAGCTGGCGCCGCTGTCGGACGACGACAAGATGGCCGCGCTGGTGCAGGCCGCGCGCGAACGCGGGCTGCAGCTGTCCCCCGAAATCCCGCACTGGCTGGTGACGCGGCACTATCGCGACATGCCCAGCCTGATGGCGCTGCTGGACGCGCTCGACACCTATTCGCTCGAACGCAAGCGGGCAGTGACGCTGCCGCTGTTGCGCGAAATGTTCGCCGAGCTCCGTGAATAGCGCGCGGGCCGGCCAAAAGCCCTCGCCAGGTCCGCACCGGCCCGCGCCCTGGCACGCTCCCTGCAATCGGCCGCCGAGCCGGCCGTCATCCCCTTAAGGTAAAATCGCCGCCCATGAATCTGGCATTGTTCGACCTCGACCACACCCTGATCCCGACCGACAGCGACCACGAATGGGGCCGCTTTCTGGTCCGTCTCGGCGTGGTCGACGAGGAAACCTACCGTCGCAAGAACGACGAGTTCTACGGCCACTACAAGGCCGGCACCCTCGATATCCAGGCCTTCCTGAAGTTCGCGCTGGCCCCGCTGGCGGCCCATCCGCGCGAGCGCCTGAACGCCTGGCGCCAGCAATTCATGCATGAAGTGATCGAGCCGGCCATCACGCCGCAGGCTCGTGCGCTGGTCTACAAGCATCTGGATGCCGGCGACCTGTGCGCGATCGTCACGGCGACCAACAGCTTCGTCACCGCGCCGATCGCCGCCGCCTTCGGCATCAAGCACCTGATCGCCACCGAGCCGGCGACCGCCGACGGCCTGGCGGAGAGCGCCTATACCGGCGAAGTGTTCGGCATCCCGAGCTTTCGCGAAGGCAAGATCGCGCGCGTCGAAGCCTGGCTGAAGGAACAGGGCGCGCGCTGGCAGGACTTCGCCACCACCACCTTCTATAGCGACTCGATGAACGACCTGCCGCTGTTGGCCAAGGTCACCGAACCGATCGCCACCAACCCGGACGAGCGCCTCCGCCATCATGCCGCCGCGGCCGGCTGGCGCATCATGGACCTGTTCTGACGTGATCAAGAAGCTTATCAATCGGCTGCTGGGCAAGCCCGGGCCCAAGCAGCGACGCCTCGGCCGCGCCCACACGCCGCGCATCATCACCGCCGACGAGCACCAGATCGATCCCACGCTGCTGTCGCGCAACGCGGTCAAGGTCACCAGCACGCTGCAGCAGGCCGGCTACCAGGCCTTCATCGTCGGCGGCGCCGTGCGCGACCTGCTGCTCGGCATCAAGCCCAAGGACTTCGACGTGGCGACCAACGCCACGCCCGAGCAGGTGCAGGCGCTGTTCCGCCGCTCGCGCATCATCGGCCGGCGCTTCCAGATCGTGCACGTGACCTTCTACGGCGGACGCGAGCAGGAAATCATCGAGGTGTCGACCTTCCGCGCGCTGGTCGACGCGGTGGCTAGCGAAACGCTGCCCGAGGGCCGCCGGCTCAAGCGCGCCGAACTGGACAACAAGACCCATGCGATCGACGCATCCGGCCGGGTGCTGCGCGACAACGTCTGGGGCTCGCAGGCGGAGGACGCCGAACGGCGCGACTTCACCATCAATGCGATGTACTACGACCCAGCCGAGCAGACCGTGCACGACTACCACCACGGCATGGAGGACATGCGGGCGCGCACGCTGCGGATGATCGGCGACCCGGTCACCCGCTACCGCGAGGACCCGGTGCGGATGCTGCGCGTGGTGCGGTTCGCCGCCAAGACCGGCTTCGACATCGACGAGGCCACGCGCCAGCCGATCGCCGACCTCGCCTCGCTGATCCACAACGTGCCGAGCGCGCGCCTGTTCGACGAGATGCTCAAGCTGCTGATGTCCGGCCATGCCTGGGCCTCGCTGCAGGAGCTGCGCAAGGCCGGCCTGCACAAGGGCCTGCTGCCGCTGCTCGATGTCGCGATCGAGCAGCCGCTGGGCCAGCGCTTCGTGCAGCTGGCGCTGGACAATACCGACCGCCGCGTGCAGGCCGGCAAGCCGGTCTCCCCCGGCTTCCTGTTCGCCGCGCTGCTGTGGCACCACGTGCTGCAGCGCTGGAAGTCGCTGCGCGAGGGCGGCGAGCACCCGATCGCGGCGCTCAATGCGGCGATGGATGATGTGCTCGAGCGCCAGACCGGCCAGCTGGCGATCCAGCGCCGCTTCGTCACCGACATGCGCGACATCTGGGGCATGCAGCCGCGTTTCGAGAAGCGCGTCGGCCGCATGCCGTTCCGGCTGCTGGAGTCGCCGCGCTTTCGCGCCGGCTTCGACTTCCTGCAGCTGCGCTGCGAGGCCGGCGAAATGCCGGCCGAACTGGCCACTTGGTGGCAGGACTTCCAGAACGCCGATTCGGAAGGCCGCGAGAATCTGATCGAAGCGGCACGCGCCTCCGGCACCGCCGGCAGCGAAGGTCCCGCGCGCAAGAAGCGCCGTCGGCGGCCGGCACGGAAATCGGATAAAGTTTCCCCCCGGGATGAGATGGACGCGGCAGCCGAGCAGCAAGGCGGCAGGCGCGGCCAGCCGGAGGAAACCGAATGACACTGGCCTTCATCGGCATCGGCGCCAACCTGGGCGACGCAAAACAAGCCGTCAAGGACGCCATCGTCTGCCTGGCGCAGCAGGTCGGCATCCGCATCGTGGCGCGATCCTCGCTGTACCGCAGCGCGCCGGTCGATGCCGGCGGCGACGATTACTACAACGCGGTGGTCAAGCTGGAGACCAGCTTCACCGCCGCCCAGCTGCTGGTCATCTGCCACCATATCGAGGACCAGTTCGGCCGCGAGCGGCCCTTCCGCAATGCACCGCGCACGCTGGACCTGGACCTGCTGGTGTTCGGCGACGAAATGCATGATGGCGCGCAGCTGACCGTGCCGCATCCGCGCGTGGCGGCGCGCGCGTTCACGCTGGTGCCGCTGCTCGAACTCGAACCCGACCTGGTGATTCCGGGCCTGGGCCGCGCCGCCGACCATCTGCCCGCGGTCGCGGGCCAGCGCATCGACAAGGTCTCCTTCTGCCAATGTACGCGCCAAGCGGAATCTCTCCGTTCCTCCTGACCACGGGCCTGCTGACGCTGTCCAATGTGTTCATGACCTTCGCGTGGTACGGCCACCTGAAGGATTTGAGCAGCCGCCCCTGGTATATCGCGGCCATCGTCAGCTGGGGTATCGCGCTGTTCGAGTACATGCTGCAGGTGCCGGCCAACCGGATCGGCTTCCAGCACGGCATCTCGCTGGCGCAACTGAAGATCCTGCAGGAAGCGATCACGCTGACGGTGTTCGTGCCGTTCTCGCTGCTGTACATGCAGCAGAGCTTCAAGTGGGACTACGTGTGGGCGGCGCTGTGCATGGTCGGTGCCGTCTATTTCATCTTCCGCAGCTGAACGCGCCGCCCGTCGCGGGCGCCGGCAAGCGGACCTCCGAGGCACATCGATGAGCTATCTCCTGGAACCCTCCCGCAAGTCCATCACCATCCCCAAGCTGCAGGCGATGCGCGCCGCCGGCGAAAAGATCGTGATGCTGACCGCCTACGACTCGAGCTTCGCCGCGCTGCTCGACCACTGCGGCGTCGAGGTGATCCTGATCGGCGATTCGCTGGGCAACGTGATGCAGGGCCAGCAGACCACGCTGCCCGTCACGCTCGAACAGATGGCGTACCACACCGAATGCGTGGCGCGCGGCAACCAGACCGCGCTGGTGGTCAGCGACCTGCCGTTCGGCACCTACGGCACGCCCGAGCAGGCCTTCGCCAGCGCCGCGACGCTGATGCGCGCCGGCGCGCAGATGGTCAAGCTCGAAGGCGGCGAGTGGCTGGCGCCGACCGTTCGCTTCCTGGTCGAGCGCAGCATTCCGGTGTGCGCGCATATCGGGCTGACGCCGCAGTCCGTGCATGCCTTCGGCGGCTTCAAGGTACAGGGCAAGACCGACGCCAGCGCGGCCCAGCTGCGCCGCGACGCCGAGGCCTTGCAGAGCGCGGGCGCCCAGCTGATCGTGATGGAAGCGGTGCCGGCCGCGCTGGCCGCCACCGTGACCAGCCAGCTGGAGATCCCGACCATCGGCATCGGCGCCGGCGTGGACTGCTCGGGCCAGGTGCTGGTGCTGCAGGACATGCTGAACATCTATCCGGGCCGCAAGGCCAAGTTCGTGCGCAACTTCATGGAAGGCCAGACCTCGATCGAGGCCGCGATCCGCGCCTATATCGCGGCGGTCAAGGACGGCAGCTTCCCTGCGCCCGAACACACCTTCACGGCCTGACGCCGCCCGATGGAGATCGGCGCGGCCACCGCGACCGCCTTTGCCCTGCTGGCCGGCGGCGATCCCGCGCTGTGGGAGATCGTCTGGACATCGCTGAAGATCGCCCTCGCCGGGCTGGCGATCGCCACCGTGCCCGCGGTCGGTGCCGCCTACCTGATCGCCACCCATGACTTTCCCGGCCGGCGGCTGGTAGTGGTGCTGGCGCAGGCCTTCCTGTCGTTTCCGACCGTGCTGGTTGGCCTGATTCTCTATCTGCTGCTGACGCGCCAGGGGCCGCTCGGCAGCCTCGGGCTGCTGTTCACGCCGACCGGCATGGTGATCGGCCAGGCCGTGATCGGCTTTCCGGTGGTGCTGGCGTTCGCGCTGTCGACGCTGCAAGGCGCCGACGCGCGGCTGCGCGAAACCGCCTGGGTGCTGGGCGCTGGCGCCTGGCGTACCTTCTTTACGGTGCTGCGCGAGCTGCGCTTCGGCCTGATGGCGGCCGTGGTCGCCGGCTTCGGCCGCGTGATCGCCGAGGTCGGCTCGGCGCTGATGATCGGTGGCAATATCGAAGGCTCGACCCGCACCATCACCACCGCGATCGCCCTGGAAACGAGCAAGGGGGAGTTCGCCCAAGGCATCGCGCTGGGCATCGTGCTGGTGGCGCTGGCCCTGCTGGTCAACGTGCTGCTGGCGTGGCTGCAGGGCGCCGGAGGATTTCGCCGATGAATGCACCGGAACCGGAACTGAACCGCCCCGCTACGGATGCGCTGGCACCGCCGCTGCTGGTGGTGCGCGGGCTGCGCCGCCGCATCGGAGCGCGGGCGCTGTTCGATATCGACGCGCTGGCCTTTCCGCGCGCAACCGCGGTGGTGCTGACCGGCGTCAACGGTGCAGGCAAGACCACGCTGCTGCGGATGATCGCCGGCCTCGAACGGGCGCCGGGCGCCACCGTCGACTGGACCGGCGCGGACGGCAAGCCGTGCAGCGCCGCGCTGGACCCGCTGCCGCCGGCGCTGCGCCAGCGCATCGCCTACATGCATCAGCATCCGTACCTGTTCCGCACCTCGGTGCGCGAGAACATCGCCTACGGACTGCATGCCCGCGGACTGCCGGCCGACGAAGTCGCCCGGCGTGTCGGCGCCGCGCTCGGCTGGGCCGGCATCACGCATGTCCAGGACACCGCGCCGGAGCGCCTGTCCGGCGGCGAGATCCAGCGGGTCGCACTGGCCCGCGCCAAGGTGCTGGAGCCCGACCTGCTGCTGCTCGACGAGCCGACCTCCAACCTGGATGGCCACGCGCGCGAACAGGTGATCGCGCTGGTGCGCGAACTCGCCGCCGAGGGCCGCACCGTGGTGATGATCTGCCACGACCGCGACCTGATCAATCTGCCCGGCGTGGTGCGCTGGAAACTGACCGACGGGCGGCTGGACACCCACCACCGCTAGGACATCGTCAGGGCATCAGCGTGGCGAGCAGTACGCCGCGCAACGAATTGGCGATCGCGAGGTCGTCGGCATCCAGCAACATCTCGCGGGTGATCGGGCTCTCCTTGACCGGGCCGCCCAGATAGGCCTCGCCATCGCGCAACACCGCGTCCCGCATTACGCCCGGCAGGATGTCCGCCGCCAGCGGCGGCGTCAGCCAGCGGCCGTCGACGCGAACGAATACCGAGCTGCGTCCTCCTTCCAGCAGTTCGCCGCGCGTGTTGAAGAACAGGCTGTCGAAGGCGCCGACGCGCTCCGCCTCGCGCCAGCCGGCATCGAACGTTTCGCGCGCGCTGGTCTTGTGCCGGCGCAAGGGGTCGGCGACCGGCAAGGCGGTGCCGGCGACGATCAGGCCGACCGGCCCTGGCTGCAGCGGGACCAGCGCGCCGCTTGTCATTTGCAACGTTCCGGCCTTGTCCAGCGTGACTCGCAGACGTGCGGGGCCTTGTGCCAGGGCCGCCGCCGCTTTCGTCATCGCATCGCGCGCCTCTTCCTCGTCGAAGTGAAAACCAAGACACGCCGCAGAGGCCCGTAACCGGGCAACGTGCGCATCGAGCCGCAGGCAACGGCCCTGCTCGACCCGCATCGTCTCGATCAGCGTGAAGCCGGGATCGTGACCCGTCAGAAAGCGCGCCTTCCAGCCGCACTCCGCGTATTCGTCGGCGGCGACGCTGTCGTGCACGATGCCGCTGCCCACGCCCATTTCGCCGGCGCGCAAGCCGTCGTCGCGGCGTGGACCGAGCACCAGCGTGCGGATCGCCACGGACAAGGCCGCCCGTCCCAGCGTCTCGCCCGGCTCCGGCGCATCGAGCCAGCCGATCGACCCGGTATAGAGTCCGCGCGGCGCACGCTCCAGCTCGGCGATGATTTCCATGGTCCGGCGCTTCGGCGCACCGGTGATCGAGCCGCAAGGAAACAGCGCGTCTAGCAGACCGTCAAGCGTCGTTCCGGCGCGCGCGGTGGCGGTGACGGTCGAGGTCATTTGCAACACTTGCCCGAATGGCTGCACGGCGAAGCGCTCCGGTACTTGCACCGTGCCCGGCTGAGCGATCCTGCCGAGATCGTTGCGCAGCAGGTCCACGATCATCACGTTTTCGGCCCGGTTCTTGGCGTCGGCCGCCAGTGCGGCAGCGGCTTCGGCATCGCGCTTCGCATCGCCGCTCCGCAAGGCGGTGCCCTTCATCGGCCGGGTCATCAGACGGCCGCCACCGTCGTGACGGAAGAACAGCTCAGGCGATAGCGACAGCACCCAGTGATCGCCGGGCAGCCGAGCCAGCGCGCCGTAGGGCACCGGCTGCGCGCGCCGCAGGTCCCGATAGAAGGCGATCGGATCGCCAAACACCTCGAAGCGCAGGCGCTGCGTGAAATTGACCTGGTAAGTGTCGCCGGCCTCGATCCATTCATGGATGCGCGCGATGGCCGCGTGAAATTCTTCGCCATCGATGTCCGAGCGGATCTGCATCGCACCGGCGAGCCTGCCAGGGCCGGATTGCGCTTCCAGCCAGCGTTGCACGGCCGCCGCCTCGCGCACCGTTTTCGAGGCAAACCACACGACGCGCATCGCGCCGTCGGCGAACGGATTGTCGGCACTGGGCTTTGCGAGTGTCGGCACTCGAACCAGCGGCGCGCCGAATTCGTACGGCGCAAACAGGCAGGCATGCCATCCCAACTTCCATCCCTCTCGGAGCCTTGGCTCCAGCTCTTGCAGTGCACCCGCCGGCACGACATCCATCCGCATGAAGTCGGTATAGAGCCGGCACATCGCCATCGGGTCAGTGGCGTCGTCGAGCAGTACGAAGGGGCCTCCTTCGTCGACCCGAGGCAAGGCGGAGGAAACGGAAGAGCCTGGGCTAGGAGACAACGGCAACATCGGGCAGCAGGGGCAGAGAGAACACCACGGGCGCGGTGACGGGGCAGACCTTGGGGAGAGCCGACATTATCGCCCGCGACCCGATCTTCGCGCCAATTCCTTGCAAAAAGCACCGCGCGGCACCGCGTCGGCTTGCCTTTGCGCACGGCGGTTCCCTTCGTCGTTACCGGCAAAAACAAGTCTCCACCGTTTTTTATAGCGGCCTCCCTGCAATGCGCGGATCGTTGCCGCCATGCCATCCGCAGAGATGACGCAAAAAACGGGACCGCCACCCGTGCATGCCGCACGGGACTGAAACCGCTACGAGGGAGAAATGGGAGACAGCACCTCATTCATCCAGTGTGGGCGCCTCGAGGACCTGGCCACCATCCCAAGGTCGAAGAAGGAACGGATACTCCGGGTTCGCGAAGGCGATATCGGCTGCCTCAATGTACAGGTCGAGGGTCACGAATACCTGGTAATCAGGACTCATCAGTTCGGCATTCAGGTCTGCCGTCTCGATATCGAAGACCTGACGCCCGCGGCGCGATTCATTCAGGCCATCAAGGAGTTTTTCACTCACCGCGTTGCGGATTTTTTTCAGCTCCGCGGCGTAGGAAGCCGGTCCTACCGGATCGGTAAAACCGTTGAAAGCTGGTTGCGGTTTCCGGATGGGCAGGAGAATGCGAAAGGACCGCCCTTGATGGCTACGCCGTCCATCACGATCGATGTCCCTGGCCACCGGACCACGGAAAGCGAATCTGACTATGTGCACGACCATCTCGCGAATCATTGCCCGCGGCGAGCACGTGAAATTGCAGTTCCCACAGCCTCCAGACCGCTGAGCGATCGTGATCGCGTGTGGCGCGACAACGCTGCTTGCCGACTCGTTCCCCAAGCAGCACAGGGCAGTCACGATGCCGCGCCGCCCCGGCCCCTTGATGATGCGGCATGCGAAGCGGAGTTGATGGCCGCATTCGACCACGCCGACGCAGACCCGACTGCCTTCGCCAGCCTGTTCGCCGCGTTGGAAGCAACCGCACGTCGATCTTCCAGCGCGTCAATCCCTGCCGATAGCTCGCCCCTGGTGCGCCGAGCAATACTACTGCTGCTCGGCAACGCCATTTCGACCGACATCTCCGACGACTTGCAGCCTCTGCGGCGTTCGCCCCAGCAAGCAATCGCCCTGCTCGACATGTTGCGCACACCGTGGCATCAGCTGAATAGTGGCGGAGAGCCGGTCGTCCAATGCTGGCAGGCAGCGCGCCGGCTGGCGAGATGCGAACTGGGCTTCCAGGTATTGTGCGGCCTCATCGGGTCGCCGCCTGACTTGCCAGCGGAAGCCGTGCACCAGTGGCATGCCGCGCTGAGAATCTATTTTCAATCGTGCGATCACCTGATTGCCGCCAGCGAGAACCAGTTCGAAGCAGCGGATTCGCCCAAAAGGGGCGCGATCATTGGAAGCGTGGTGGATGCGCGAAATGCACTGCGTGCCCTGACCGGCCATCCACTCAGGGCCGCCGAATATGCGGCCGCCATGCTTATGCAAGCCAATCACCCCCGCGCCAATCGGCTCGCCTATCGCGCGCTATTGGCGGCCGTCAAATTGTTGACGGTCCGCGAGCACGCGGATTCGGCCTGGCTGAAGGCGCAACGCCAGGCAGCAAGGCATCGGGTCGAGACCGGCTCGTTGCTGGCGCTACCGCTGGACAAGGACGAAGCGATGGCGCTGGCGTTATGGCGGAATGGCTTCCGTGATGATTTGGACGACGGCCTGCTCGCACAGTTTCAGCGGCTTCTCAACAAGTTGATCGTGGAGTGGCTTCCCCACGACGACGTGGCCCCTGATACCGGCTTGGTCGGTCGTCTCATACCCGACGAATCCCCGCTTGCGTTTGTCCTAGGCCACCCGTTGACACGAGGTGCAACGCGCAGGACCGTGACACAGCAAAGCGAGGATCATCAGGCGGCGTTCGGCCGCATGACTCGACTGTTAGTGCTGCACATGAAAATGGTTGCAGGCGTGCCATTGCGGAGACATGAGGCGCTATTGCGAGATGCCCTGCTCTTGCGAGATGAGATCAGGAGGCTTGGTCTAGCGCGAGAGTCTGAAGCGGAAGTCGACGCGCAGTTCGAAAACGTCATAAGCCGACTGGATAATGCCGCGCGCATAATCGATATCGATGGGGGCATTCAGCCTTTTTCTGCTACTGATTTTGAGCGACTTTCCCGCGAATTGGGTGTCCCCAGCAGCAGAATGGCACTGCGGGAAGTCGCAGATCAGGTTGAAGAGATTCAATCCCGATATCCCGAAATCGAGCTCGATCGCCTTCGTCCCGCATGGCCCGGCCGCATGGAAGAAGACACCGGTCATACCAAGCGAGGACTCGTCAACCTCGTGCGTGCCAACCTCCTGACTCAATGGGTATCCTGTACTGAGCTAGGTATACGCATGCATGCCTATACGGTCACCAACGTGCTCCGAGAAGCGGTGATCGCTGATCTAGTCGAGCTTCCCGGGCTGGAATCGCATCGCCCAGCATTTCAGGAGGAACTTGGCAGAATCACGCATATCGATCTCGAGTTGATTAAAGCGTGGGCGGTCGAAGCGGGCATAGTGCCTGCGGAGTCAACAGCGGCACGAGAGCCGGCGGGATCACCGGCAAATGCACAGCCTGCTGAGCTACGCGAGATAGGTCGTCGCTTTCAACAACATCGCGACGTCGTAGCAATGATCCGGTTGGGTCGGGACAAGGTCGATGCCAGTGTCTCACTGCCGGAATCGCCGCGAAGCCGTGAGGACTACCGGCGCATCGCCAGGCATCTCTTCGACGCCAATCTGGGCGCCGGCGCGTCGGGCAGCGTAACGCAAACCGCAGGTATGGGCGGCTCGATCGGGATCGACATGGGCCCGGCCATCGTGCTGACGGGACCAGCACCTTCGATCGGTTTGTCGATCTCGCACGAACACAGCGCAGCGCGCACACAGACCTTCGGCATCAGCGGCAGCTCGGTTGGCGGAGAGACAATGACGGTAAGCGAAGCTCAGAGCGAAATTGGCCAGGCGGGTGCGGGTATCTCCGTCAACACGCCGGTGGCACTGCGGATCGGCCTCGACGCGCACCACGCTAATGGCTATGCCTTCGAGTTCGGCATCGCCATTCGCACACCGCCCACACCAGACTCGCGCGATTGGGTAAAGACGGGCCAGCAAGCCATCGACGTCATCTTCGGCCAACGCTTGGCCCAAAAGTTGGCCAAGGCCAAGGTTCAGGCAGTCAATGCGGCCGCACAAATGCCTCAGCGCGCGCTACAGGAGTTGTGCTTGCAGTGCTTCCAGCCGTTGCTGCGCGGCGCACTTGCATTGAACGTGTTCGAGAATCGAACTGCAGATACTAGTGTGGCCGCCGGGATCTCGACCGGCGTCGGCGCCAGTCTGATTGGCGGCTCTGTCGAGATCGCTGTCAATGCACGCCTGGCCAAGGAAACGGATCGTCTGCACCATCAGAGCCGCACCGACCTCACAGGGTCCACACGGCTGGACGTGCAGGGTATCGGTACCGGATCTCGATACTCCGCCGCGATACGCCTTCTTGCGACGGTCTTGCCGGCAAAAATGACCCACCACCTGACCAGTGGATTGAGCACGGGCCCGATGGCAGGCGTGATCGCGACCTTTTGTGAGCGCGGCGTTCACCATTTCATGCGGCGGGAAACGCGGGACGGCATCACGCAGTCGTCGTTTGCCTGGGATATCGTCTTTCGGAATGTCGACGATCTAATCGCCCATCTGAATACCCCGGCTGTACGGCGGCACTGGGATCAATGCAACGCCCCACTTAAGCCGCTCGAACGTTGGTCACTCGATGAACGACTTCAATATCTACGCCTGCACGCGCGTCATTCGAATCAGAGCTATATGGTCCGTCGGCATTTGAAAGAGAGCAAGCTGGCGGAACTCAATGCACTCACAGCGCTATCGAAAGGGCTGGAAAGCACGAAAGGCCCCTATAGTCACGTGGGCAGTCGTTACGAGCTGGCACGGCAATGCTGGATCTTGCTCAGCACGGATGATCATTACGAACTCGGTGGGTTTGGCGTTTATGCCGGAGACCATCTCGATACGCAGAATGGCGTCCATGGCAGTGCACTGCTCACCACAGCACGATCGGTGTCGCTATCCTCAGAGCTCCTCTGGTTTAGCGCTCGCCTTGCTACGTCCACTCAGAGGAATCCGGAGGAGACAGACACATCGGGCAAGGAGCAGACCGGCACCGAATCCGTTTTCTGAGCCGCTCGATGACAAGCCCATGCGTCCGATCGTGTCGATGCATAAAGCGCACATTGCTCGCTTACGCTCGATCCGCATCGGGGTCCTAATCCCACCCAGGAACCGCACCATGACAAAGCTCAACCCCTCCAGTTCAGCCAATCGGTCGACACCCTTCACGGTCATTAATCCTGTAGAGCATGCACGCCGGGCATCGGCCTTCATTTCACGCGTTTGCACCGAGACACCGTCTTCCGATACGCCGCTATCCGACATGGCACCATTGCAGCAGTTCGCCATGTCCTTGCGCAGCCATTCGACGGCAGCGACGAACAGCGTAGACCAGGCGGCTAGCGCTTCAATGAGCGCGGTGACAATGGTGAAGGTACTGAAATCACACAAGCTATCGGTGCATGGCGCACACATTTACCATCTTGGTATCCCCGCCATCATGTTGCTTGCGTCGGCGTATGCCGCCGACAAGATCAGTCGGAAAACATTCTTCGATACACTGGATCTGTTCTTGCAACATATCCGTAGAGATTCCGATCATCCCAAAGGGATAAAGCCCCACCACCTGGTAGCGTTAGGCATTCCGGCAGCGAATGCTGAAAGGCTGCCTTTGACCAATTCCAGGCTGGATCTCGTGCTCGTCGCCGGGCTATTCAATGGTGTCATCGAGATAGAGGACTTCGATCTGTTATACGGTCCTGGTCCGAAAGGGCGCTTTCTGCAACGTCATTTTCCGGGCCTGCCAGTCGTGCCCCCCGCTCCGCCACTCGACGACCACTTCTACTGTGACGAGGGAGAACTATTGGCGAAGGGCGGTTGGTACCTTCGCGAACGCTTCAGCAAAAATATCCCGTTGATGTGCGCGAACCTGGAGAAGAGTCCTTTCCACTATCTATCGACAAATCACTACAAGCTGCGCCTCGTGGCGGCGGAAACACGCGGGATATCGCTGGGCAACCCGGAGCTGTTCGAAGACTATCAATTCGCGGAAGAAGCCTTCCATGACATCTTCCACGTCGTCGAACCGGGCTACGACCCGGCCGTCACCTGGCGGCACGATCTTGAGCGTTTCCACTTCGTAGAGCCGAAGCGGATCGACTGGATACCGCCAGAGCCCAAGAAAGCAGAAGCGGGAGGTAACCGGTCCAAGCCGAATCGCACTTGCGCCGAGCTCCTATGCAATGTCGTATGACTGCCCAGCACAGGTAGCTAGAACATAACGATTCACGTACAAGAAAAAAGCCGCGCCCAACAAAGGGCGCGGCTGACTTTTTTGCCGCTCCCCGCCGACCGCGGGGAAGCAAGCTTCAACTAAAAAAACTCTTGACCTTATCCAACCAAGACTGCTCCTGTGGACTATGCCGCGAGCCGCCTTCGTGGACCGAGCGGTCGAATTGGCGCAGCAGTTCCTTCTGGGCTTCGGTCAGCTTGACCGGCGTCTCGACGTTGACGTGCACGTAGAGGTCGCCCGGCGTGCCGGAGCGGACGCCCTTGATGCCCTTGCCGCGCAGGCGGAAGGTGCGGCCGGTCTGGGTGCCTTCAGGGACCGGGAAGCTGGCCTTGCCGTTCAGCGTCGGCACTTCGAGGTCGCCGCCCAGCGCGGCGGTGGCGTACGAGATCGGCATCTGGCAGTGCAGATCGTCGCCGTCGCGTTCGAACACCGGGTGCGGCTTGATATGGACCTCGACATAGAGGTCGCCCGGAGGGCCGCCGTTGATGCCGGGTTCGCCGTTGCCGGTCGAGCGGATCCGCATGCCTTCGTCGATGCCGGCCGGGATCTTGACCTCGAGGGTCTTCTGCGTCTTGATCTTGCCCTGGCCGTGGCATTTGACGCACGGCTTGGGGATGTACTTGCCGGTGCCGTGGCACTTCGGGCAAGTCTGCTGCATCGTGAAGAAGCCCTGCGACACGCGGACCTGGCCGATGCCTTTACAAGTGGGGCAGGTCTCGACGTGCGAGCCCGGCTCGGCGCCGTTGCCGTGGCAGTGATCGCAGTCGTCCCAGTGCGGTACGCGGATCTGCGCCTCGTGGCCGTGCGCGGCCTGCTCGAGCGTGATCTCCATGCTGTAGCGCAGGTCGGCGCCGCGATAGACCTGCGGACCGCCGCGTTGCCGGCCGCCGGCTGCCTGGCCAAAGATGTCGCCGAAGATATCGCCGAAGGCCTCGGCGAAGCCGCCGTAGCCCTGGGCACCGCCGAAGCCGCCCGCCATGTTCGGGTCCACGCCCGCGTGGCCGTACTGGTCGTAGGCCGCCTTCTTTTCGGGGTCGGAGAGCATCTCGTAGGCCTCCTTGGCCTCCTTGAATTTCTCCTCCGCATCCTTGCTGTCCGGATTGCGGTCCGGGTGGTACTTCATCGCGAGCTTGCGATACGCCTTCTTGATGTCGTCGTCGCTCGCGTTCTTGCCCACCCCGAGCACTTCGTAGTAGTCACGTTTTGCCATGGTGGCTCAAACCCTGATTGGCCGACCCGCGCGCACATGCGCGCCGGTCGACGAATAGCAAAAAGCCGAGCGGGGAAATCCGACGGCGCCGGCCCGCAGGTCCGCGCTTGGTCCGATATCCGCCGCCCGGCGTCGGGACTGGCATGGCGCCGGCGCAAGGCCCGCGCCATCCCATGTCCGTCGCATTACTTCTTGTCGTTGACTTCCTTGAACTCGGCATCCACGACGTTGTCGTCCTGCGGCTGCGCGTCGTGCGCACCGCCGGCCGCGCCAGCGCCGGCACCCGCACCGGCGGCGCCGGATTCGCCCGCCTTGGCCTGCATGTCGGCGTAGACCTTCTCGCCCAGCTTCTGGCTGACTTCGGACAGCGCCGCGACCTTGGCGTCGATCTCGGTCTTGTCGCCGCCGCGTGCGGCGTCTTCCAGTTCCTTGATCGCAGCCTCGATCTTTTCCTTCTCGCCCGACTCCAGCTTGTCGCCGTACTCGGTCAGCGCCTTGCGGGTCGAGTGCACCAGCGCATCGGCCTGGTTGCGCGCATCGGCCAGTTCGCGGGCCTTGCGGTCTTCCTCGGCATTGGCCTCGGCGTCCTTGACCATGCGCTGGATTTCTTCTTCCGACAGACCCGAGTTGGCCTTGATCGTGATCCGGTTTTCCTTGCCGGTCGCCTTGTCCTTGGCGCCGACGTGCAGGATGCCGTTGGCGTCGATGTCGAACGACACCTCGATCTGCGGCATGCCGCGCGGCGCCGGAGCGATGCCTTCCAGGTTGAACTCGCCCAGCAGCTTGTTGCCGCTGGCCATCTCGCGCTCACCCTGGTAGACCTTGATCGTCACCGCCGGCTGGTTGTCGTCGGCCGTCGAGAACACCTGCGCATGCTTGGTCGGGATCGTGGTGTTCTTGCTGATCATCTTGGTCATCACGCCGCCCAGCGTCTCGATGCCCAGCGACAGCGGGGTCACGTCGAGCAGCAGCACGTCTTTGCGATCGCCGGACAGCACCGAGCCCTGGATCGCCGCGCCAACCGCCACGGCTTCATCCGGGTTCACGTCCTTGCGCGCGTCGCGGCCGAAGAACTCGCGCACCTGCTCCTGCACCTTCGGCATGCGGGTCATGCCGCCGACCAGGATCACGTCGTCGATGTCGCTGACCTTGACGCCCGCGTCCTTGATCGCGATGCGGCACGGTTCGATGGTGCGGGTGATCAGTTCCTCGACCAGCGCTTCGAACTTGGCGCGGGTGATCTTCAGGTTCAAGTGCTTCGGGCCCGAGGCATCGGCCGTGATGTACGGCAGATTGATTTCGGTCTGCTGCGAGCTCGACAGTTCGATCTTGGCCTTTTCGGCGGCTTCCTTCAGGCGCTGCAGCGCGAGCACGTCCTTGGACAGGTCGACGCCCTGCTCCTTCTTGAACTCGCCGATGATGTAGTCGATCAGGCGCTGGTCGAAGTCCTCGCCACCGAGGAAGGTGTCGCCGTTGGTCGACAGCACTTCGAACTGCTTCTCGCCGTCGACGTCCGCGATCTCGATGATCGAGATGTCGAAGGTACCGCCGCCGAGGTCATACACCGCGATCTTGCGGTCGCCCTTCTCGTTCTTGTCCATGCCGAAGGCCAGCGCGGCCGCGGTCGGCTCGTTGATGATGCGCTTGACTTCCAGGCCGGCAATGCGGCCCGCGTCCTTGGTGGCCTGGCGCTGGGCGTCGTTGAAGTACGCCGGCACGGTGATGACCGCTTCGGTCACCGGCTCGCCGAGGTAGTCCTCGGCGGTCTTCTTCATCTTGCGCAGCACTTCGGCCGAGACTTGCGGCGGGGCCAGCTTCTGGTCGCGGACCGACACCCAGGCGTCGCCGTTGTCGGCCTTGACGATCGAGTACGGCATCAGCCCGATGTCCTTCTGGACTTCCTTCTCTTCGAACTTGCGGCCGATCAGCCGTTTGACGGCGTACAGGGTGTTGCGGGGATTGGTCACTGCCTGGCGCTTGGCGGGGGCGCCGACCAGGATCTCGCCGTCTTCCATGTAGGCGATGACCGAGGGGGTGGTACGCGCCCCTTCCGAGTTCTCGATCACCTTGGGGGTGTTGCCCTCCATGATCGAGACGCAGCTGTTGGTGGTACCGAGGTCGATACCGATGATCTTACCCATTTATTCTCTCCTCTTGAGCCATCGCTATCCGCGCGGCCTCAACTCAACCTGAGGCCGAAGTGTGGCCGGCCGGCACCTTTTCAAGGGCGGAGCCGGCAAATCCGAGTAATTTTGTTGGTTTTTAGGGCGCCCCGGCTCGGGCGCCGCCGGGGCGAGAATCCGCCCGAACCGTCACTTATGTCAAATCAATTCTTGCAGCCGCGTTGCCACTGCACGTCGGTCTGCCCGCCGGCCCGGTTGGCGACGCGCGCCAGCACGAACAGCAGGTCCGACAGCCGGTTCAGGTACTGGCGGGGCGCCTCGTTGACCGCTTCGACGGCGCCCAGCGCGACCAGCGCCCGTTCTGCGCGCCGGCAGACGGTGCGGCAGACATGGGCAAGCGCCGCGGCGCGGGTGCCGCCCGGCAGGATGAATTCGGCCAGCCGCGGCAGATCGGCGTTGTAGTGCGCGAGCCAGTCGTCGAGCTGGGCGACCTGCTCGGGCTTGACCAGCGTGTACCCGGGGATCGACAGCTCGCCGCCCAGATCGAACAGGTCGTGCTGGATATGCAGCAGCGCGGCGCGGATGTCGTCGGGCAGCGCCTCGGTCAGCAGCACCCCGAGCTGCGCGTTCAGTTCGTCCACCTCGCCGATCGCGGCGATGCGCAGGCTGTCCTTGCCGGTGCGGCTGCCGTCGCCCAGTCCGGTGGTGCCCGCGTCGCCTGTGCGGGTCGCGATCCGGCTCAATCGATTGCCCATGGAAGTTCTCCCTGTCGAAGCCGCATTATGGCGCGGCATGCACGCGGCGTAGAATAACGGGGTCCGCAACACCCGGCCGCCCCCGCGCGGCCGCATCCAGACAAAGGGCAGCGGCTCGGCGGTCGCCCAGAATGACGACCATTCATGGCCACCGCGGCCAGCCAAGGCAAAGCCGCCCGCCCAGCCTCGCCGGAGACCAGCATGAACCATCCCACGCCCCACGCCGCCCTGACCCGCCGTCCGCTGCCGCCGGAAGTGGCCGACGCCCTGCAGGCGCGCTTCGGCGAGCGCTTCACCACGTCGGCCGGCGTGCGCGATCACCACGGGCGCGACGAATCGCCGTTTCCGCCGGCCCCGCCCGATGCCGTCGTGTTCGCCCACAGCACCGAGGAAGTCGCCGAGGTCGCCAGGCTGTGCAACGCCCATGGCGTGCCGCTGATTCCCTACGGCGCGGGCTCGTCGCTGGAGGGCCATTTGCTGGCCGTGGCCGGCGGCATCAGCCTGGACCTGTCGCAGATGAACCAGGTGCTGGCGGTGCAGCCGGAAGACCTGACCGTTACCGTTCAGCCGGGCGTCACCCGCAAGCAGCTGAACCAGGAAATCAAGGACACCGGCCTGTTCTTCCCGATCGATCCGGGCGCCGACGCTTCGCTTGGCGGCATGTGCGCGACGCGGGCGTCGGGCACCAACGCCGTGCGCTACGGCACGATGCGCGAGAACGTGCTGGCGCTGACCGTGGTCACCGCCGACGGCCGCGTGATCAAGACCGGCACCCATGCCCGCAAGTCCTCGGCCGGCTACGACCTGACCCGGCTGTTCGTCGGCAGCGAAGGCACGCTCGGCATCATCACCGAGATCACCGTGCGGCTGTATCCGCAGCCCGAGGCGATCTCGGCCGCGGTCTGCGCCTTCCCCGACATGGGCAGCGCGGTGCGGGCCGTGATCGACACGATCCAGCTCGGCGTGCCGGTGGCGCGGGTCGAGTTCGTCGACGCGCTGGCGATCCGCGCGATCAACCGCCACGATCGCCTGACGCTGCCGGAAAGCCCGCACCTGTTCTTCGAATTCCACGGTACCGAGGCCGGCGTGCGCGAGCAGGCCGAGACCGTGCAGCAGATCACCGCCGAGCATGGCGGCCAGGGTTTCGAATGGGCGACGCGGCCGGAAGACCGCAGCCGGCTGTGGAACGCCCGCCATACCGCCTACTTCGCGATGCTGCAGCTCAAGCCGGGCTGCCGCGCGGTGACCACCGACGTCTGCGTGCCGATCTCGCGGCTGGCCGACTGCGTGGTCCAGACCGAGCGCGACCTCATCGCGTCCGGCCTGCCCTGCCCGATCGTGGGCCACGTCGGCGACGGCAATTTCCACGTGGCGATCCTGACCGATCCCGTCAAGCCCGAGGAGCTGGAACAGGCCGAGGCGCTGAACGCGGCGATCGTCTCGCGCGCGCTGGCGATGGGCGGTACCTGTACCGGCGAGCACGGTGTCGGCCTGCACAAGATGGACTTCCTGGTCAGCGAGCATGGGGAGGACGCGCTGGACCTGATGCGCGCGATCAAGCGGGCGCTGGACCCGAACGGCATCCTCAATCCGGGCAAGATCTTCCGCCCGAGCCGCTGAGTCCCGCGAGCAACACCCGACATAACCGATATCCCACTCATGGCCGCGCTGTTCAACCGCATCCCGCCGCTCCATCTGCTGATCGCCTTCGAGGCGGCGTCGCGGCTGGGCAGCTTCGCCCGCGCGGCCGAGGAGCTGTCGGTGACGCCCAGCGCGGTGTCGCACAGGATCAAGAATCTCGAGGAGCTGTGGGGCGAGGACCTGTTCGTGCGCGCCAACACCGCGCTGCGGCTGACCGCGGCCGGCACCCGCTATCTGCGCAATGTGCAGGACGCGCTCAAGTCGCTGAACGAGCTGGCCCGGCCCGAGTACAACAAGATGCGCACGCGGCTGCGGGTCGCCACGCCGCCGACCTTCGGCCGCCAGCATCTGGTGCCGCGGCTGCCCGAGTTCGGCGCGCTCTATCCGCATATCGACCTGGAACTGCAGCTGGCCATTCCCTTCCTCGATGTGAAGGCCGAGGACACCGACGTCGAGATCCGCTATGGCACGGGCCGCTATCCGGACCTGAAGACCACGCGGCTGCTGGTCGAGCCGGTGTTTCCGGCCTGCGGCCGCGAGTACTATGAACGGATCGACGGACGCTCGATCACGCGCCCCGAGCACCTGGCCAATCTGGTGCTGCTGCGCAGTCCGCTGGAGCCGTGGAAGCCCTGGTTCGAGACCGCCGGGCTCGACTGGCCCGAGCCGCAGAGCGGCCCCCAGTTCAACGACATCGGTTTCATGCTCGAGGCGGTCGCCTCGAACCAGGGCGTGGCCCTGGTGCGCCAGCGCATGGCGCGGCACTGGCTGTCGCTGGGCCAGATGGTGCGGCTGCTCGATATCGAATCGGAGTCGCCGCATGGCTACTACATCGTCGAGCGCGAACAGGCGCCGCTCAAGCCCGAGGCCCGCTACTTCGTCGACTGGCTGCTCAGCCTCGAGTGGTAAGACGCGGCGCGATGCCGCCCCGGCATGAACGGATTTGATCGGCGCGGCGCGCCGAATTCACGTGTGGCGGCGGCTGCGCGGGCATGGCCTGCGCTATAGTCTGCCGTCCCCGCCTCGCCCGCGCCGCCAGCGCCGCGAGGCCATACAGGAGTCGCCATGAACGCCCCGCAAGACGCCGCCATCCCCGCGGCCTCCTCCGCCGCGCTGGCCGCCGCGCTGTCGCCCGAGCAGACCGCAGAGCTGCTGCGCGAACTCGCGCGCATCCTTCCCGAGCCGGCGCTGCTGACGCGCCCCGAGGACACGGTCCCCTATGAATGCGACGGCCTGGCGGCCTATCGCCAGGTCCCGCTCGCGGTGGTCCTGCCCGACAGCGAGGAGCAGGTGATCGCGATCCTGCGGCTGTGCCACCGGCTGCGCGTGCCCGTGGTGCCGCGCGGCGCCGGCACCAGCCTGTCCGGCGGCGCGATGCCGATCGCCAGCGGCGTGGTGCTGTCGCTCGCCAAGTTCAAGCGCATCGTGTCGATCGATCCGCTGTCGCGCACCGCCGTGGTCCAGCCGGGCGTGCGCAATCTGGCCATTTCCGAAGCCGCCGCGCCGTACGGCCTGTACTACGCGCCCGATCCCTCGTCGCAGATCGCCTGCACCATCGGCGGCAATGTCGCCGAAAATTCCGGCGGCGTGCATTGCCTGAAATACGGCCTGACCGTCCACAACGTGCTGCGCGTGCGCGCGATCACGATGCAAGGCGAGGTGGTCGAGTTCGGCAGCGCCGCGCCCGACGCGCCGGGCCTGGACCTGCTGGCGGTACTGATCGGCTCGGAGGGCATGCTGGCGGTCACGACGGAAGTCACCGTCAAGCTGGTGCCGCGGCCGCAGCTGGCGCAGGTCATCATGGCCAGCTTCGATGACGTCGAGAAAGGCGGCAATGCGGTCGCCGACGTGATCGCCGCCGGCATCATCCCGGCCGGGCTCGAGATGATGGACAAGCCGGCGACCGCCGCGGTCGAGGAATTCGTCCATGCCGGCTACGACCTCGACGCCGCCGCGATCCTGCTGTGCGAATCCGATGGCACGCCGGAGGAAGTGGCCGAGGAAATCGAGCGGATGAGCGAGGTGCTGCGCGCCTCCGGCGCGACCCGCATCGCGGTGTCGCAAAGCGAGCCCGAGCGGCTGCGCTTCTGGAGCGGCCGCAAGAACGCCTTCCCGGCCGCCGGCCGGATCTCGCCGGACTACTACTGCATGGACGGCACCATCCCGCGCAAGCACATCGGCACGCTGCTCAAGCGCATCGAGCAGATGGAGCACAAGTACGGCCTGCGCTGCATCAACGTGTTCCATGCCGGCGACGGCAACATGCACCCGCTGATCCTGTTCGATGGCGCGGACCATGACGAGTGGCAGCGCGCCGAGCTGTTCGGCGCCGACATCCTGGAGACCTGCGTCGAACTCGGCGGCACCGTCACCGGCGAACACGGCGTCGGCGTCGAGAAGCTCAATTCGATGTGCGTGCAGTTCGCGCCCGAAGAGCGCGAGGCCTTCCTGCGCGTCAAGGCGGCCTTCGACCCGGCGCGGCTGCTCAATCCGGACAAGGCCATTCCGACGCTGGCGCGCTGCGCCGAATACGGCAAGATGCATGTGCGCCGCGGCCTGCTGCCGCATCCGGACCTGCCGCGCTTCTGAGCGAGGCCCGCACGCCGATGGCCAATTACCGCCAAGCCCCTCGCAACGACGGCCCCCGCCAGGCCCCGCGCGACGATCCGCGCCGCCGCCAGGAAGCGTTCGTGCGCCAGTATCTGGGCAAGCCCGAGACCGGCTGGCGCCAGCGCTGGTACACGATCATCTTCGAGGCCGATACGCGCGAGGGCCGGCAGTTCGATGTGGCGTTGCTGCTGGCCATCGTCGCCAGCGTGCTGGTGGTGATGTTCGACAGCGTGCCGGCGATCCACGCGCGGCTCGGCGTGGGCTTCACCGTGCTCGAGTGGATGTTCACGCTGCTGTTTACCGCCGAGTACGTGATGCGGATCCTGGTGGTGCGGCGGCCGCTGCGCTACGTGTTCAGCTTCTTCGGCATCATCGACTTCATTTCGATCATGCCGACCTGGCTGGCCTTCTTCATGCCGGAGCTGGCCTTCCTGATCGACGTGCGCCTGCTGCGGCTGCTGCGCGTGTTCCGGATCCTGAAGCTGACCGTCTACTTCGAGGAGGCGCAGATCCTCTACCGCGCGCTGGCCAACAGCCGGCGCAAGATCGCGGTCTTCCTCGGCACGGTGTTCATCATCACCGTGATCCTCGGCACCGTGATGTATGTGGTCGAGGGTCCGGAAAACGGCTTCGTCAGCATTCCGCGCAGCATGTACTGGGCGGTCGTGACGCTGACCACCACGGGCTACGGCGACATGGTGCCCAAGACCGCGTTCGGGCAGTTCATCACCTCGCTGACGATCCTGCTGGGCTACGGCATCATCGCCTTCCCGACCGGCATCGTCGGCGCGGAACTGGCCGCCAGCATCATCCGGCGCCCGCTGACCACGCGCACCTGCGTGCATTGCCTGACGGAAGGGCACGACCCCGACGCCTCCTATTGCAAGCACTGCGGCAAGAAGCTGCCGCCGTATCAGGTCGAGGTCGGCGACAACGCCTGACGCGGCGCGACGAGGATCGACCGGACAACAGAACCAGAGCGCCCGCCGGCGCGGCCGCGTGCCGCGCGCAGGACGCCCCGAACCCCAGAAAACCAGAACCCCAGCCATCCCTGCCAACGCCATGCAAGACAAGCTCGACGCCTTTCGCGATGCCATCCGGCACGCCGCCGCCAGCCGTACGCCGCTGCGCTTCACCGGCGGCGGCAGCAAGGACTTCTACGGCCAGCCGCCCCAGGGCGAGGTGCTGGACACGCGCGGCCATGCCGGCATCGTCGACTACGACCCCGCGGAGTTGGTGATCACCGCGCGCTGCGGCACGCCGCTGGCCGAGATCGAGGCGACGCTGGCCGAACGGCGCCAGATGCTGGCCTTCGAGCCGCCCCACTTCGCCGGCGCCGACGGCGTCAGCCGGGCGACGCTGGGCGGCGCGGTCGCGGCCGGCCTGTCCGGCCCGCGCCGGCAGTCCGTTGGCGCGCTGCGCGACTTCGTGCTCGGCGTGCAGATGATGGACGGCCGCGGCGACACGCTGCAGTTCGGCGGGCAGGTGATGAAGAACGTCGCCGGCTACGATGTGTCGCGGCTGATCGCCGGCTCGCTCGGCACCCTGGGACTGATTCTCGAAGTCTCGCTGAAGGTGCTGCCGGTGCCGTTCGACGATGCCACGCTGCGCTTTGAACTGAACGAGGCCGAGGCGCTCGAGCGCCTGAACCAGTGGGGTGGCCAGCCGCTGCCGATCGCCGCGTCGGTCTGGCACGACGGCGTGCTGCACGTGCGGCTGTCCGGCGCGGCGGCGGCGTTGCGCGCGGCGCGCGAACGCCTGGGCGGCGAGGCGATGGAACAGGGCGAGGCGCAGGCGCTGTGGCAGGCGCTGCGCGAACAGACGCATCCGTTCTTCGCGCCGTCCCATGCCGGCGCGCCGCTGTGGCGCCTGGCGGTGCCGACCACGGCCGCGCCGCTGGCCCTGCCCTCCGCGGCGGGCGGCACGCAGTTGATCGAATGGGGCGGCGGCCAGCGCTGGTGGATTCCGGCGCAGCCGGTACCGGCCGCGCAGGTGCGGGCGATCGCCCACGCCGCTGGAGGACACGCGACGCTGTTTCGCCACGGCGACAAATCCGAAGGCGTGTTCACGCCGCAGTCCGCGCCGCTGATGGCGATCCACGCGCGGCTGAAGGCGGCCTTCGATCCGGCCGGCATCTTCAATCCGGGGCGGCTGTATCCGGAGCTCTGAATCGGCGCTCCCTTCGTTCCTTCCCCCATTCGCCCATTCGCCCATTCGCCCATTCGCTAGACAAGCGTCCCGGCAAGTCCCCGCGACAAACCCGAACAACAAGCCAACCGACAAGCCGGCGCGACAAACCCTCTGGTCCCTATCATGCAAACGACCCTGGCCGATTTCCTCCGCGACACGCCCGATGGCGAAGAAGCCAAGTCCATCGTCGGCAAGTGCGTGCACTGCGGCTTCTGTACCGCGACCTGCCCGACCTATCAGCTGCTCGGCGACGAGCTCGACGGCCCGCGGGGGCGCATTTACCTGATGAAGCAGGTGCTCGAGGGCAACCCCGTCACCGAAAGCACGCGGCTGCATCTGGACCGCTGCCTGACCTGCCGCAACTGCGAGTCGACCTGCCCGTCCGGCGTGACCTACGGCCGGCTGGTCGATATCGGCCGCCAGGTCGTCGACGAGCGGCTGGCCGAGCAGGGCCTGCATCGCCCGGCGCGCCAGCGCATCGCGCGCTGGGTGCTGCGCGAAGGGCTGACGCGCCCTCGCCTGTTTGGGGCGGCGATGCGCATGGGGCAACTGGTGCGTCCGCTGCTGCCCGAGGTGCTGCGCAACAAGGTGCCGGTCGCCGCGCCGGCCGGCGCATGGCCGCGACGCGAGCACGCCCGCAAGATGCTGCTGCTGGCCGGCTGCGTGCAGCCGTCGATGTCGCCCGGCATCAATGCCGCGACCGCGCGCGTGTTCGATCGTCTCGGCGTGCAGATGGTGGTCGCGCCCGAGGCCGGTTGTTGCGGGGCAATCCGCTATCACAATGGCGACCATCCGGGCGGCCTCGACAATATGCGCCGCAATATCGATGCATGGTGGCCGCATGTCGAGGCCGGCGCCGAGGCCATCGTGATGAATGCGTCGGGCTGCGGCGTGATGGTCAAGGAGTACGGCCATCTGCTGCGCCACGACCCGGAGTACGCCGAACGCGCGGCCCGCATCTCGGCGCTGACGCGCGACGTCTCCGAGTTGCTGCCGGCCTTCGCCGAGCCGCTGAAGCGGCTGGCCGAGGCCGCGCCGCCGCCCGAGCAACGGGTCGCGTGGCACCCACCCTGCACGCTGCAGCACGGCCAGCAGATTCGCGGCAAGGTGGAGGCGCTCTTGACCGCACTCGGCGTGGAGGTCAAACTCTGCGCTGACAGCCACCTGTGCTGCGGATCGGCGGGCACCTACTCGGTGTTGCAGCCGGACCTGGCCTATCGCCTGCGCGACGACAAGCTCGCCAAACTGCAGGCCACGCAGCCGGACACCATCGTGTCCGCCAATATCGGCTGCATCACCCATCTGCAAAGCGGCACGCAGACGCCGGTGCTGCACTGGATCGAACTGGTGGATCGCATGCTCGGTTGACGGTGCGCGGGAGGCTGCCGCCGGTGGAATCGCGGTGATTCCGCCTGGCCGACCAACCTGCCTCTCGCATGCTTCAGACGCTTGCCATCCTGCTGGTATTCCAATCCGTGGGCGAGGTGTTCAGCTACGCGCTGCGCCTGCCCGTTCCCGGTCCCGTGATCGGCATGATCCTGCTGTTCTGCTGGCTCGCGATCGACGATCGCCTGCTGGCGATCATCCAGGGCACCACCGCCGAACTGCTCAAGCATCTGTCGCTGCTGTTCGTGCCGGCCGGCGTCGGCATCATGGTGCACGGCAGCCGCATCGGCGGCGAATGGATGCCGATCATCGTCGCGCTCGTGCTGTCCACCTGGCTGGCGATCGCGACCACCGCGCTCGTCACGCGCGCGCTGATGCGCAAGCCCCCGGCTTCGCCTTCCGCCCCTTCCAGCCCTTCCGCGGACGATGCCGCGAACGGCGCGGGAGAGACGCGATGACGCCGCGCCTGAACGAGATCTGGGTCTATCTGGCCGCCAGCCCGCTGCTCGGGCTGACCGCGACGCTGCTGGCCTATGTGTTCGCCTTCCGCATCTACGAGCGCGCGCGTTTCTCGCCGCTGGCCAATCCGGTAATGATCTCGGTCGCGCTGCTGGTCGCGGTGCTGACCGTGACCGGCACGCCGTACCAGACCTACTTCGACGGCGCCCAGTTCGTGCACTTCCTGCTCGGCCCTGCCACCGTGGCGCTGGCGGTGCCGCTGTACCAGCAATTGCCGAAGCTGCGCGCGCACGTGCTGCCGCTGCTGGGCGGGCTGCTGGCGGGCTCGCTGGTCGCGGTGGTGTCGGCGGTCGGCATCGCCTGGCTGCTGGGCGCCTCGCCCGAGGTGGTGCGCTCGCTGGCGCCCAAGTCGGTGACCATTCCGATCGCGATGGGCGTCGCAGAAAAGATCGGCGGCCTGCCGTCGCTGACCGCCGTGCTGGTGATGGGCACCGGCATCATCGGCGCGATCAGCGCGACCAAGATCCTGAACCTGCTCGGCATGCGTGACTACAGCGTGCGCGGCTTCGCCACCGGGCTGGCGGCGCATGGCATCGGCACCGCGCGCGCCTTCCAGGTCAACCAGGAGGCCGGCGCCTTCGCCGCGCTCGGCATGGGCCTGAACGGCGTGCTGACCGCCGTGCTGGTGCCGTTGCTGGCGACGTGGATGCCGCGCTGATTTGCGCCGATCGGCGCTGAACCCGCCGCAGCGCGCTTCGGCGCCGGCAACGCAGGACCGAACGACAACCGACCGGGAGAACGCGATGGTACTGAAGCTGGCTCTGGCGCTCGTCTCGCTGTTCGTGCTGTGGGGCGCGCTGGCGCCCGACCAGCTCGGCGCGACGATGCAATGGCTGCTGACGGGCGTGATCGCCCGCTTCGGCTGGTTCTATCTGCTGACGATGTTCGGCTTCCTGGTGTTCGCGCTGTACCTGGCGTTCGGCCGCTTCGGCAGCATCCGGCTTGGCGGCGAAGACGCGGAACCGCAGTTTCACCGGCTCAGCTGGTTCTCGATGCTGTTCGCCGCCGGCATGGGCATCGGCCTGGTCTTCTGGGGCGTGGCCGAACCGGTGTCGCACCTGATCAAGCCGCCGCAGGGACTCGAACCGCTGACGCCGCAGGCTGCCGGCACCGGGCTGCGCTACGCACTGTTCCACTGGGGCCTGCATCCGTGGGCCGCCTATTCGGTGGTCGCGCTGGCGCTGGCCTTCTTCCAGTTCAACCGCGACCGGCCGATGCTGATCAGCACGACCTTCGAGCCGCTGATCGGCGCGCGCGCCAACGGGCCGCTCGGCAAGTGGATCGACGTGCTGGCGCTGATCGCCACCGCGTTCGGCGTCGCCACCTCGCTTGGGCTGGGCGCGCTGCAGATCAATGCCGGCCTGTACCGGGTGTTCGGCGTGCCCAACGATATCGCGGTCGAGCTGATCATCATCGCGGTGGCCGGCGCGCTGTACATCCTGTCGTCGCTGAGCGGACTGACGCGCGGCATCCAGTGGCTCAGCAATCTGAACATGGTGCTGGCCGTGCTGCTGCTGTTGACGGTATTCGTGCTGGGGCCGACCTCGTTCATCCTGGACGCGCTGACCACCACGATCGGCGCCTATCTGGACAACCTGATCGGCATGAGCATGCGGATGACGCCGTTCAGCCAGGGCACCTGGGTCGCCGACTGGACACTGTTCTACTGGGCCTGGTGGATCGCCTGGGCGCCGTTCGTCGGCACCTTCATCGCGCGCATCTCGAAGGGCCGCACCATCCGCGAGTTCATCGTCGGCGTGCTGCTGGCGCCGACGCTGATCAGCTTCCTGTGGTTCGGTGTGTTCGGCGGCGCGGGGCTGTATGCGTCGATGTTCCAGAACGTGCCGGTGGTGCAGGCGGTCCAGCAGGATCCGTCGCTGGCGCTGTTCGCGCTGCTGGACGCCTACCCGGCGGCGACGCTGACATCGATCCTGGCGATCGTGCTGGTCACCGTATTCTTCGTGACCTCGGCGGACTCGGCGACCTTCGTGCTCGGCATGATGTCCGACCACGGCAATCCGCGTCCGCCGGCGCGGCTCAAGCTGATCTGGGGCGTGCTGATCGCGCTGATCGCCGGCGTGCTGCTGGTGTCCGGCGGGCTCAAGGGATTGCAGTCGATGTCGATCCTGGCGGCGCTGCCCTTCGCGGTGGTGATGGCCGCGATGTGCGTCAGCCTGTTCCGTGCGCTCGACGAGGAATCGACCCGGCTGGAGCGCCGGCACCGCGCGCGTGACCGGCTGCTCGAGCGGCTGCTGCGCGACCGCGAAACCCAGCCGCCGGCGGGGCCGCCGCAGGACTGAGCGGCCGCTGGCGACGGCCGGCGCCGCCTCGGTGCGCCGCCTCGGTGCGCCGGCTCAGTGCGCCGGTTCGGCCAGCAGCGTCTCGATGTCGGCCTCGATGTCCTCCGGCTTGGTGGTCGGCGCATAGCGCTTGTACACCGTGCCGTCGCGGCGCAGCAGGAACTTGGTGAAGTTCCACTTGATCGCCTCGATGCCGAGCAGCCCCGGCTTTTGCCCGGTCAGCCAGCGATACAGCGGATGCGCGTTGGCGCCGTTGACATCGATCTTGGCGAACATCGGAAAACTGACCTGGAAGCGCGATTCGCAGAACTGGCCGATCTGCTGCGCATCGCCGGGCTCCTGCTTGCCGAACTGGTTGCAGGGGAAGCCCAGCACCGCGAAGCCGCGGCCCGCATGGCGCTCGTGCAGCCGCTGCAGCCCGGCGTACTGCGGTGTGAAACCGCATTCGCTGGCGGTATTGACGATCAGCAGCACCTTGCCCTCGAACTGCGATAGCGAGACCGGTTGGCCGGCCAGCGATTCGGCGGTGAACTGATAGACGTTGTCCATGGCGTGTTCCTGTCGGCGATTGGATCGGGAGCAAACACTATAATGGCCTACCCCTAGTTGCCAACCGTTTCTTTAGATGTTTGCCGAATCATGTCGGTCATAGCCGCGAATCTGCAAGCCGTGCGCCGGCGCCTTGCCGCCGCCGAACTCGAGGCGGGCCGATCGGCCGGCGACGTATCGCTGCTGGCGGTGTCCAAGACCTTCCCGCCGGGGGCCGTGCGCGAGGCCTTCGACGCGGGCCAGCGGGCCTTCGGCGAGAACTACGTGCAGGAAGGCCTGGACAAGATCGCCGCGCTGGCATCGTTGCGCGAGCAGCTGTCGTGGCACTTCATCGGCCCGCTGCAAAGCAACAAGACGCGTGCGGTGGCCGAGCACTTCGACTGGGTCCATTCGGTCGACCGGCTGCGCATCGCCGAGCGGCTGTCGGCGCAGCGCCCGGCCTCGATGGGGCCGCTGCAGGTCTGCATCCAGGTCAATATCAGCGGCGAGGCCAGCAAAAGCGGCGTGGCGCCGGCCGACGTGCTGCCTCTTGCCCGCGCGATCGCGCCCCTGCCCAATCTGCATCTGCGCGGGCTGATGGCGATTCCCGAGCCGGAGGAAGACATCGCGGCGCAGCGCCGCCCGTTCGCCGCGCTGCGCGCGCTGCTGGCCACGCTGCGCGAGGATGGCCTCGCGGTCGACACGCTGTCGATGGGCATGTCCGGCGACCTCGAGGCGGCGGTGGCCGAGGGCGCGACCATCGTGCGCGTCGGCACCGCGATCTTCGGCTCGCGTCCGCGTCCGGCCTGAACCTGGCTTGAACCTGGCCGGCACCTCTGTGCCCATCTTCCGAACCCCACATCCAGACTCACAGCGAGACCCACCCATGCTCACCACCCTGACCTTCGGCTTCGTCGGCGGCGGCAACCTTGCCACCGCGCTGATCGGCGGCCTGATCGCCCGCGGCGTGCCGCCGACCTCGATCCGCGTCGCCGACCCGTACGCGCCGGCACGCGAGCGGCTGGCGCGCGAGCAGCGCGTGCATACCGTCGAGACGCCCGACGTCGAACTGGCCGGCAGCGACGTGATCGTGATGGCGACCAAGCCGCAGCAGTTCCGCGAGGCGGCCGAACAGCTGCTGCCGCATCTGCGCACTGCCGGCAGCCGCGGCCTGGTGATCAGCGTGGCCGCCGGCATCCGCCTGCAGGACATCCAGCGCTGGCTCGGCGGTCATGCGCGCGTGGTGCGCTCGATGCCGAATACGCCGGCGCTGGCCGGCAAGGGCATGACGGGCTTGAGCGCGCCGGCCAGCCTGTCGGCCGAGGACCGCGCGATCGCCACCGCGCTGGCCGAGGCGGTCGGCCAGTGCGTCTGGCTCGACAACGATGCGCAGATGGATGCGGTCACCGCGGTCTCGGGCAGCGGTCCGGCGTATGTGTTCTACGTGATCGAGGCGATGGAGCGCGCGGCCACCGAACTGGGGCTGACCGCGGCGCAGGGCCGCCAGCTGGCGATCGAGACGTTCCGCGGCGCGGCCGCGCTGGCCGCGCAGTCGAGCGAGCCGGTGGCCACGCTGCGCGAGCGCGTGACGTCCAAGGGCGGCACGACCTACGCGGCGCTGACGGTGCTGGAGCAATCGGGCGTCGGCGATGCCTTCGTCAAGGCGGTCCACGCCGCGGCGGCGCGCGGCGCGCAGATGGGCGAGGAATTCGGCAAGGAGGGTTGAGTCCGGAGCCAGCGCCAAGATCGCTGTCGTCCCCGCGCAGGCGGGACCCAGCGGCTTTCAGCCGCCCCCCTTGGGAGTCGCTGGGTTCCCGCCTGCGCGGGAACGACAGGCTCTACCGCAGTGCGTAGGCCAGCGCGGTACCGGCGAACACCCAGGCGCCCAGCCAGTTGTTGTGCCGGAATGCCGCGAAGCACTGCATGCGGTCGCGCCCGCGGATCAGCGTGTAGTGATACAGCGCGGTGACGGCGGCGGCCGCCAGGCCGAGCCAGTACGGCCAGCCCAGCCCGAGCATGCTGCCGGCCAGCGCCATCAGCGCCAGGAAGCCCGCGTAACAGATCATGATCGCCGCGACATCGAAGCGTCCGAACGTGATCGCCGAGGTCTTCATGCCGATCAGCAGGTCGTCGTCGCGATCGACCATCGCGTAGGCGGTGTCGTAGGCGACCGACCAGAACACATTGGCGAGCAGCATCAGCCAGGCCACCGGCGGCACCTGCTCCTGCACCGCGGCGAACGCCATCGGGATGCCGAAGCCGAACGCGATGCCCAGATAGGCCTGCGGAATCGCGAAGAAGCGCTTGAAGAACGGATAGGTCGCCGCGACGATCACCGCGACCACCGACAGCCACTTGGTCAGCGCGTTCAGCGGCAGGATCAGCAGAAAGGCCAGCACGGCCAGCGTGCCCGCGACCGCCAGCGCCTCCCAGGCCTGGATGCGCCCGGCGGTCAGCGGCCGCTCGCGTGTGCGCTTCACATGCTTGTCGAAATCCCGGTCGGCCCAGTCGTTCATCGCGCAGCCGGCCGAGCGCATCAGGAAGGTGCCCACCACGAAGATCCAGAAGATCGGCCACGGCGGCGGGCCGCCGGCGGCCATCCACAGCGCCCACAAGGTCGGCCACAGCAACAGCAGCGTGCCGATCGGCTTGTCGATGCGCACCAGGCGCGCGTACAGGGCGAGACGTTCGAACATCGGGGTCGGGCGGTGGGAGGGGGACAGCGGCACGGGCGGACAGGCAGGAAGCGGGATCGAGAATGAAGCCCAGCGGTTGCCGTCAGGTTCGATTGCCCCTGGCGAGGCCCCTGCTGCAACCTGAAACGATACGCCGCCGGCATCGGCGGCGCATCGTCACGACACCGGCCCGTTCAGGCCAGCATCGAGCGCAGCATCCACGCGGTCTTTTCGTGGGTCTGCATGCGCTGGGTCAGCAGATCGGCCGACGGCTCGTCGGCGGCGGCCTCGACCAGCGGGAAGATCGAGCGCGCGGTGCGCACCACGGCCTCCTGGCCCTCGACCAGCTTGCGGATCATCTCGGTGGCCTCGGGCACGCCCTCTTCCTCCTGGATCGACGACAGCCGCGCGTATTCCTTGTAGGTGCCCGGTGCCGGATAGCCCAGCGCGCGGATGCGTTCGGCGATCGAATCGACCGCCAGCGCCAGTTCGTTGTACTGCGTTTCGAACATCAGATGCAGCGTGTTGAACATCGGGCCGGTGACGTTCCAGTGGAAGTTGTGCGTCTTCAGATAAAGCGTGTAGGTGTCCGCGAGCAGCTTGGACAGGCCCTCGGCGATCTTCTTGCGGTCCTTGTCCGAAATCCCGATGTTCACGCTCATCTCGTTCTTCTTCGCCATGATCGATACGCTCCGTTCTGATGTGGCCACGACAAACTGCGGAAAAATGCGACGGGGCCGCGAGCGGAATCTCCGCCTGCGGCCCGGCATCGCATTATGGCATCCCGCGGCGAATGCGGACAAACCCGCACGCACCGGCTGGGCGCCATGCGACGATCGTCAACGTACGTTCAGCGCCTGCTCCACCCCCTGCGCGTAGGCCGGATCGATCTTGCGGAAGTGCGCGAGCTGGACCTGCACGATGTCGGCCGGCACGCCCTGCATCGCCGCCGCGATATTGCCGAACAGCCGTTGGCGCTGGCCTTCGTCGAACAGCTGGAACAGCGCGCGCGGCTGGCTGTAGTAATCGTCGTCGTCCGCCCGGTGATCGAAGCGGTCCGCCACCGCGCCGACCGCCAGCGGCGGCTCGACCGCGCGCTCGCCGGCCGCGAAGGCGCCCTGCCGGTTCGGCTCGTAGTTCAGCTTGCTGCCCTGGTTGCCGTCGACGCGCATCGCGCCGTCCCGGTGGAAGCTGTTGTGGAACGGGCATTTCGGCGCGTTGACCGGGATCTGGTGGTGATTGACGCCGAGCCGGTAGCGCTGCGTGTCGCCGTACGAGAACAGCCGTCCCTGCAGCATCCGGTCCGGCGAGAAGCCGATGCCGGGCACGATGTTGGACGGGTTCATCGCGACCTGCTCGACCTCGGCGAAGTAATTGTCCGGGTTGCGGTTCAGTTCCAGCACGCCGACGTCGATCAGCGGGTAGTCGGCATGCGGCCAGACCTTGGTCAGGTCGAACGGATTGATCCGATAGGTCGCCGCGTCGGCCTCCGGCATGATCTGTACCTGCAGCTTCCAGCGCGGGAAATTGCCCTGCTCGATGTGTTCGTACAGGTCGCGCTGCGCGCTCTCGCGGTCGCCCGCCACGACCTTCGCCGCTTCCTCGTTGGTCCAGTTGGCGATGCCCTGCTGCGACTTGAAGTGGAACTTGACCCAGAAGCGCTCGCCGGCGGCGTTGATGAACGAGTAGGTGTGCGAGCCGAAGCCGTGCATCTGCCGGTAGTTCTGCGGCAGGCCGCGATCGCTCATCAGGATGGTGACCTGGTGCAGCGATTCCGGATGGCGCGACCAGAAGTCCCAGACCGCGATCGGGTCACGCAGATTGGTGCGCGGATTGCGCTTCTGCGTGTGGATGAAGTCGGGGAATTTCAGCGGATCGCGGACGAAGAACACCGGCGTGTTGTTGCCGACCACGTCCCAGTTGCCCTCGTCCGTATAGAACTTGACCGAGAAGCCGCGCACGTCGCGCTCGGCATCGGCGGCGCCGCGCTCGCCGGCCACCGTCGAGAAGCGCAGGAACAGCGGGGTCTGCTTGCCGACCTCGGCGAAGATCGAGGCCTTGGTGTACTGCGTGATGTCGTGCGTCACCGTGAAGGTGCCGTGGGCGCCCGAGCCCTTGGCATGCACGCGGCGCTCGGGAATGACCTCGCGGTCGAAGTGGGCGAGCTTCTCCAGGAACCAGACGTCCTGCAGCAGCATCGGACCGCGCACGCCGGCGGTCAGCGAATTCTGGTTGTCGGCGACCGGCGCGCCGGCGGCGGTGGTGAGGATGTCCTTGTCCTTGCTCATCGTGACCTCTGCTGGTGGGGATACGGGGAATACGGAGATACGGGGGTGCGCGGAACGGCTGCGCAAAACGGCTGCGCCAACGCGCGCGAGACTACGCGCCGTTTGCGATGCCGCCGTGACGCCGCGTTCGCCGGCCGTCAATAGACGGTGGCGAAACAGGCCAGGCAGTCGGTCAGCTGACGGCGCAGGTCGCGCCAGACGGCGCCCGGGGCGGGCAACGACAAGGGACGATTGCGGTTCATGCTGACTCCTTCTGCGAGCGGTATCGTGCGTCGATGGAAGGAGTTTAACAATCACCTATTGGTATGAGAATTTAATTATTTAAAACTATGATATAGCGTAAAGCTAACAGCGCCTTTGCAAGGCAATGCGGTCCCCGCCTGCGCGGGGACGACCGTGGATGCAGCGGGATGGGAAAGGGTCAGGCCGCCTTGGCCAGCGCGTCCGGCGTCAGCTTGCGCACGCCCGGCAGATCGCAGGCCGCGACCGCCGCGCACAGCGCTTCCATCGCCGGCAGCCGGGTGAAGCTCTTGCGCCAGGCCAGCACGACGCGGCGATCGGGCACCGGCTCGGCGAACGGCACGTAGGACAGCAGATCGTTGCCGGCCTGCAGGTCCGGCACCGAGGTACGCGGCAGCACGGTAATGCCGACGCCGCTGGCGACCATATGGCGGATGGTCTCGAGCGACGAGCCCTCGAAGGTCTTCTGGATGCCGTCGGCCGCCTGGGAGAAGCGCGACAGCTCCGGGCAGACGCCCAGCACATGGTCGCGGAAGCAGTGGCCGCTGCCCAGCAGCAGCATGGTTTGCTGCTTCAGTTCGTCGGGCGCGACGTGCTCGGCCTTTTCCAGCTGATGGCCGCGCGGCACCGCGACGACGAAGGGCTCGTCGTACAGCGGCCGCACCGTCAGGCCCGAGTCGGGGAACGGCTCGGCCATGATCGCGCAGTCGATCTCGCCCTGCTTGAGCAGCTCGATCAGCTTGACCGTGTAGTTCTCCTGCAGCATCAGCGGCATCTGCGGCACGGTCTGGATCATCTGCTTGACCAGCGCCGGCAACAGGTACGGCCCGATCGTGTAGATCACGCCGACCCGCAGCGGTCCGGCCAGCGGATCCTTGCCCTGCTTGGCGATCTCGCGGATCGCCATGGTTTGCTCCAGCACCCGCTGCGCCTGCGCGACGATCTGCTCGCCGACCGCGGTCACCGACACCTCGGAGGTACCGCGCTCGAAGATCTGCACGTTCAGCTCGTCTTCCAGCTTCTTGATCGCCACCGACAGCGTCGGCTGCGACACGAAGCAAGCCTCGGCGGCGCGGCCGAAATGGCGCTCTCGCGCGACGGCAACGATGTACTTCAGTTCGGTCAGCGTCATGTCGTATCGGCTTGGGACGGTTGCGGTGGAGCGGGCGATTCTCGCGAGATTGCCAGACGTTGCTGTACGTTGCCGGACGTGTCCCGGCGGACCGGTGCGGCCGGCGGGACGGTGGAATCGCCGCGAAAGCACGTGACAGAAGTGCTTCGCAAATTATCGCTTTTCGGAAGCGATAGATTTTACCTTCGAATCGAGGTTCTGTCAGAGCCGCGCGGCAAAGCGGCGCCGGCTGCTCTTGCCTGCGACGCCCCGCCGGTGGCCGCCGCAGGCGATTTCAAGCCTTCAGAAAGTGCTCCCGCCCACCGAGCCAGCGCGACAGGTGCGCCTGCGCCGCCTCCGGGTAGCGGCCCAGCAGCAGCTCGGCGGCCTGCTGTGCCGGTTCGACCAGCCAGGCGTCGGTCTCGAGGTCGGCGAAGCGCAGCATCGCCTCGCCGGACTGGCGCGCCCCGAGGAATTCGCCGGGCCCGCGGATCTGCAGGTCGCGCCGCGCGATCTCGAAGCCGTCGGTGGTCTCGCGCATCGTCGCCAGCCGCTGCTTGGCGGTGGGCGACAGCGGCGCCTGGTACATCAGCAGGCAGACCGACTCGGCGCTGCCCCGGCCGACGCGGCCGCGCAGCTGGTGCAGCTGCGCGAGGCCGAAGCGCTCGGCATGCTCGATCACCATCAGCGAGGCATTGGGCACGTCGACGCCGACCTCGATCACCGTGGTAGCGACCAGTACCTGCAGACGGTTGGCCGAGAACGCGTCCATCACCGCGGCCTTCTCGGCCGGCGGCAGCCGGCCATGGACCAGCCCGACCTTCAGGTCCGGCAAGGCGGCGGCCAGCGTCTCGAAGGTTTCCTGCGCGGTCTGCAGCTGCAGCGCCTCGCTCTCCTCGATCAGCGGGCAGACCCAGTAGACCTGCCGGCCCTGGGCGGCGGCGTGGTGCACGCGCTCGATCACCTCGTCGCGGCGGGCGTCGTTGACCAGCCGCGTGACCACCGGACTGCGGCCGGGCGGCAGTTCGTCGATCACCGAGACGTCGAGATCGGCGTAATAGGTCATCGCCAGCGTGCGCGGGATCGGCGTGGCCGACATCATCAGCTGGTGCGGTACCGTGGCGGGCTCGTCGGACTGTTGCGCAGTCGCGGCGCCGTGCTGGTCCGGCCCTTCCACGCCGTCGGCCTTGCCGCGCAGCGCCAGCCGCTGCGCCACGCCAAAGCGATGCTGCTCGTCGACGACCGACAGGCCCAGCCTGGCGAAGCGCACCGCGTCCTGGATCAGCGCATGGGTGCCGATCGCCAGTTGCGCCTGGCCCGATTCGACCCGCGCCACGGCCTCGCGCTTTTCGGTGCGCTTCAGGCTGCCGGCCAGCCACACCACCTCGACGCCCAAGGGCGCCAGCCAACCCGACAGCTTGCGGTAGTGCTGCTCGGCCAGGATCTCGGTCGGCGCCATCAGCGCGGCCTGGTAGCCGGCGTCGATCGCCTGGCAGGCGGCCAGCGCGGCGACGATGGTCTTGCCGCTGCCGACGTCGCCCTGCAACAGCCGGTGCATCGGGTGCGGCGCGCCCATGTCGGCAGCGATCTCCCTGACCACGCGCTGCTGCGCGCCGGTCAGCGCGAACGGCAGCGCGGCGAGGAATCGGTCGAGCAGGCCGCCGGCGCGGCGCGGCATCGGCGGCGCGTTGCGGGCGCGGCGGGCGGCCTGCGCGCGCTTGAGCGACAACTGCTGGGCCAGCAGCTCGTCGAACTTGATCCGGACCCACGCCGGATGGGAGCGGTCGATCAGCGCGGCCTCGTCGACCTGCGGCGGCGGCGCATGCAGCAGCCGCAGCGATTCGGCCAGCGGCTGCAGCTTCAACGGCGCCAGCGGCCCGTCCAGCAGCGGCCGCGGCAGCGTCTCCGGCAGCGGCGTGCGCTGCAGCGCCCCGCCGATCGCCTTGCGCAGATAGGCCTGCGAGATGCCGGCGGTGGCCGGGTACACCGGGGTCAGCCGGTCCGGCAGCGGCTCGTCGGGGCCGACCGGACGCACGACCGGATGGATCATCTCGGCGCCGAAGAAGCCGCCGCGGACCTCGCCGCGCACGCGCAGCCGCACGCCCTCGGCCATCTGCCTGGCCTGGCTGCCGTAGAAATTGAGAAAGCGCAGCGTCAGCTCGCCGCTGTCGTCGGCGATGCGCACCACCAGTTGCCGGCGCGGCCGCAGCGTGACCTCGCTCGACACCACCTCGCCCTCGACCTGCACGGCAAAGCCCAGGCCTGCCCGATGCACGGCCTCGCGGATCGGCAGCAGCGTGGTCTCGTCCTCGTAGCGCATCGGCAGATGCAGCACCAGGTCGACGTCGCGCTTCAGGCCGAGCTTGGCGAGCTTGGCCATCGCCGACGACGGCGCGCCGGGCTTGGCGGATTTCGCGGCCGCGGCGGGCTTGGTCGACCTGGACGTCGACTTGGACGCCGACTCGGACGCCGACTTGGGCGTCGGCTTGCCGGCCGGCTTGGCCGATTGCGGCTGGGCGTCTGGCTTGGGCGTGCGTTCGCTGGCGGTGACGGGCATCGAGGCGGTGGTCGGCAGGGCGCGGCGGCGCCGCTGGCGTGTCGGATCGGATCGGGGAAAACGGCTGGGCCGTCGGCGCTTTGCGGGCCGCCCCGGCGGAATACCCGCCATCACGGCCAGCGCGGCAAGCCTGGCGGCCGAAGCCTTACAATAGCGGGTCCGCCGATTGTACCCATGCCTGCGCCGCGCGCTCCAGGCGCTACTGGCGGTTCCCCAACCTGCTGCCGTCCCGTTTCGTATGCGCCGGCCTCGTTTCGAGGCGCCGGCCCCTGTCCTTTTATGCTGACGCTGTCCGATTTCGATTTTCCGCTGCCGCCCGAACTGATCGCCCAGACGGCGCTGCCCGACCGCAGCGCGAGCCGGCTGCTGGTCGTGCGGACCGGCGCGGACGGCGCCACGGAGCTCGACGACCGGGCCTTCGCGGACCTGACCGACTATCTGCGCCCGAACGACCTGCTGGTGTTCAACGACACCCGCGTGATCAAGGCCCGCTTCTTCGGCCAGAAGGCCAGCGGCGGCAAGGTCGAGGTGCTGGTCGAGCGCGTGCTCGACAACGACACGGTGCTGGCCCAGGTACGCGCCTCGAAGACGCCGGCCGAGGGCAGCACGCTGCGGCTGGCCGATGCCTTCGATGTCACGGTCGGCCCGCGCGTGGACCAGTTCTTCACGCTGCGCTTTCCCGAGCCGGCGCTGGACCTGATCGAGCGCTTCGGCCGGCTGCCGCTGCCGCCGTATATCACGCACGATCCCGACGCCTACGACGAGACGCGCTATCAGACCGTCTATGCCTGTCATCCGGGCGCGGTGGCGGCGCCGACGGCCGGGCTGCATTTCGACGACGCGCTGTTCGCGCGGCTCGACGCCCACGGCGTGCGGCGCGCCTTCCTGACGCTGCATGTGGGCGCCGGCACCTTCCAGCCGGTGCGCACCGAGAACCTGGCCGAACACAAGATGCACTCGGAGTGGTACGCGATCTCCGAGGAACTGGCGCAGGCGGTGCGCGACACCCGGGCCGCCGGCGGCCGTGTGATCGCGGTCGGCACCACCTCGCTGCGCGCGCTGGAATCGGCCGCGACGCCCGAGGGCGAGCTGGTGGCCGGCAGCGGGGACACCGACATCTTCATCACGCCGGGCTACCGCTTCAGGCTGGTCGACGCGCTGATCACCAACTTCCACTTGCCCAAGTCGACGCTGCTGATGCTGGTGTCCGCGCTGGCCGGCATCGAGCCGATCCGCGTCGCCTATCGCCATGCGGTCGAGCAGCGCTATCGCTTCTTCAGCTATGGCGACGCGATGCTGCTGCAGCGCCAGCGCTGAGCCGCCGGCACGCCTTGCCCCAACGAATCTCCGCCACCGCTACCCCATGCTCCAATTCGAACTGCTCACCACCGATGGCAACGCCCGCCGTGGCCGTGTCACCCTGAACCACGGCGTGGTCGAGACGCCGATCTTCATGCCGGTCGGCACCTATGGCTCGGTCAAGGCGATGTCGCCGCTGGAGCTGAACGAGATCGGCGCGCAGATCATCCTCGGCAATACCTTCCATCTGTGGCTGCGGCCCGGGCTCGAGGTCATCGACACCCACCAGGGCCTGCACCGCTTCATCGGCTGGGACAAGCCGATCCTGACGGACTCGGGCGGCTTCCAGGTGTTCTCGCTGGGCGAGCTGCGCAAGATCACCGAGGACGGCGTGACCTTCGCCTCGCCGGTCAACGGCGACAAGCTGTTCCTGTCGCCGGAGATCTCGATGCAGATCCAGCGCACGTTGAACTCCGACATCGTGATGCAGTTCGACGAATGCACGCCGTACGAGATCGAGGGCCGGCCGGCCACGCACGAGGAGGCCGCGCGCTCGATGCGGATGAGCCTGCGCTGGGCAAAACGCTCGCGCGACGAGTTCGAGCGGCTGGCCAACCCCAACGCGTTGTTCGGCATCGTCCAGGGCGGCATGTTCGAGGACCTGCGCGACGAGTCGCTGGCCGGGCTGTCGGAGCTCGGTTTCCATGGCCTGGCGATCGGCGGGCTGTCGGTCGGCGAGCCCAAGGAAGACATGATGCGGGTGCTCGAACACGTCGGCCCGCGGCTGCCGGCGGACAAGCCGCACTATCTGATGGGCGTGGGCACGCCCGAAGACCTGGTGGCGGGCGTGGCGGCGGGGGTCGACATGTTCGACTGCGTGATGCCCACCCGCAATGCGCGCAACGGCTGGCTGTTCACGCGCTACGGCGACGTCAAGATCAAGAATGCCACGCACCGCAACGATCCGCGCCCGCTGGACGAAAGCTGCGCCTGCTACACCTGCCGCAATTTCTCCCGGGCCTATCTGCACCATCTGCACCGGGTCGGAGAAATTCTGGGCGCGCGGCTCAATACGATCCACAATCTGTATTACTACCTGCAGCTGATGCGCGAAATCCGCGAGGCGATCGAGCAGCACCGCTTCGACGCCTTCCGCCGCCAGTTCGCCGCCGACCGGGCGCGCGGCACGCAGTAGACGGGCCTGCCGGCCCTGCCGCCGGCCGTGCGAGACGGGGCTGTCCGGGCGGGCGAAGAAGCGCCTGAACCGGCCGAAGCGGGTGATAGAATGCCCGATTCCTTGAATGTAATTTGTGACGGAGAAGCAACGTGCTGATTTCGAACGCATTTGCCCAGGCCACCGGCGGAGCCGGCGGCGCGGCGGGTGGCCTGATGAGTTTCCTGCCGATCATCCTGATGTTCGCGGTGCTGTGGTTCATCATGATCCGCCCGCAGATGAAGCGGCAGAAGGAAGCGAAGGCGATGCTGGAAGCGCTGGCCAAGAACGACGAAGTCGTGACCGCCGGCGGCATCCTGGGCCGGATCACCAAGGTCAACGAGCAGTATGTGACGCTGGAAATCGCCGAAGGCACCGAGATCACGGTGCAGAAGAACGCCGTCACCGCGGTGCTGCCGAAGGGTTCGCTCAAGGCGCTCTGAGCCCCTCGCTCTCTTACGCCTTGCGGCTTGGCCGCAAGGTTCCGGCACGCCGCCAATAGCGTGCCCGCACAGCCGCCTGGCCCCGCCCCGGGAAGTCTCCGGTCGGGCCAGGCGGCTGTTTGCCAACCGGTTGCCTGCGCGGCACGCCCGCGGATTCCCGTCCGCGCGCCGCGCCGGCCGTAGCAAGACCGTAGAAAGACTGGCCGAAGATGAATCGCTATCCGCTTTGGAAATACCTCGTGATCCTGGTGGCGCTTGCCATCGGCATCATCTATACGCTGCCCAACTTCTTCGGCGAGGCGCCTGCGGTGCAGGTCTCGTCGGGCAAGGCCACCGTCAAGGTCGATCTGGCGATGCAGAAGCAGATCGAGCAGGTGCTGGCGCAGAACGGCTTGCAGCCCGACGGCGTGTTCTTCGACGTGTCGGGACAGTCCGGCTCGGTCAAGGCGCGCTTTCGCACCACCGACGAGCAGCTGCGCGCCAAGGACGTACTGTCGCGCGCGCTGAACCCCGATCCCGCCGACCCGACCTATGTGGTCGCGCTGAACCTGCTGTCCGGCTCGCCGAAGTGGCTGACGTCGCTGCATGCGCTGCCGATGTACCTGGGCCTGGACCTGCGCGGCGGCGTGCACTTCCTGCTGCAGGTCGACATGAAGGGCGCGGTCGACAAGAAGCTCGACAGCCTGGCAGGCGATGCCCGCACGGTACTGCGCGACAAGGGCATCCGCCACGGCGGTGTGGACCGCAACGGCGACCGCGTGACCGTGCGCTTCAACAATCCCGAGGACGCCAATCGCGCTCGCGGCGTGCTGGCCGACACCATGCCGGACCTGACCTTCGCGATGGACGGCAACAACGTGGTCGGCACTTTCACCGAAGTGGCGCGCCGCGCGGTGCAGGACGCCGCCGTGAAGCAAAACATCACCACGCTGCACAACCGCGTCAACGAGCTGGGCGTGGCCGAGCCGGTGATCCAGCAGCAAGGCGCCGAGCGCATCGTGGTGCAGCTGCCGGGCGTGCAGGACACCGCCAAGGCCAAGGACATCATCGGCCGTACCGCCACGCTGGAGGCCCGCCTGGTCGATCCGGACGCGCCGCGCAGCCCGCGCCAGGGCGATCCGATCCCGTTCGGCAGCGAGCTGTTCCTGCATGGCAACGGTGCCCCGGTGGTGCTGAAGAAACAGGTGATCTTCACCGGCGACCGCATCGAAAGCGCGTCGGCCGGCTTCGACCAGAACCAGCGCCCGTCGGTCAACATCAAGCTCGACGCCCAGGGCGGCCGCGTGCTGCGCGATGTCTCGCGCGAGAACATCGGCAAGCCGATGGGCATCGTGCTGTTCGAGAAGGGCAAGGGCGAAGTGCTGACGGTGGCGACGATCCAGTCCGAACTGGGCTCGAGCTTCCAGATCACCGGCTCGTACTCGACCGAGGCCGCCAACGACCTGGCGCTGCTGCTGCGCGCCGGCTCGCTGGCCGCGCCGATGGAGATCATCGAGGAACGCACGATCGGCCCGTCGCTGGGCGCCGACAACATCGAGAAGGGCTTCGATTCGGTGGCCTACGGCTTCGCCGCGATCGCCGTGTTCATGGTGCTGTATTACCTGCTGTTCGGCGTGTTCTCGGTGATCGCGCTGGGCGTCAACCTGCTGCTGCTGATCGCGGTGCTGTCGATGCTGCAGGCCACGCTGACGCTGCCCGGCATCGCGGCCATCGCGCTGGTGCTCGGCATGGCGATCGACGCCAACGTGCTGATCAACGAGCGCATCCGCGAGGAGCTGCGCGCCGGCGCGTCGCCGCAGATGGCGATCGCGGTCGGCTTCGACCGCGCCTGGGCGACGATCCTGGACTCGAACGTGACCACGCTGATTGCCGGCCTGGCGCTGCTGGCCTTCGGTTCGGGTCCGGTGCGCGGCTTCGCCGTGGTGCACTGCCTGGGCATCCTGACGTCGGTGTTCTCGGCGGTGTTCTTCAACCGCGGCCTGGTCAACCTCTGGTACGGCCGCAAGAAGAAGCTGCAGAGCGTGTCGATCGGCCAGATCTGGAAGCCCGGCCCGGACAACAAGGGCACCGTGGCCAACAAGTGAGCCAAATCAGCGCAATGAGCGCGAGCCGCGCGCGGCCCTGCCCCGCGGCTGCGCTCTGAACATGAAACACCCGAACGCAGCACGCTGCAGCAGATACAGGATTCACCATGGAATTCTTCCGCATCCGGCGCGACATTCCGTTCATGAAGCACGCGTTGATCTTCAACGTGATTTCCTTCGTGACGTTCTTCGCCGCCGTCTTTTTCCTCTGGCAGAAGGGCCTGCACCTGTCGATCGAGTTCACCGGCGGCACGGTGATGGAGGTCAGCTACCAGCAACCGGCCGATCTGGAACGGATCCGCGGCCAGGTCGGCAAGCTGGGCTACACCGACGTGCAGGTGCAGAACTTCGGCACCTCGCGCGACGTGATGATCCGGCTGCCGCTGCAGAAGGGCGCCGACGGCAAGCCGATCAGCTCCGCGCAACAGAGCGAGCAGGTGATGGGCGCGCTCAAGGCGGTCTCGCCCGACGCCAACCTGCAGCGCGTCGAATTCGTCGGCCCACAGGTCGGACGGGAGCTGGCCACCGACGGCCTGCTGGCGCTGCTGTGCGTGATCGCCGGCATCGTGATCTACCTGTCGATCCGCTTCGAATGGAAGTTCGCGGTCGCCGGCATCATCGCCAACCTGCACGACATTGTGATCATCCTGGGCTTCTTCGCCTTCTTCCAGTGGGAATTCTCGCTGTCGGTACTGGCGGCCGTACTCGCGGTGCTCGGCTATTCGGTCAACGAGTCGGTGGTGATCTTCGACCGGATCCGCGAGAACTTCCGCAAGTTCCGCAAGATGAACACCCACGAGGTCATCGACAACGCGATCACCAGCACGATCTCGCGGACCATCATCACGCACGGCTCGACCGAGATGATGGTGCTGTCGATGTTCTTCTTCGGCGGCCCGACGCTGCACTACTTCGCGCTGGCGCTGACCGTGGGCATCCTGTTCGGCATCTATTCGTCGGTGTTCGTCGCCGCGGCGCTGGCCATGTGGCTGGGCGTCAAGCGCGAGGACCTGATCAAGGGCGAAAAGAAGGCCGGCGGGGCCGACCGCGACGACCCGAACTACGGCGCGCAGGCATGACGTGCCGGTGGTAAGGAAGCACGCATAAAAAACGGGGCTCAGGCCCCGTTTTTTTATGCTCCAGCGTACCGCTCACCGGCTGTGTCCGCCCTCTCCCGCAAGCGGGAGAGGGGAGAAAACCAGCGGGATGGCAACCGCTTCTCTTCCTGCCGATCCCCTTCCCTCAGAACTGCTCGATCCAGATCGCCAGCCGGTCGGCGCCGAACTCGGTCGAGGCCGGCGCCAGGCGCGAGACGATCGTGTTGCCGTCGCGCAGCATCTGCAGCGCATTGCCGCTGTGATCGAGCCACAGCAGCGCGGCGAACCACGCGGCGTGCTGCTCCGACACCGCCGTGCCGACCGGTGCGCCGAGGAATTCGGACAGCACCGGCAACGACAGCCACACCAGGGCGTCGCCGTCGCGGCGCACCGCCTCGCCCAGCTGCTGCGCGATCACCGCCAGCGCATCGGCGCCCGCGGCGGCGTCATGCGCGGCGCGCAGCTGTGCCAGGCGGCTCGCCACCGCATGACCGAACGCGCCGCTGCGCTGGCTTTCGGCGCCGACCAGGTCGGCGTAGTCCATCCGCGCCCAGTCCGGCTCGGGACCCTTGGCCCCGGCCAGCACGGCGGCCGCAAGATAGGTCTCGACCGGCTGGAAGCGTTCGGGACCGATCAGGCTGGCGCACAGCGCGCGCACCATGCCGATGCGCGCCGCCAGCGTCTGGCGCTGGATCACGCTGAGCTTCTCGCGCACCAGCTGGTCGCGCTCGCGGCGCAGCCCGGCGATTTCCAGCGCCTGCTTGAGCTCCATGCGCAGCGCGGTGATGTCCCACGGCTTCTTGATATAGCGGTGGATCTGCCCTTCGTTGACCGCCTGCACGGTCGACTCGAGCTCGGAATACGCGGTGGTCAGGATGCGGACGATATGCGGATAGTGCTCGCGCGCATGGCGCAGCAGCTCGTTGCCGTATTCGCCGGGCATGCGCTGGTCCGAGACCAGCACGGCCAGCGTGTCGCCATGGGCTTCGAGCAGCGCCTTGCCCTCCTCGACCGAACCGCCGGTGACCACGGGCGCCAGCCCGCCGATCGCCCTCTGGAAATACTTGACCGCGGTGGCCTCGTCGTCGACGAACAGAATCGCGGGAGGCGATGCCTGGTTGTCGTTCGGTTCGTTCATTGACCGCTCCTATTGCTGTGCATTCGAGTCTTCGTATGGGGGAATTCCAGCGTCACGGTGGTGCCGGCGCCCGGAATCGACTCGATCCGGATGCCGCCGCCGAACGACTGCATGACGCGGTTGCAGAAAATCATGCCGAGGCCATTTCCGCCGGCGGCGGCATGCGTGGTGACCGGATCGACCAGCAGGCGTTCCATCACGTCCGGTGGAATGCCCGGGCCGTTGTCGCTGATGCGGATCACGGGGTCGGGCTGCGCCACCACACGGAAGCGCAGCGACGGCCTGGGAACATCGGTCAGCGCCCGCAAGCCGTTGTTGAGCAGCGACGACAGCACCAGCGACACGCAGTTCGGCAGCGTATGGACGATGAAATCGCCGTGCAGCTCGACCTCGATCCAGTTGCGCTGCGGGCCAGCGAACGGATAGCTGTCGAGCAGCGCCATGATCAGGCTGCCGGCGGTGATGTCGCGATCGTTCTCGCTGGTCAGCGGCCGTTCGCCATTGCCGCGTACCGACTGCAGGAACGACGAGATCACCGCCAGGCAGTACTGCGCATTGCTGTGCATCACCGCGGCCGCCTGGCCGATCTCGGCCTGGCGCTGCGGATCGTATTCGGCGCTGCTGCGGCTTTCAACACCGCGGGCAAAATTCGCGATAGCCGCGAGCGGGGTGTTAAGTTCGTGCGCCAGGAAGGCCAGCGTCTCGTCGATCGCGGTCAGCCGCTGGTGGCGCGACTGCCGTTCGCGATAGCGCTCGCGCGCCAGCGCCAGCACGTCGCGCACCGCCTGCAGGCCGAGCGGCTTCTCGAGGATGCGAAACACCTCGCCGCTGTTGACCGTCTGCAGCAGCATGTCCTTGTCGGCGTAGGCCGTCACCAGGATTCGCACGATCTGCGGATACTCGGCGGCGACCTGCCGCAGCAGATCGGCACCGTTGCGCCCGGGCATGCGGAAGTCGGTGACCAGCACCGCGGTGCGGCCGCTGTCGTTGCGCAGCATCTCGATGGCCTGGTCGGCGCCCTGGGCGAGCAGCACCTCGTACTCCGCGCCTGCGGCGCGCGCGAAGTACTTGCAGGCCATCTCCTCGTCGTCGACGTAGAGCACGGTCAGCCGCGGCTGGCGCCGATCGGATCGCAGCTCGGGCCGCGGATCCGTCCGCTGTTCTGTCCGCTGTTCTGTCATCGCGCTCATTCCGCCCGCGGCAGATCGAAGCTGAACGCGGCCCACTGGCCCAGCTCGCTTTCGGCGAACAGCACGCCGCCATGCCGCTCGATCACCGCATAGCTGATCGACAGCCCCAGTCCCAGGCCCTGTCCGACTTCGCGCGTCGTGAAGAACGGCTCGAACACGCGCGCCAGATTCTCGCTGGGGATGCCCGGGCCGTTGTCGCGCACGTTGACATGCAGCCGGCCGTCCCTCCAGACGACGGTGGTATGGATTGCCGGTGCCGGCGTGCCGGCCTTGCGCATCGCCAGCGCCGCGTTCGAGAACAGGTTGATCAGCACGCCGATGATGGCCGCCTCGTCGCCGAACACCAGCGTGTCGGGCGGCAGATCGCGCGACATCCGCACGCCGCGCAGTTCGTGCGCGGTCAGCCGGCTGGCCGAGTCCAGCGCCTTCTCGAACAGGAACGGCCGGCCCTCGACCTCGGCGCCCGGCTGCCGATAGGCAAAGATCTTCAGGTCCGAGACGATATGCTGGATCCGCTGCATCCCCTGCCGGGCATCGATCAGGCATTCCTGCAGCGAGGCGCTCTCCTTGGCCTCGGGCTCTTCCAGCGCGATCTCGATCGCCATCAGGCAGAAGTTGACCGGGTTGTTCACCTCGTGCAGCAGCCCCGCGGCCAGCGTACCGACCGCGGCCATCTTTTCCTGCTGCAGCAGCTGGCCCTTGATCTGGGCCAGGTTCTCGTTGATGCGCGCCAGCTCGTCGTTCTTGTGGGCCAGTTCTTCCTTCAGCCGGAACAGCTGGAAGCGGCCCTTCTCGTTGAAGTAGGTGTAGACCGCGCTGGCCGCGCCGGCGAACAGCACGAACAACGAGTTGACGATGAAGGTGCCGATCGGATGCAGGCCGTCGGGATGCAGCAGGCAGGCGACCAGGTAGCACAGGTACGAAAGCCCGCCGAACACGACGTTCTGCCACAAGCCGAACGGCAGCGCGATGCCGGACGCGAAGATCGCCAGATTCAGCCCCACGTAGTACGGCGAGGCGACGCCGTCGGTCTCCCAGATCATCCACGCGATCATCAGCTGCGGCAGCAACAGCCACGACAGCGTCAGCCACGGCGCCAGCCTGCGCCCGTGCCGGCTGTACAGCACCACGACGATGCCGGCGATCAGCATCGACACGACGATGCGGGCGACCGCGAACGGTACCTGCCATTCCGGGTACTGGCCGTAGTCCAGACCCATGCCGAGCAGCACCAGCACGATGGCGGTGTAGGCCCCGCCGCGGCTGAACGCCAGGCGAAAGTCGGCCAGTTCGGCCTGGTATCCGGCGTAGAGTCGGTTGACAGTCATGGCAGATCGGCGGCGCCGCCTCAGGAGATGGTGGCTTCAGCGAACACGTTGACGCCCGTGGCATCGACATAGACCTGGTGGTCGGTCGACTGCTCGGGCAGCAGGCTCAGCATCTTTGCTTCGTCGCGATAGATCAGGTACCACTCGAGCAGGTGTTCCATGCCGTATCGCTCGGGATTGCTCGAATGGACGTTGGTGACCAGGACCCGCCCGCCGGGACGGGTGCGCGCCGCGAAATGGTTCAGCAGGCGGGCGCAGACCTTGTCGGACAGATAGTCGAACAGGCCGGCGCAATAGACCGCATCGAACTCGCGCACCGAGGGATCCTCGACCGCGATACGGCGCTTGAGCAGCTCGTGCACCGACTCGTGCACCATCTCGACTTGCACGCTGCGGCCCGCCTCCCGCGCCGCCCGCTGGATCGAGCCGCGCGTGAATTCGAGCGTCTCCTCGCTGAAGTCGACCAGCTGGAACGACAGCCGGTCGGGCTCGGCGTATTCGCGCGCAAAGCGCTGGATTTCGAAGGCCGGGCCGCAGCCGACGTTGAGCACGCGAAACGGTCGGCCCGCGGCGCGGGCGCTGTCCGCCTGCCGGCCGAGGAACTCGACCAGCAGATCGATGCGGTTGCGGTGCGCGGTGGCGACCGCCGCCTTCAGGAAGGCGGTATTGACGATCTGGAAGTAGGTGGTCGGCCCCTGCTGCGGATCGCTGAGGATCTGGTTCACCATTTCGTAGTCGCCGGCGTAGCCGAGCGGCTTGGTGAAGGTGCGATAGACGAACGGCGCGCGCAGCAGCAACGGGTGCAGCGCCGATTGCGCATAGGTGCGATGGACCGGCGCCAGCTCGACGTCGACGCGCTCGGCCTCCTCTTCGAGCCGGTCCAGGTACGCCTTGACCTTGACCATCAGCGGCGTGGCCAGCTCCTGGAACACGTCCTCGCGCAGGCGGCCGTCGACCTTGGGCAGGCTTTCGGTCAGGTCGACCTGCTCGACCCAGCGCGACACCTCGGACAGGAAGGCGCGCATCTCGTTGACGGCGATCTGGTAATCGCGGCGGATGTTGAAGCGCGTGTCCCAGTCCGTGACGAACAGCTCGGCCTCGCGTCCCACCGAGCGCGGCTCGTTGGGCAGGTCGCTCAGCTCGCGCCATTCGTCGATCAGCGTCAGCGAGACCACCGCCGTGAGACCGGTATTGACCAGGCTCATCACCACCGCTTTGCCAAGATAGGCGTTCTTGGCCCCGATCCTCACGCTCAGGTCGCTCAATACCTCGCTGACCTGGACGATCGAATACGGGTTATAGACTTCCATCACCAGAGACTTTCTCTGGAGATTGATGATCGTGCCCCGCACCTGCTCGCCCTGCGAGTTGCGGAAGCTGACCACCGGATCAATTTGCGTTTGGGAGTACACGGTTTTGCGCCAGGGAAAATCCGAAGAATGCGGCTGGCTCATGCCGACACGGGGGTCGGGACGGTCCGGCGCGGCATGGGCGAAGGAACTCGCGAACGGCTCGGCGAAGGCGATGCACGGAAACTAGGGGTTGGGCATACGCTTGCGATCCTGATCGGGAAGTGAGCGGCGAAGGGGCAAAGCTGCGGAAACGCCTGCGGGCCAACGACAGGCCGATGCGGGCCAGCAGCCTGACCGGAAGCCGGCCGGCAACGGCCTCGGGCGCGATCGGGCAACGCCTGCCCCGGTCCCGCTCCCCGGGCCGCCAGGTGCGAATCAGCGACCGATTGTACTGTGGGCCCCTGCGGTGGACAACGACCCTCATCCCAACGAGGGGGAGCGGCCGCACATGCCCCCCACCGCGGGAGGGGTTGCCACCAATGAAAAAGGGCCGGATCAACCGGCCCTCGAATGGCAATGCGCAGGCAATGCGGATGCGCCCCAGGCAGGGCCGCGGCGGCGTCAGTCGGCGCGCACGCCCTCGACCTGGATCGCCAGCTTGACCTCGGGCTTGAAGCCCATCTTGACGCCGTAGTCGATGCCGAAGTCGGTACGGTTGAAGGTGGCATAGGCATCGGCGCCGCAGGCCTCGCGCTTGAGCATCGGATGCTGGATGCACTTGAACTCGCGGATCTCCAGCTTGACCGGCTTGGACACGCCGCGCAGCGTCAGCACGCCATCGACCTCGGTCGGCACGTCGCCGGCGAACTTCGAGAACTTGCCCTTGTAGGTGGCCTCGGGATAGGCCTGCACGTCGAACATGTCCGGGCTCTTGGCGTGCTCGTTCATCTTGCCGTTGCCGAAGTCGATCGATGCGGCATCGATCTTGATGTCCAGCGTGCCGGTCTTGGCGGCACGATCGAGCGTGACGACGCCGCTGGACTTTTCGAACTTGCCGCGCCACTTCGACAGGCCGCCCAGGTGATCGGCCTCGAAGCTCGGATACGTATGGGTCGGATCGAGGTTGTAGGTCACGGCGGCAGCCGAGGCGAGGCCAGCGAAGGCGGTGGCGGAAGCGGCGGCAACGATGGCGGCGGCGGTACGCAGTTTCATGGGTTCTCCGGTCAGCGGTCGGGTTGGATACATTTCGATCGGTTCGATTCGATCGTTTGGGGTCGTTGGGTTGGGTTCGAACGTTGCGATTCGGTTCAGGACTTGGCGGCCGTCACCAGACGGAACTTGATCTGGACTTCGTCGGCGACCACCGAGGTGTCCTTCCACTCGCCCTCGCCGATATTGAAGACGCTGCGCTTGATCGGCAGCACGCCCTCGAAAACCTGGTTGGCGCCTTCCTGGCGATAGGTCGCGGGCACCACCACGTCCACGGTCTTGCCCTTGATCGTCAGCTTGCCGGCGACATCGAACTTGCCCGCCGCGGCCGGCTTGATGCCGGTCGATTCGAACACGGCCTTGGGAAAGCGCGCGGCATCGAACCAGTCCTTGCCCTTGACCTCCTTGGTCGTGGTGGCGTCGCCGATCTCGAAGCTCGCCACGTCGATCTCGACCTTGGCGCTGGAGCTGGCCAGCCTGGCGGGATCGAAGTCCACCGCGGCGGCAAAGCGCTTGAACTTGCCTTCCATCGGCACGCCGATCTGGCGCGCCACCGCGGTCACCGAACTCTTGCCGGCGTCGAGCTGCGCGGCGGCGAGATTGGCGGCAAAGCCGGCGCAGGCCAGCGACGCGGCCAGCAGCAAGGCACCGGGACGGGGAATACGTTTCATCGAGGGCTCCTCGGATTCATTCGGTCAATGCTAAACAGCGGGAATCGGGTGGTGATCCTGCGGGCGATTCTGCGCAGGATTCTGGCGCTCGGGCGGGCTCAGCGCAGGAACGGCAGCATCCGGCCGAGCGTGCCGTCGCGGTCCAGCCACTGGTGCTTCAGCGCCGCGGCGGCATGCAGCACGACGATCGTTGCCATCAGGTAGTTCAGCCAGATGTGGGCGTACTTCAGCGTCTCCTTCAGCGCGTCATTCGGCTCGATCAGCTGCGGCAGCGGCCATACGCCCAGATAAACAACTGGCACGCCGGCGGACAGGCTGTACAGGTAGCCGGTCACCGGCACCACCAGGATCAGCAGATAGAGCAGCCCGTGGGCGGCCTTCGCGGCGGCTGCCTGCCAGGCCGGCATGCCGGCTACCGGCTCCGGCGCCGCATGGGTCAGGCGCCAAAGCACACGCATCACCGCCAGCGCGAACACCGTCACGCCGAGCCACTTGTGCCACGAGTACAGCTTCAGCTTGGTCGGCGTGAAGCCCGGGATGTCGGTCATGTAAAGGCCGAGCCCGAAGGCGGCGAAGATCAGCAGCGCGACGATCCAGTGCAGGCCGATCGCGGTCGCGCCATAGCGCGCGGGAGTATTGGAACGCATTGAGGAAATCCGGCTTCAGTCTTTATTCTTTCGGCAAACGCTATTGATTCTCGCATTATTGCGCCCGAAAAGTGACGTCGGAAAGGCGGAACTTCATCAAGTCGTTCAAAGCGTTTGAAGGGGCCTGCCCGCGCGACGGCCTGGGCTCGGCACATCGGGACGCCCGATGGCCTCAAGTCAGCCAGTTTTCGTAGCGCAAACCCGGCACGCGGGAAAACTCGGACACGTTGTCCGTCACGAGTACAGCGTCAATCGCCAGGGCATGCGCGGCGATCAGCATATCGTTGGCGCCGATCGGTTTCCCATGGCGCTCCAGCTCGGTGCGGAGCCGGCCATAGTGCCGATCGGCATCGCCATCGAGCGGCAACACGCGAAGCGTGCTCAAGGCATGTTCCACCCGGCGTGCCAACTCGGCAGAACCCTTCTTCGCAACGCCGAAGCGCAGTTCGGCCGCGACGACAATGGACGTGCACAGCGCCTCGGCGTCCGTCATTCCGATCCGCGCGGCACAGGCGCCACGGGTATTCCGAAGGGCCGCCGACACGATATTCGTGTCAAGCAGGTACAACGCCATCAAAGATCCACCGGCTCGGGAGGCCGGTCATCGATGTCCGGCCACGTCTCGTCGAGCGGCTCCCACTGCGTGAGAAGCGCCCGGAACGACGTCGCAGGAATCGGTTCGATGATCAGCTTGTCGCCTTCTTTACGCATGATCGCCTCCTCTCCGGGTAACTCGAATTCGCGCGGTATCCGCACTGCCTGATTGCGGCCATTGCGGAAAAGCCGCACATGCCTGCCTTCCGTTGTCGTCGTCATGGTACACCCCTTGGCATATGTCAAAGCATATGCCAACTGTAGTGGGTGCGCCAGTCTTCCAGTCATGTGGGAAATGGTACCGATTCGGCCCCCCTATGAAATAGGAGGTGGGCACATCGTGTCGCCTCCTTACGCTGCCGAATTGACCGGCCAGGCCAACCGGACAAGGCGCCCAGGAAGCAAAAAGCCGCCCCATGGGGCGGCTCGGTGACAAAGGGACGAGAGAGGCGAAGGGACGAGAGAGGCGCGATCCGGTACCGCGCCTTGCTTCCCTACTTCAACCGCTCGGCCAGTTCCACCGCGCGGCCGATATAGCTGCCCGGCGTCATCTCGAGCAGCCGAGCCTTGGCCTCGTCGGGGATCGCCAGGCCCTCGATGAAGGTGCGCAGCGCCTCGCGCGAGATGCCCTTGCCGCGGGTCAGTTCCTTCAGTTGCTCATAGGGATTGGCGATGCCGTGGCGGCGCATCACGGTCTGCACCGGCTCGGCCAGCACTTCCCAGCAGTTGTCCAGGTCCTCGGCCAGCCGCTCCGGGTTGGTCTCGAGCTTGCCCAGGCCGCGCAGGCAGGCCTCGTAGGCCAGCAGGCTGTAGCCGAACGCGACGCCGATATTGCGCAGCACCGTCGAGTCGGTCAGGTCGCGCTGCCAGCGCGAAACGGGCAGCTTCTCCGACAGGTGGCGCAGCAGCGCGTTGGCCAGGCCCAGGTTGCCCTCGGAGTTCTCGAAGTCGATCGGATTGACCTTGTGCGGCATCGTCGACGAGCCGATCTCGCCGGCCTTGGTCTTCTGCTTGAAGTAGCCCAGCGAGATATAGCCCCAGACATCGCGGTCCAGGTCCAGCAGGATGGTGTTGGCACGGGCCACCGCGTCGAACAGCTCGGCCATGTAGTCGTGCGGCTCGATCTGGATCGTGTAGGGGTTGAAGGCCAGGCCCAGCCGGTTCTCGATGACGTCGCGCGAGAACGCTTCCCAGTCGAACTCCGGATAGGCCGACAGGTGGGCGTTGTAGTTGCCGACCGCGCCGTTCATCTTGCCGAGCAGCTCGACGCGTTCGATCCGGTCGATCGCACGGGCCAGGCGCGCGGCGACGTTGGCCATTTCCTTGCCGAGCGTGGTCGGGCTGGCCGGCTGGCCGTGCGTGCGCGAGAGCATCGGCTCGCGCGCGTTGGCGTGCGCCAGTTCGACCAGCCGCGCATGCACGCGCCGCAGCGTCGGCACCAGCACGCTGTCGCGCGCGCCCTTGAGCATCATGCCGTGCGAGGTGTTGTTGATGTCTTCGGAGGTGCAGGCGAAGTGGATGAATTCGCTGGCGGCCACCAGCTCGGCGTTGTCCTGCACGCGCTCCTTCATCCAGTACTCGACCGCCTTGACGTCGTGATTGGTGACCGCCTCGATCTCCTTGATCCGCGCCGCGTCGGCTTCGCTGAAGTGCTCGACCAGCGCCAGCAGCGCGGCTTCCGACTGCGCCGAGAACTTCGGCATGTCGGGCAGGCCGGTACGGGCCAGCGCAATCAGCCAATGGACTTCGACCTTGACGCGGTGGCGCATGAAGGCGGCCTCGGACAGCCATTCGCGCAGCGGGTCGGCCTTGGCGGCATAGCGGCCATCGATCGGGGACAGGGCGGTGAGCGGCGAGAGCGCGGCGGGGGAGGCGGTAGCGGACATGCTGGCAGACGGCGGGAGGGAATGAAGAGGAAAACCTGGAACGGTCGGCGGGCGCGCTGCGCTGGCACAGCCTATGTACTCAAACGCATACAAAGCCGGGAACGATCCTGCGCAATCCGGCGCGAACCGGTGCACCGGCCTGGCAGCCGGCGCTGGAAAGCCGCGATTTTACCACCGCCCTCCCCGCTGCGCCGCGCGATCGTCGCCAGTGTTGCGGGCAGCCCCGCGGGGCGCCCGTTCGGCGCCGGCGCCGTGCCGGAACGGCCTCCCGGGCGGTTATACTCGCCACGCCGAGCCAGCGGCCTGTTACGAAGTGCATCAAGGCAGACCGGACCCGCGCGCCACCGCCGGCGCACGAGGCCAGCCGCTCCCGCTGCGGAGCGCCCGATGCACTTCATAACGAGCTCAAGGGGAGAACATGAAGCTGTACGCATCGCAGACCAGCCCTTACGCGCGCAAGGTGCGCGTGGTGATGGCCGAGAAGAAGATCGACTATCAGATGGTGGAAGTCGACGTGTGGTCGCCGGACACGGCGATCGGTCAATTCAATCCCCTCGGCAAGGTGCCCTGCCTGGTGATGGAGGACGGCGGCGCGGTGTTCGATTCGCGCGTGATCGTCGAGTACGTCGATACGCTGACGCCCGTCAGCCGCATGATTCCGCAAGGCAGCCGCGAGCGGCTCGAGGTGCGCTGCTGGGAGGCGCTGGCCGACGGCCTGCTCGACGCGGCGCTGCTGGCGCGGCTGGAACATACGCAACGCGAGCCGGCCGAGCGCAGCGAGCGCTGGGTGCGCCGCCAGCTTGGCAAGATCGACAGTGCGCTGGTGGCAATGGCCAACGGCCTGGCCGATCGCACCTGGTGCGCCGGCAACCATTATTCGCTGGCCGACGTCGCGGTCGGCTGCGCGCTGTCCTATCTGGACTTCCGCTTCCCGGACATTGCCTGGCGCGAGCGCCATCCCAACCTGGTCGCTTTCCACGACAAGATCAGCAAGCGCCAGTCGTTCATCGATACGGAACCGCCACGCGGTTGAGCCGGTGCCCGCCCGAGGGTCAGTCGAAACGCCTGTCCTCGGGCGGCGCTGCCCAGCGGATCGCATCGAAGCGCTTCCAGACGTCTCGCAGCGCCGCATGCCGCGTCGGCTGCGCGCGCAACTCGCACAGGGCGAGCAGCGGCAAACCCTGATACTGGCCGGGCAATGCCGCGGTGGCGGCAATCAGTTGTTCCAGTAGCGGTCTGGCGGCAAGTTGCACACCCTTCCGATCGCCGCTCCATTTGCGCAGGTCGAACATCGCCAGCCGGCACAGGACCTGCGCCTGCAGTGTCGATGGCAGCGTCCGGGTCTGCTGCAGCAGCCACGCGCGTTCATCGATCTTCCTGAACTTGACCGCCAGCGCATCCAGGACCTGGGCGCGCAGCGTTGGCTCGACTCGGGACAGCGCCGCGGCGATGATGTCCCGCCAGATGCGACTCCACTCCGGAGGCGGTTCCCGCATTTCGACCATCATCGAACGCCATGCCCTGGCGAGCCCGGCATCGAGCCACCCGGCGTGACGCCGCGCGTTGGTCGTGTGCGCCAGCATGGCACCCGCCAGCGGTCCCCAGACCACGAGGTCGCTGTCGCACCGATATGCCGTTGCCCTCGCGCTGTCCTGGGCGGCCAGCTGTACGTCCTCCGGCAGACCGGCGTAGCGCTCCAGGATGACGGCTTCATCCCGGGTGGTTTTCAGGATGGCCTTGACGAACGCCCTGAACTCGGAAACCGCCGCCAGTGGCTCGGCCGGGGAAGGGCCACCCCCCTCGACATACCGAAGCACTGCCGCCACCGCTTCCCGGTCCGCCGGCAAGAGCCCATCGGCGGTGGCACGGAGGCGGTCCGCCGTCCCAGGCGGCGCCCATTCGTTCGCTACCCAGGCCATGGCCTTGATCACAACGGCCCGGTCCTCGACGGACAGCGCCTGCGTGGAATCCAGCACGGCATTCCACACCGTCGGCCATGTCGCGCTCTGGAATCCCGGTCCCAAGGTGGTGTTGCTACGGTCGCACTCCAGCGTCTTGACCAGCTCGAGCAACAGCGCCGTTTGCGCCGACAGCGGACGTCGCCTGGCATCGAGCAGTTCGCCATTGGCTTGCAGCAGTTGCAGGTGGCGATCGGCAAGCGCCGGCATGCCGCTACGCCAACGCACGCGCTCCAGCAGCGTCAGCAGCAGATCCACGCGCTGCTCGAGCGGCAGGGTCCGTCCGGCGTCGATCCACAGCGCCAGCCCCTGTTCGGACAGCGGCCGCGCGCAGAGGCGCAGATAGGCGCACAGCGACGGTCCGCGCTGGCTCGCCGGCAGCTCCATGACCGCGACGATCAGGTCATCGGGCGAGACGCCGTACTCCTCCCAGACGGCGCCTGCGGAATCGGCTTCGGTGCGGGTCCGGTAGCCCGCAGCAGCCAGCAGTCGCTGAAGCGGGCCGGCACGAACCGATGCCGGCAGATCGAGCACCGCCCTGGCGATATCGTGCTGCCGCCGGCTCGCCAGATAGGGCAGCTGAAAGACACGCCGCACCAGCGTGGCCAGGATCTCGGCCCTCCGCGCTGTCGGAACGACGTGCTGTCCCGGGGCCAGGCATTGCCGTTTGTCGCGATGCTGGTCGGTCAAGGCGTGCGTCCCGGAAGTGCATTCGCGCAATATCGGCGCGATCGTGGACGGCGTCGCCGCTCGCCGCGCGTGGTGCAGCAGTTTGTCGGCATGCAGCGCGTTGCGTAGCGCTTGCAGCATCGATTTCGACGCGCGGGCCAGGTTGGCGCAGGTTCGCGGTGGCAGCATGCCGGCCACCTGTTGCCAGACATGGCAAGGAACCAGGTCGATGGTGGCCTTGCTGGCGGACGACGCCGGCTGTCCCGGTGGCGGCGCGATGGCAAGCGCACCGGTGCTGGCGGGATGGGAGGAAGGAAAGGCCGTCGGCTCGGCGACAGGCAGGAAGGACGGCGCGGAAGGCGCACGGCCAGTAACAGGCGGATTCAGGGGCATGGCAGGCAAGCATGGGCAAGGCCGCTTGGCGCCTTGCCGCGTGGAACTCGGGAAGTCGGGGACCCCGATGCGGGGCACTATCGCGCGCCATCGGTCGCGCCATCGGTCGCGCCATCGGGCGCGCCATCGGGCGCGCCATCGAGGGCACCATCGGGGGCACCATCGCCGGCGCCGCACGAATGCGAATGGTGCGCCAACTCCCTGCCCCCCGCTTTGCCGTAATTCCGCCCGCTTTCGCTTCTACCGCCTGCTGTTGCCGATCGTGCCGCTGGCCACGCGGCCCTTACTGGATGATGCCTCCGCCAAGACACACCTCGCCGTCGTACAGCACCGCCGACTGGCCCGGCGTGACCGCCCACTGCGCCTCGTCGAAGCGCAGCTGAAGATCGTCACCGTCGATCGCGCCGACCACGCACGGCGCGTCGCTCTGCCGATAGCGCGTCTTGGCGCTGAGCGCGGTACCCGCGCGCGGCGCTTCGCCGGCGACCCACGACAGGTCGGCGGCCCGCAGCGTCGGCGACAGCAGCCACGGATGGTCGTGGCCCTGCACCACGTACAGCGTGTTCGACGCCATGTCCTTGCGCGCGACGTACCACGCGTCGCCGCTGCCGTCGCGGCTGCCGCCGAGACCGATGCCCTTGCGCTGGCCCAGCGTGTAGAACGCCAGGCCGATATGCTCGCCGACGACCTTGCCGTCGGCCGTCTTCATCGGCCCGGGCCTGGTCGGCAGATAGCGATTCAGAAAATCCCGGAATGGACGTTCGCCAATAAAGCAGATGCCGGTGGAATCCTTTTTCTTCGCGTTCGGCAGGCCGATTTCGGCGGCGATCTCGCGCACCTGCGTCTTCGGGATTTCGCCCAGCGGAAACAGCGTGCGCGACAGCTGCGCCTGATTGAGCCGATGCAGGAAGTAGCTCTGGTCCTTGGTGTGGTCCAGCGCCTTCAGCAGTTCGAAGCGGCCATGCTCGCCCTGCCGCACGCGCGCATAGTGGCCGGTGGCGATGCGCTCGGCGCCGAGGGACATCGCATGGTCGAGGAAGGCCTTGAACTTGATCTCGGCATTGCACAGCACGTCCGGGTTCGGCGTGCGGCCGGCCGAATATTCCCGCAGGAAATCGGCGAACACGCGGTCCTTGTACTCGGCGGCGAAGTTGACCGCCTCGACGTCGACGCCGATCAGGTCGGCCACCGAGACCACGTCGAGCCAGTCCTGGCGCGTCGAGCAGTATTCGCTGTCGTCGTCGTCCTCCCAGTTCTTCATGAACAGGCCGACCACCTCGTAGCCCTGCTGCTTCAGCAGCCAGGCGGTGACCGACGAGTCCACCCCGCCCGACATGCCGACCACGACGCGCTCGCCGCGGCCGATGGCGGGGTTCAGTTCGGGACGGGTCGAGACCGCGGCAAGCGATCCGGCGTTGCTGGCTGCGCTCATGGATGGGCTCCCGGCATCAGCGTCGACGGATGCGTGTACAGCGCATCGAGCGCGAAGCGCTTGCCCGCCAGATAGTCCTCGACGCAGGCCAGCACCAGCGGCGAGCGATGGCGTTCGGGACAGGCGCGGATCTCGTCGGCGCTGAGCCAGACGGTGCGGACGATGCCGGTGTCGAGCGGGCGGCCGCTGTCGAGCGGACCCAGATCGCCGGTGAAGGCGAAGCGCACATAGGTGATGTCGCCCTCGGGATGCTGGGTGGTCGGCGAGGTCACCGAACGGGCCAGATAGCAGCCGAGCAGCGCGCGCGGCTCGAAGCTGTGCGCGGTTTCCTCCAGCGTTTCGCGGATCACCGCGCGCACCAGGCTCTCGCCCGGGTCCAGGTGGCCGGCCGGCTGATTCAGCTTCAGGCCGTCGCGGGTTTCTTCTTCGACCAGCAGGAAGCGGCCACCGCGTTCGATCACGGCCGCCACGGTGACGCTGGTTTTCCAGTCTTGGGACATGATGCACAAGTTTTAGGCAATCCGGCATTTTACCGGCAGGCGCGCGCCGCTGCAGCGAGGCCGCCCGCGCCAGGCCCGGGCGGGGGACCGCAAGTCGATCTCCTCCACATCGCCCCCTCTCCCCCACATCGCGCCCGCATCGCCCCCATTGCCGTCAGATTCCTGTAAGCTGCGAAAAAATTGTGCGCTGCGCTGGACGGCGGCGCCGACAAACGAGCCCGGATGCCTGCCCGGCCGTAGCCCGGAGCGGCACCGCAACAGGAGAAGCTGACGATGCAGATCGGTATCCCGCTGGAGACACGGGCCGGCGAAGCGCGTGTCGCCGCCACCCCCGAGACCGTCAAGAAGTACGTCGCCCAAGGCCATCAGGTGCTCGTGCAGAGCGGTGCCGGTGTACGCGCCAGCTGTCCCGACGCCGCCTACGAGGCCGCCGGCGCCAGCATCGTCGATGCCGCCCGCGCGTTCGGCGCCGAGCTCGTGTTGAAGGTACGCGCTCCCGATCCGCAGGAACTGACGCAGATTCGCCCCGGCGCCGCGCTGGTCGGCATGCTCGATCCGTTCGACGCCGACAACAACGCGCGCATGGCGGCCGCCGGCATCGTCGCCTTCGCGCTCGAAGCCGCGCCGCGCACCACGCGCGCGCAAAGCATGGACGTACTGTCCTCGCAGGCCAATATCGCCGGCTACAAGGCCGTGCTGGTCGGCGCCAACCACTACCAACGCTTCATGCCGATGCTGATGACCGCCGCCGGTACGGTCAAGGCGGCACGCGTGCTGATTCTCGGCGCTGGCGTCGCCGGCCTGCAGGCGATCGCGACCGCCAAGCGGCTGGGCGCGGTGATCGAGGCCTCCGACGTGCGGCCCGCGGTCAAGGAACAGATCGAATCGCTGGGCGCGAAATTCCTCGACGTGCCGTTCGAAACCGACGAGGAGCGCGAGATCGCGCAGGGCGTCGGCGGCTATGCGCGGCCGATGCCGGCAAGCTGGATGCAGCGCCAGGCCGCGCTGGTGCACGAGCGGGCGAAGCAGGCCGATATCGTCATCACGACTGCGCTGATCCCGGGCCGGCGTGCGCCGGTGCTGCTCAAGGAAGAGACCGTGCAGGCGATGAAGCCCGGCTCGGTGGTGGTCGACCTGGCCGCCGCGCAAGGCGGCAACTGCCCGCTGACCGTGGCGGACGAGGTAGTCGAGCGCCATGGCGTGACGCTGGTCGGCTACACCAATCTGGCCAGCATGGTCGCGGCGGACGCCTCCGCGCTGTACGCGCGCAACGTGCTCGACTTCCTCAAGCTGATCGTCGACAAGGACGGCAAGCTGACAATCAACGCGGAAGACGATATCGTCGCGGCCTGCCTGATCAGCAGGGACGGCGCGCTGGCCCGCCAGGCCGCCTGAGCGGCAGCCGGCCCGGCGCCGCCGGTGCGATCGGCGCGCCGGCAGCGCCGACCCTCCACCATCGATTTCAACCCCGCGCCCATCCCGGGCGCGTTTTCACGGTGCCGCGGCCCCACGTTCGAGCCGTCGCGGCGCCAGCATCAACGAAGGAAAGCAACACCATGCAACGCATCATTCTGCGCGCCAAGCTGCATCGCGTCACCGTGACGCAGGCCGACCTGCACTACGAGGGGTCGTGCGGCATCGACGAGGATCTGCTCGACGCGGCGGACATGAAGGAGTACGAGAAGATCGAGCTCTATAACGTCAACAACGGCGAGCGTTTCTCGACCTACATCATCAAGGGCAAGCGCGGCACCGGCGAGATCTCGCTGAACGGCGCCGCCGCCCGCCGCGCCCACCTGGGGGACCACCTGATCATCTGCACCTACGCGCCGATGAGCGATGCGGAACTGGCCGACTACAAGCCGAAGATCGTGCTGGTCGACGACAACAACCGCATCAAGGAAATCAAGAAGGTGTAATCCCATGATCGCCGCGCGCAGGCAGTCTCGCCCGCAGTCCCGGCATGCCAACGGTGGCCCTGGCGCATGGCGCCGCTGGCTGATCGTTGTCGTGACGGCGGGCTGCGCGGCCTGCGCGGGCGTATCGACACCCGCATCGGCACCCGCATCGCCATCGCCTGACGGCGGTGCCCCGCCGACCTCCGCCGCGGCGGACCCGCTGCCCTCCTGGCGCGACGGTCCCGCCAAGCAGGCGATCCTGCGCTTCGTGCGCGACACCACCACGGTGGGCGGCCCGGCCTTCGTCGCCCCGGCGGACCGCATCGCCATCTTCGACAACGACGGCACGCTGTGGCGCGAGGACCCGCGCGCCGAGCTGCTGTTCGTCGCGCACCTGGCGCGCGCGCGCACCGACGCCGAACCCGCGCTCGGCGCGCAAAGCCCCTACCGCGAATTCCTCGCCGATCCGCGCGGCTACCTGCAGCGCGGCGACACCGCGGCGCTGCAGCTGCTGCACGCCGTGTACGGCAACACCGCGGTCGAATCGTTCCAGGACGAGACGCGGCGCTTTCTCGCGGCCGCCCGTCATCCCCGCAGCCGCGCGCCGCTGCGCGACGGCATCTACCAGCCGATGCTCGAGCTGCTCGCCCATCTGCGCGCGCAGGGCTACCAGACCTGGCTGTGCGCGGGTTCCACCGCCGACTTCATGCGTGCGTTCTCCGCGGACTACTACGGCATCGCGCCACAGCAGGTGATTGGCTCCCGGCTGGCACTGCGCTTTCGCGAAACCGCCCAGGGGAACGCGGTCTGGCGCGAGCCGCGCGTCGACAGCTTCAACGACAAAGAGAACAAACCCGCCAATATCGCGCTGCAGATCGGCCAGCGGCCGGTGTTCGCGGCCGGCAATGTCGGCGGCGCCGGCGATATCGCGATGCTGGCCTACAGCCAGGGACGGCACGGGCCATCGTTCCAGATGCTGATCGACCATGACGACGCGCAGCGCGAGTCGGCCTATACGGAGCCGGATGGCGCGTCGCTGAAGGCCGCCGCCGCGCACCGCTGGACCGTGGTCAGCATGCGGCGCGACTGGGAGCGGGTATTCGTGCCGCCGTCGGCACGGACGCCATCACCGGCGCTGGCCGGCGAGCCAATGGCGAAGCCGGCCGCGCCATAGCCGGGAAACTGCGCGGACAACCGAATTCAAGCAACGGGAGGAGAAGTCGATGGAGATGGTGAACCACACGGTGATCAACCTGATCATCTTCGTGCTGGCGATCTACGTGGGCTACCACGTGGTCTGGACGGTTACGCCGGCGCTGCATACCCCGCTGATGGCGGTCACCAACGCGATCTCGGCGATCATCATCGTCGGCGCGATGCTGGCCGCGGGGCTGACCGAAGGCGGCGTCGGCCGCGCGATGGGCACGCTGGCCGTGGCCCTGGCCGCGGTCAACGTGTTCGGCGGCTTCCTGGTGACCCAGCGCATGCTGGAGATGTTCAAGAAGAAGGAGCCGAAGAAGTCGGCTCCGGCCGGCAACAAGGAGGGCGCGCAATGAGCATGAACGTCGTCACGCTGCTCTACCTGGTGGCCTCGGTCTGCTTCATCCAGGCCTTGAAGGGGCTCTCGCATCCGGCGACCGCGCGCCGCGGCAACGCCTTCGGCATGATCGGCATGGCGATCGCCGCGCTGACCACCGTCGCGCTGATCGTCAAGCTGAAGAACGAGTTCCTGGCCGCGGGCATCGGCCAGTCGTCGATCGGCACCGGGCTCGGCCTGATCCTGGCCGGACTGGTGGTCGGCGGCGGCATCGGCGCCTACGTCGCGAAGAAGGTCGAGATGACCAAGATGCCGGAGCTGGTCGCGGCGATGCACTCGCTGATCGGCCTGGCGGCGGTCTTCATCGCGATCGCGGCGGTGGCGGAACCGGCCGCCTTCGGCATCACCGCGGCCGGCTCGCACGAGATTCCGCTGGGCAACCGCATCGAGCTGTTCATCGGCTGCTTCGTCGGTGCGATCACGTTCTCCGGTTCCGTGATCGCGTTCGGCAAGCTGGCCGGCCGCTACAAGTTCCGGCTGTTCCAGGGTGCGCCGGTGGTGTTCGCCGGCCAGCATTGGCTGAACCTGGCGCTGGCGGTAGCGATGGTCGGCTTCGGCATCGCGTTCTTCATGACGCAGCAGTGGGTGCCATTCCTGGTGATGCTGGCGATCGCCTTCGTGCTCGGCGTGTTGATCATCATCCCGATCGGCGGCGCCGACATGCCGGTGGTGGTGTCGATGCTGAACTCGTACTCGGGCTGGGCGGCGGCGGGCATCGGCTTCTCGCTGAACAACCCGATGCTGATCATCGCCGGCTCGCTGGTGGGTTCCTCCGGTGCGATCCTGTCGTACATCATGTGCCGGGCGATGAACCGCTCGTTCTTCAACGTGATCCTCGGCGGCTTCGGCGGCGAGGCCGGCAGCGCGGCCGCCGCCGGCGCGCAGGCGCAGCGCAACGTCAAGTCCGGCTCGCCGGACGACGCGGCCTTCCTGATGGGCAATGCCGAGACCGTGATCATCGTGCCCGGCTACGGCCTGGCGGTGGCGCGCGCCCAGCATGCGCTCAAGGAGCTGACCGAGATGCTGTCGGAGAAGGGCGTCACGGTGAAGTACGCGATCCACCCGGTCGCGGGCCGGATGCCGGGCCATATGAACGTGCTGCTGGCCGAGGCCGAGGTGCCGTACGACCAGGTCTTCGAGATGGAGGACATCAACAGCGAGTTCGGCCAGGCCGACGTGGTGCTGGTGCTGGGCGCCAACGACGTGGTCAACCCGGCGGCCAAGACCGACCCGAACTCGCCGATCGCCGGCATGCCGATCCTGGAGGCCTACAAGGCCAAGACCATCATCGTCAACAAGCGCTCGATGGCGGCCGGCTACGCCGGGCTGGACAACGAGCTGTTCTACATGGACAAGACGATGATGGTGTTCGGCGACGCCAAGAAGGTGGTCGAGGACATGGTCAAGGCAGTCGCCTGACCGCGATCGCGCACCCGTAAAAGCTGTGCCGCCGGCCCTACTCCAGGGCCGGTTGCGCCCCCGCTCCGGCGCGCTATACTGGCCCTCGGCCGCGGGGGCCGGCATGCGCCGGCCATGGCGGCCCTGGCGCCGGCCCCGCGCTCCCCGCTGCAGCCGGACCCGCTTTTCGCCTCCCCGGGGTCGCACGCGACATGACATTCAATCCGCAGGACCGGCATCTGCCGGTCTTCCAACATCCGATCCTGACCGTGCTGGTCGACGACAGCCGTTCGTTCATGGACAGCCTGGTCTTCCAGATGGACCGGACCCGCCCGGTGGTCACCTTCACCGACCCGCGCGAGGCGCTGCAGTGGATCCGCGAGGCCTACACCACGCGCTTCACCGGCTTCCTGCCGGTGCGCGTCACGCACGACGACCTGACGTTCCTGACCGAGCGCCGCACCGTGCAGCTCGATATCGACCGCATCCACCGGCAGATCCATGACATTCACCGCTTCGTGCAGCCCGGCGTGATCGTGGTCGACTATTCGATGCCGCAGATGGACGGGCTCGAATTCTGCCGCGCGCTGCAGGACCTGCCGTGCAAGACCATCCTGCTGACCGGCACCGCCGACGAGGGGGTCGCGGTGCAGGGCTTCAACCACGGGCTGATCGACCGCTACGTCAAGAAGCACGACAGCAATATGGTCGAGCGCCTGGACCAGGAGATCGACGCGCTGCAGCAGCAGTACTTCACCACGCTGTCGCACACGCTGCGCGACCTGCTGACGCGGCACTCGTTCTCGTTCCTGTCCGATGCCGCGATGGCCGAGCGCGTGCGGCAGCTGGCGGCGCGCTACGGCTTCGTCGAGTACTACCTGTACCCGAACCCGGCCGGCATCCTGCTGCTGACCGCGCAGGGCCAGGCCACGCTGATGGTGATCGAGACCCGCACCAGCCTGACCAGCCAGGTCGAGTCGGCCGAGGCCTACGATGCGCCGGCGGCGCTGACCGAGGGCCTGCGCGAAGGCCGCATCGTGCCGTTCTTCTGGCCCGGCAACGGCATGTACACGCCGGCCTGCGTCGACTGGGAGCAATACTGCCTGCCGGCCGAGCGCGTCGAGGGCCGCGAGGAATTCCTGTACGCGCTGTTCGACCTGCCGCGCCATCTGCTGGACGAGCCGGTGGTCAGCTTCAGGACCTTCCTGACGGAATTCGAGCGCAACGAAGGCAGTTTGACGGGGCGTTGAGAGGTACTGCCGGTTCTCTCCCCTCTCCCCCTTGCGGGAGAGCGGTCGGGGGAGAGGGCAGGCCGCGGTGGTTATGCAGGCGCCGTTTTCCCTCTCCCCGACCCTCTCCCCTAGGGGGAGAGGGAGAACACCATCAGGCCGTCACGACTGCGCCCGGTTCCCGCCCTTCACCATCTCGAAGCGGAACAGCCGGCATTCGATGGCGCCGTTATACAGCGGCACCCGCCGCGATTCCTTCAGCCGCAGCCGGCGCGGCAGCGACAGGTCGCCGGTAAAGATCCACGCCTCCCAGCCGGCAAAATGCTGCTTCAGCGTCGTCGCGAACGCGCTGGCGAACTGGTTGGCGGCGTCTTCCTCGGCGCTGTCCACCGGCGCCTCGTCGAATGCGGGCCGGCGCTGGCCGCGCACCGCGATCCGCTCGCCATAGGGCGGATTCAGCAGCAACAGGCCGGGTTCCGCGAATGGCGGCTGCACGTGGCGCGCATCGACCTGCTTGGTGCGCAGCTCGCCCGGCAAGCCGGCACGCTGCCAGTTGGCGCTCGCCATCGCCAGCATGTCGGTCGAGATATCGCTGCCCGCGATGGCGAGGTCCGACGCCGATGCCGCCGCAGCGGCGCGCCGGCTGGCGGCCTGGGCCTCGCTCTTCAGCGCCTTCCACGGCTTCTGGTCGATGCCCTTGAGCCATTCGAAGGCAAAGCTGCGTGCCGCCCCGGGAGCGAGACCGAGCGCGACCTGCGCCGCCTCGACCAGGAACGTGCCGCTGCCGCACATCGGGTCGTAGAAGGGCCGCGCGGTCTTGCCCGGCGTCCAGCCTGCCAGCCGCAGGATGCCCGCGGCCAGATTCTCCTTCAGCGGCGCCTCGCCCTTCTCCATGCGCCAGCCGCGCTTGAACAGCGGCTCGCCGGTGGTGTCCAGGTACAGCGTACAGTCGTGCTCGGTCAGGTGCGCGTAGATCCGTACGTCGGGGCTGGCGGTATCGACGCTGGGCCGTGCACCGAGGCGCTCGCGCATCGCGTCGCAGACGCCGTCCTTGACCCGCAGCGCGGTGAAGTTCAGGCTGCGCAGCGGCGAGCGGTGCGCGGTCAGTTCGATCTTGATGGTCTCGTCCGGACCGAACCACTGGTCCCAGCGCTGCGCGCGCGCCAGCTCGTAGATGTCGTCCTCGTGGCGGTAGCCGCGGGCGGCGACCCGCAGCAGCACGCGGCTGGCAATGCGCGAATGCAGGTTGACCGCGTAGGCGGCCGCCATGTCGCCGGAAAAGCTGACGCCGCCCGGCACCTCGCGATGGACGTCGAACGGCGCCAGGGCGTCGACATCGGGCCGCACGGCGATCTCGCGCAGCTCGTCGGCGAGCGCGCTCTCGAGGCCGCGCGGGCAGGGGGCGAAGAAGGCTTGGGTCATCACAGCGGTCCGGCAAAAGGTCGCGAACGGGTCGCAAGAAAGTCGCGAATGGTCCAGTGGTCGCGACAGGTCAAATAAACAGCAGGCGAAACGGCGGCACAAGCCGCTTCAAACAAAAACGTCCGCCGTGGCGGACGGAGGCACCGGCGCCGGCCTGGGCCGGCACGGACCGCGCTCAGGCGGCCGCCAGCGCGCGATCGAGAAAGTCGAGCCGGTCCTGGCCCCAGTACGGCTGGCCTTCGTAGACATACCACGGCGCGCCGAACACGCCGGCCGAGATCGCATCTTGCGTATGGCGCGCGTATTCGTCCTGCACGCCCTGCCCTTCGCTGGCCTTGAGCAGCGCCGCGCCATCCAAGTCCAGGCGATCGGCCAGCTCGGCCAGCGTGGCGGCATCGGCGATATTCCGCTCCTGCGCCCACAGCGCCTGACCGATCGCCCCGAGCAGCGCCATCGCGCGCGCGGTGCCATGCGCCAGCCGCGCCGCGATGATCAGCCGGCTGGCGGCGTCGCCCGAGACCGGAAAGTACTTCGGCTCCAGATTGAGCGGCACGCCGAGGTAGTCGCGCCAGCGCGCCAGTTCGATCAGCCGGTAGGCCTGGCGCTGCGGCGGCCGCTGGGCCAGCGGCAGACCGCCCGAGGTCGCGAACACCTTGCCCAGGTCGCATGGCTTCAGATTGACCTGGGCGCCATGACGGGCGGCGATCTCGGTAAAGCGCGCGTGGCCGAGATAGACGTACGGCGACTGCGGCGAGAAGTAGTAGTCGATCTGCTTGCTCATCGGTTCCTCGGGAATGGGTTCAGGCGAAGAGATACAGCGTCAGAACGGGATGTCAGAGGGCGTCAGAACGGCTTGACCACCACCAGCACCACGATCGCCAGCAGCACCAGCACCGGCAGTTCGTTGAACCAGCGGTAGAAGCGGTGCGAGCGGGTATTGCGGCCGGCCTCGAACTTGCGCAGCAGCACCGCGCAGCCATGGTGATAGCCGAGCAGCACCAGCACCAGCGCCAGCTTGGCATGCATCCAGCCCTGCCCCGGGCCGCGCCCGATGCCATAGCGCAGATAGAGCCACAGGCCGAACGCCAGCGCGGGGATCGCCAGCATCGTCATGAAGCGCAGCAGCTTGCGCGCCATCGCCAGCAGCCGCGTCACCGCGGCGGGATCGGTCTCCATCGCCAGATTGACGAAGATGCGCGGCAGATAGAACAGCCCGGCGAACCAGGAGACCACGAAGACGATATGCAGCGATTTGACCCAGAGCATCGGCGATCCGTATGACGCGGCGATTTACGTGCGAATCTCGCCGTGGCCGAACACCACGTACTTCAGCGAGGTCAGTCCTTCGAGGCCGACCGGGCCGCGTGCGTGCAGCTTGTCGTTCGAGATGCCGATCTCCGCGCCCAGGCCGTATTCGAAGCCGTCCGCGAAACGCGTCGACGCGTTGATCATCACGCTGGCCGAATCGACCTCGCGCAGGAAACGCATGCCGGCCGAATAGTTCTCGGTGACGATCGAATCGGTATGGGCCGAGCCGTAGGTATTGATATGGGCGATCGCCTCGTCGAGGCCGGACACCGTGCGGATTGCCAGCACCGGCGCCAGGTATTCGAGGCGCCAGTCCTCCTCGGTGGCATCGACCAGCCCCTTGATGCCGGCCGCTTCCAGCGTGGCGCGCGTGGCCGGGCAGACCCGCAGCTCGACGCCCTTCTGCTGGTAGATCTTGCACAGCGGCGGCAGCACGCGCGCGGCGATCGATTCGGCGACCAGCAGCGTTTCCATCGTGTTGCACGGCGCGTAGCGCTGCGTCTTGGCGTTGTCGCAGATGCGCACCGCCTTGTCGAGGTCGGCGTCGGCGTCGACGTAGACGTGGCAGATGCCGTCCAGATGCTTGATCATCGGCACGCGCGCCTCTTCCATCAGCCGCGCGATCAGGCTCTTGCCGCCGCGCGGCACGATCACGTCGACATATTCCGTCATCGTGATCAGGCGCCCGACCGCGGCGCGGTCGGTGGTCTCGACGACCTGCACCGCCTCGGCCGGCAGACCGGCTTCGGCCAGGCCCTCGGCGACCAGCCGGGCCAGCGCGGTATTCGATTCGATCGCTTCCGAACCGCCGCGCAGGATGGTCGCGTTGCCGGACTTCAGGCACAGCGCCGCGGCGTCGATCGTCACATTGGGACGCGACTCGTAGATGATGCCGATCACGCCGAGCGGCACGCGCATCTGGCCGACCTGGATGCCGGTCGGCCGGTATTTCATGTTGCCGATCTCGCCGATCGGATCGGGCAGCGCGGCGATCTGCTCGAGGCCCGCGGCCATCGTCGCGATGGCCTTGTCCGACAGCGTCAGGCGGTCGACGAAGGCGGCGTCCTGGCCGTTGGCGCGGGCGCGCTCGACATCGCGCGCATTGACGGCCTTCAACTGCTCGGCGTCGCGTCGGATCGCGGCGGCGATGGTCAGCAGCGCGCGGTTCTTGTCGGCGGTCGATGCGCGCGCCATCGCGCGCGATGCGGCGCGGGCCTGGCGGCCGACGCGGTCCATGTACTGGTAGAGGTCGAGCTCGTTCATATCGGGGGCCGGTCGGTGCGGCCTGGCAATCTTGTATTTTGGCGGGTCGCGCTGCGGGCGGCGCGGCGGCGCGGGTTCCGGCGGCGCTCGGCCGCAGGGCAGCGTTGGAACCGCGGGGGATCAGCGCGCGATCATCAGCGCCAGCTGCAGCAGGCCATCCCACGGCTCGGCCGGCATGCCGTCGACGCGCAGCCCCTTGGTCTGCCGGTCCAGCTTCGCGGCCATCGCCAGCGCGGCCTCGAGGCGCTCGGTGGACAGCCGCTGCGCGGCCTGCGGCACCAGCTTCTCGCGCGGTCCCCAGATGCGCAGCTCGCGGGTCAGCACGCCCATCGGCTTGCCGCCGGCCAGCCCCTGCCGGACCTTGGATAATACGCGAATTTCCTCGGTCAGCGCCCACAGCACCAGAACCGTGGCCTCGCCCTCGCCGCGCAGTCCTTCGAGCATCCGCACCAGCCGCGGCACGTCGCCGCCGAGCATCGCCTCGGACAGCTTGAACACGTCGTAGCGGGCGACATTGAGTACCGCGTCGTGGACCTGGTCGAAGGTCAGCACGCCGGCCGGGTACAGCAGCCCGAGCTTCTGGATTTCCTGATGCGCGGCCAGCAGGTTGCCCTCGACCTTGTCGGCAATGAACTGCAGCGCGCGGCGGCCCGGTTCGCCCGGTTCCACGCGCTGGTTCTGCAGCGCCAGCCGCTCGCCGACCCAGGCCGGCAGCCGGCTGCGATCGACGTTGTCGACCTTGATCGAGACGCCGGCGCCCTCGAGCGCCTGGAACCAGGCGGATTTCGACGCGGCGAAGTCCAGCCGCGGCAGCGTGATCAGCATCACCAGATCGGACGCGGACTGCGCGCCCGCCAGCTGCGCCGCCACCGCGCGCAGCGCCTCGCCGCCTTCCTTGCCTGGCTTGCCGGACGGAATGCGCAGCTCGACGATCTTGCGGTCCCCGAACAGCGACATCGATTGCTGCGCCTCCAGCAGCTGGCTCCACTGGAAGCCGCGCTCGGACACCAGCACGTCGCGCTCGCTGTAGCCGGCGTCGCGCGCCGCCTGGCGCAGACGGTCGACCGCCTCGAGCACCAGCAGATGCTCGTCGCCGTGTACCACGTACAGCGGTGCCAACCCGCGCGTCTGGGCCTGGCGCAGGTGACCGTCGAGGGCGTCGAGCTTGAGCTGCATCCGGTGGGCCGTGTCCGCTTGGCTTGCCTGTCGTGTCCGTGTTGCCTGTGCGTGCGCCGTGCGCGGCCTCAGGCGGGCTTGGCGGCGGCGAGCCGGCGCATCAGCTGCTGCACGATGTCGCGCTGCATGTCGCGATACAGCTGCTCTTCCTCGTAGCCCTTGGCCAGCGCGTTGGCCTCGTTGTAGGTCAGGTCGCGGAACAGCACCATCTGCGACGGCGCGATCATCTCGCGGCCGGCCGCATCGCGCAGCCGGAACGTGAAGCGCTGGGTCAGCCGGTATTCGCGCACGACACCGGCCGTCGTGATCGACAGCACGGTCCGCGTGCGGGTGTCCTCGAGCACGTCGAGCAGCGCGTCGGCCTGCTTCGGATCGGTGACGACGATGGTGTCGGAACCGCCCTGGATCGCGCGCGTCAGTTCGGCGCCCATCAGCGAGTTCTTCGGGATGCCGACATACAGCCGCTTGAAGGCGAAGTCCGAGCTGCCGCGCAGATGGAAGCCACAGCCGGCCAGCGCACCGGCGGCCAGCAGCGCGGCCAGCACAGCGCGGCGATTCGGGTTCGGTCTAGTCATGGCGCGATTCCTTTGATTGGGACGATGGCGCGGCGGCGGGATGCCATTGCAGGGCGGCCCGCCTCAGACCACCACATTGACCAGGCGGCCGGGCACCACCACGATCTTCTTCGGCGCGGCACCGGCAGCGAACTTGGCGACGGTCTCGCTGGCGGCGGCCATCGCCTCGATCGCGGCGCGGTCGGCGTCGGCCGGCACCGTCAGGCTGCCGCGGACCTTGCCGTTGACCTGCAGCACCAGCTCGATCTCGCTCTGCACCAGCGCGGCCTCGTCGACCTGCGGCCACGGCGCATCGAGCAGATCGCCATGCGCGGTGGCGTAGCCCAGCTCCTGCCACAGCACGTGGGTGATGTGCGGCACCACCGGGTACAGCACGCGCAACAGGATGCCGAAGCCCTCGCGGCGCCCGGCCGGCGAAGCCGACTTGGCGTCTTCCAGCGCGTTGAGCATCTTCATCGCGGCGGACACCACGGTGTTGTACTGGATCCGCTGGTAATCGTAGTTGGCCTGGCGCAGCACGCCATGCACGTCGCGGCGCAGCGCGCGGTCCGCGTCGACGGCTTCACCGCCGGCGCCGGCCGCCCGGATCGCCTCGGCATTGGCCTGGCCATAGGCCCAGACGCGGCGCAGGAAGCGCGACGCGCCCTCGACGCCCGAGCTGCTCCACTCGAGCTGCTGCTCGGGCGGCGCGGCGAACATCGTGAACAGGCGCGCGGTGTCGGCGCCGTACTGGTCGATCAGTGCCTGCGGGTCGATGCCGTTGTTCTTGGACTTCGACATCTTCTCGACGCCGCCGATCTCGACCGGCTGGCCGTCGGCCTTCAGCGTCGCGCCGACCGGGCGGCCGCGCTCGTCGGTCTTCACATCGACGTCGGCGGGATTGAACCAGTGCTTCTTGCCGCTGGCGTCCTCGCGATAGTAGGTCTCGTTCAGCACCATGCCCTGCGTCAGCAGGTTGGTGAACGGCTCGCCGAACTTGACCAGGCCCAGGTCGCGCATCACCTTGGTCCAGAAGCGCGCGTACAGCAGGTGCAGGATCGCGTGTTCGATGCCGCCGATGTACTGGTCCATCGGCATCCAGTAGTCGTTGCGCGCATCGACCATCGTGGCCGCGTCCGGGCAGGTATAGCGCATGTAGTACCAGCACGAGTCGATGAACGTATCCATCGTGTCGGTCTCGCGCCGGGCCGGCTTGCCGCAGGACGGGCAGGTGCATTCGAGGAAGCGCGGATCCTTGGCGAGCGGATTGCCGCTGCCGTCCGGCACCAGGTCCTCGGGCAGCACCACCGGCAGGTCCTGCTCTGGCACCGGCACCACGCCGCAGCTGTCGCAATGGATCAGCGGGATCGGCGTGCCCCAGTAGCGCTGGCGCGAAATGCCCCAGTCGCGCAGGCGCCAGGTCACCTTCTTCTCGCCCAGGCCCTTGGCGGCCAGGTCGGCGGCGATCGCGTCGACCGCGGCGCGATGGTGCAGGCCGTCGTAGTGGCCGCTATGGATACAGCGGCCATGTTCCTTGTCGGCGTACCAGTCCTGCCAGGCCTCGGTCGAGAACGGCCGACCCTCGACGTCGATGACCTGCTTGATCGGCAGGCCGTACTTGCGCGCGAAGGCGAAGTCGCGCTCGTCGTGGGCGGGCACGCCCATCACCGCGCCGTCGCCGTAGCTCATCAGCACGTAGTTGCCGACCCAGACATCGACCGGCTCGCCGGTCAGCGGGTGCACGACCTTCAGGCCGGTCGGCATGCCCTTCTTTTCCATGGTCGCCATGTCGGCTTCCATCACCGAGCCGTGCTTGCACTCGTCGATGAAGGCGGCCAGTTCCGGATTGGTCGAGGCGGCGTGCGTTGCCAGCGGGTGCTCGGCGGCGACCGCGCAGAAGGTCACACCCATGATGGTGTCGGCGCGCGTGGTGAACACATACAGCTTGCCGCCGCCGATCAGCTCGCCGTCGTCGCCGACGATCGCGTGCGGGAAGGCGAAGCGCACGCCCTCGCTCTTGCCGATCCAGTTCTGCTGCATCACCTTGACGCGCTCGGGCCAGCCCAGGCCTTCGAGCTCGCCCAGCAGTTCCTCCGCGTATTGCGTGATGCCGAGGTAGTACATCGGGATCTCGCGCTTTTCGACCACCGCGCCGGAGCGCCAGCCGCGGCCGTCGATCACCTGCTCGTTGGCCAGCACGGTCTGGTCGATCGGATCCCAGTTGACGGTGCCGGTCTTGCGATAGGCGATGCCCTTCTCCAGCATCTTCAGGAACAGCCACTGGTTCCAGCGGTAGTAGTTCGGATCGCAGGTGGCGACCTCGCGCGACCAGTCGATCGCCAGGCCCATCGACGCCATCTGCTTCTTCATGTACGCGATGTTGTCGTAGGTCCAGGCGGCCGGCGCCACGCGGTTGTTGATCGCGGCGTTCTCGGCCGGCATGCCGAAGGCGTCCCAGCCCATCGGCATCAGCACGTTATGGCCGTTCATGCGCAGGTAGCGCGCCATCACGTCGTTGATCGTGTAGTTGCGCACGTGGCCCATATGAAGCTTGCCCGACGGATACGGCAGCATCGAGCAGGCATAGAACTTGGGCTTCTCCTTGCCGTCGGGGCCCACCGCGTGCTCGTCGACGCGATAGGCATCGATGGCTTGCCAGTGCTGGCGGGCGGATTCTTCGACTTCGGCGGGGAGGTATTTGTCTTGCATGGTTGGGACAGCGGTGCGCACGCGGCGCATCGGCAATGTGGAATCTGGCAGCGGTGGAAGGCACGCCGGCCGTTGCGGCGTGCGGAAAGCGCCGATTATAACCGGCGGTGGCCGGCGGAAACGGCCTGCGCCCGCCATCGCGGGGGCCGCAGGCGCGTGCATGGCAGGACTTACTTCAGGCCCAGTACGTCCTGCATGTCGAACATCCCGTTCGGCTTGCCGGCCAGGAAGCGGGCGGCGCGTACCGCGCCATCGGCATACGACTGGCGGCTCGAGGCCTTGTGCGTGATCTCGATGCGCTCGCCGATGCCGGCGAACAGCACGGTGTGGTCGCCGACGATATCGCCGCCGCGCACCGTGGCAAACCCGATCGAATTCCCTTCGCGCTCGCCGGTATGGCCCTCGCGGGCGAACACGCCGCAGGTCTTCAGGTCGCGGCCGAGCGCTTCGGCGATGACCTCACCCATCTTCAGCGCGGTGCCCGACGGCGCGTCGACCTTGTGGCGATGGTGGGCCTCGATGATCTCGATGTCGTAGCCCGAAGCCAGCATCTTCGCGGCCACCTCGAGCAGCTTGAAGGTCGCGTTGACGCCGACGCTCATATTGGCGGCGAAGACCACGCCGATCGACTGCGCGGCCTCGGCCAGCGCGGCCTTGCCGGCATCGTCGAAGCCCGTGGTGCCGATCACCATCTTGACGCCGAGACGGCGCGCCACCTGCAGGTGGGCCAGCGTGCCCTCGGGGCGGGTGAAGTCGATCAGGCAGTCCGCACCGGCCAGCGCGGCCTCGATGTCCGAGGTGATCGTGACACCGGTCTGGCGGCCGAGGAACAGGCCCGCGTCCTGCCCCAGCGCAGCGGCGCCGGGCGCATCGAGCGCGCCGGCCAGCGTCACGCCCTCGGCGTCCAGCACATATTCGATCAACATGCGGCCCATGCGGCCGGAGGCGCCGGCGATAGCGAGTTTCATGGCGAGTCGGTTCCCCGGAAAGAAATCAGGCGAATTTCAGCGAATGACAGCGAATACGGTCAACAAGACCGGAATGGCGCCGGGCGCTGCGTGGGGCGGCCACGCGCGCAATGGCGCGGGTGCTACGGCAGGGGCGACCGGGCGGTGGCCCGCGCCCGCTGCTTACTTGAGGGTGTAGGCCGGGCCGGCGCTGGCGGCGCGCTCGCTGGCCGGCTCGGCCGCGGGCCGCGACGGCGTCGCACCGGCCGG